>JAAYKU010000121.1 GCA_012522275.1 Smithella sp.
GTAAAGCACGCCGGCCGCGATGGGAATACCGATGATGTTGTAAATAAACGCCCAGAAGAGGTTCTGCCTGATGACTCTCATCGTCAAAGCCGAAAGCGAAATCGCCTCGGGCACGGCCGTCAGATCATCTCGGATCAGCGTGACCTCGGCCGCTTCGATGGCCGTATCGGTGCCTGTGCCGATGGCAATGCCCACGTCGGCCGCCGCCAGCGCCGGCGCGTCGTTGATGCCGTCACCCACCATGGCGACCACCTCCCCTTTTGCCTGCAGCTTTTGTACCGCCTCCGCCTTATGGCCGGGCAGGACCTGGGCCATGACTTCGTCTATGGCAAGGCCGGCTGCGATGCTGTCGGCCGTTCCCTGATTGTCGCCTGTGATCATGGCCACTTTCAGCCCTCTGTCTTTAAGGATTTGTACTGCAGGCCGCGCCGAGGCCCGCGCAACATCAGCCAGCGCTATAAATCCGATTGCCGTTTTTTCCCGGGCAATATAAATAACGGTGTTTCCTTCGCCCGCTTTCGCTTCCGCCTGCGCGCGCACGGAAGCGGTCTCGACCCGCTCTACGTCCATCAGCTTCTGATTGCCGGCCAGACACATTGCACCGTCAATGACCGCTTTGGCGCCCAGCCCCGAAAGAGCCTCAAAGCCTTCCGCCCGGACAACGTCAATGTTTTCAGCGGCCGCCCTCTTCAAAATGGACTGCGCCAGCGGATGTTCCGATGATTTTTCCAGCGCGGCGGCCAGCGCCAGAACCTGCGCCGGGCTATGGCCTCGGACGGCCACGATATCGGTCACCTCCGGCTCGCCGCGGGTGAGCGTGCCGGTTTTGTCAAAGACGACAACGGTCAGTTTATGAATTTTCTCCAGTGCCTCTCCACCCTTGATCAGTATGCCGCTTTGCGCGCCCAGGCCCGTGCCGACCATAATCGCCGTCGGTGTGGCCAGTCCCAGCGCGCACGGACAGGCGATGACCAGCACGGAAACAAAGTTGATCAAGGCTCTGCTGAAGCTCGCATCGGAGGGAATAAAGTACCAAACAGCAAAGGTGACGGCGGCGATACCGAACACCACCGGCACAAAAACAGACGCCACTTTATCGGCAAGGCGCTGTATGGGCGCTTTGGAGCCCTGCGCCTCTTCCACCATCCGTATGATGTGCGCCAGCATCGTATCCGCACCGACACCGACGGCGCGCATCGTGAAACTTCCCGTTTTATTCATAGTGGCGGCAAAAACCTTGTCTCCCGCTTCCTTTACCGCCGGCATGCTCTCGCCGGTCAGCATTGACTCGTCGAGCGTCGAGCGGCCGTCCAGTACGGTGCCGTCCACGGGAACCTGTTCGCCCGGCTTGACGACAAGCATGTCCCCGGTCTGCACGGACTCTACGGGCGCGTCAATTTCATTGCCATCCACGAGCAGATGCGCCGTTTTCGGCTTGAGACCGAGCAGGTTTTTTATGGCGGCGGAGGTTTTCCCCTTCGCTGTGGCCTCCAGAAGTCTGCCGAAGAGAATCAGTGTGACAATCATTGCCGCACCGTCATAATAAACATGGGGCGCGACACCGGCGCTTTCAAAGAAATGCGGGAATACGGTTGCCGCCGCCGAATAGACATAGGCGGAAAAAGAGCCGACCGCCACCAGCGTGTTCATATCTGATGTTTTCTGACGGGCCGCTTTGACGGCACCGACATAAAAACGGCTTCCCACCCAGAAAACGGCGGGCACGCTCAGCACAAGCATCGCCAGAAGCATTGTCGGCCGGGGAATAAAATCCAGAAAAGGGAACCAGTGCTGCATGGACCCGAAAAAGATAATTACGCTCAGCACGGCGCCGACGATGACTTTTATTTTCAGGTCCTTAAGATCTCTCAGGCGCGCGGCTTCCACGGGATCCGCCGCCGGGTCGGTAAGCACTCCCAGAAACTCATAGCCCGTATCTGAAAGAGTTTTCGCCAGTGCCGCCGCGCCGGCCCACCGGGGCTGATGCACGACAGTGGCGCGCGCCGTGGCCAGATTGACACTGACATCGACGACGCCGTCCACTTTGCCAAGCGCCTTTTCCACCCGCCGCACACAGGCGGCACAGGTCATGCCGCCGACCGAGATCGTCGTCTTTTCCTGCCGGCCCGGCTCTGCCTCAACAAAGGCCTCATAGCCCATGTCGCCAATAGCGGACTGCAACACGGCCGGATCCGTCTGCTGCGGGTCGAATTCCACCTGAGCTTTCTCGCTGGCAAAATTCACCGACGCGTTCGAAACACCGGGCATCCGGCGCAAACCTTCTTCAATGCGGCGCACACAGGCGGCGCAGCTCATACCACTGATGTGAAGCTGTACTTTATCCGACAACTTCGTAGCCCTCCTCTTCGATGGCATGCACAACGAGACCGTCATCGACAGGTTTCGTTTCTTCGTAAGTGGCGGTGCCGGTCTTGAGGTCAACCTGGACATTTTTTATGCCATCCACGGCATTGAGTGCTTTGGTCACCGCCGCCACGCAATGCTGGCAGGTCATTCCTTTTATTTTGATTTGTTTCATGGGGCTGCTCCTTTCAGAAAATGATGGAGTTAATCTAACCATCGATGCACCGATGGCAAGAAAAAAAGTGTCACAGATCGCGCTTGCTCAAAAAACAAACATTCTGTATGATCACAAGAAGATAAGGGTGGGCTATGATCATACGCTGCTGGGGGGCCAGGGGCTCCATACCCGTTTGCGGAAAAGATTATCTGCGCTACGGCGGAAATACAACCTGTCTGGAAATTCAAAACAGCCTCGGGGATGTTCTTCTTGTCGATGCCGGCTCGGGAATCCGTGAAGCGGGCAATTCTTTCATGGCCCGCGGCCTTCGCGAAGTCTCCCTTCTTATGACGCACGGCCACTGGGACCACATTATGGGCTTTCCCTTCTTCAAACCCCTTTACCACCCTGATGTCAACATTACCGTTGCAGGGGGCGCTTTCGCTCAGGATACCATCCGGGAGACTCTGGCGCGTGTCATGTCCGCCCCGTATTTTCCGATCAATTACGATGATGTGCGTGCCAATATCGTTTATGCCAACAACTGCCGGGACATCTTCCCGCTGGGCGATTTGACTGTCGAGTGTATCGCTTTGTCGCACCCTAATCAGGCAAGCGGATATAAATTCACGGAAAACGGAAAAAGTTTTGTTTTTTTCACAGACAACGAACTTGGTTTTGAGCACAACGGCGCGGCCGGCTACGCCAATTATGTCTCTTTCTGCCGCAATGCCGACCTGCTGATGCACGATGCGGAATATAAAGACGATGAATATCCCCGCAAGCGCGGCTGGGGACATTCCACCGTCGGTCAGGCGGCGCAACTGGCGCTGGATGCGGGCGTGAAGCGTCTGGGTCTGTTTCATCACAATCAGGACCGTCCGGATGACGCAATTGACGATATGGTTGCTGTATGCGCACACCTGATGACTTGCGCCGCCATCCCGCCTGAGTGTTTCGGTGTGCACCAGGGTATGGAGCTGAGTGTATAGCTTCCAGATGCCGGCATGTGCCACACCGTGAAAACCTTGCTTATCGTTTTGCATTAGGCTTAATTTGTCCCGTCCGTGATTGCCACGGCAGCAGTGATCCGCCGCAGGTTATCCGTACGATAAAGTCATTTATAAACGGGTTGTCCTTAAATGTTTCTTCCGACTACATCTGAAGAGCTGAAAAAAAGGGGCTGGCGCGAGCTGGATGTTATCTTGATTACCGGCGACGCGTATATCGACAGCCCCCATATCGGCGCGGCCGTCATCGGACGGGTGCTGGCCGGAGTGGGCTATCGCGTAGGCATCATCGGCCAGCCGGATCTCACAAGCGATACGGACATCAAAAGGTTGGGCGAGCCTCGCCTTTTCTGGGGAATCACCGGCGGCTGCATGGATTCGATGGTGGCCAATTACACAGCGATCGGGAAAAAAAGACGATCTGACGATCTGACGCCCGGCGGCCTGAACAACCGCCGCCCCGATCGCGCCTGCCTGGCTTACGCCAATCTCATCCGCCGCTATTTCAAAAACACAAAACCTCTGGTGCTGGGCGGGGTGGAAGCGGCCATGCGCCGCATCGCCCATTACGACTTGTGGTCCGATTCCGTGAGGCGCTCTATTCTTTTTGACGCGCGTGCCGATATTCTGGCCTATGGCATGGCGGAGCGGGCGGTTCTGGAAATCGCGCGTCGTCTCGCAGCAGGCGGCGCACTGAAAAACATTCGCGGCACATGCACAATCGAGGAGACGCCTCCTGAAGGCTATCTGCAACTGCCATCACATGAAAAAGCGGCCGCGGATAAAAAGTCTTTCGCACGAATGTTCAAAATTTTTGCCGCCAACAATGACCCGATCACGGCCGCGGGACTCTATCAGCGGCACGGCAACCGGTTTTTGGTGCATCACCCACCCGCGCCTCATCTGACCGCAGGCGAGCTCGACGAGATCTACGCGCATGCCTACACGCGGCGCGTCCATCCTTTTTATGCTTCGCTGGGTAAAATACGGGCAATGGACACGATCTCCTTTTCGCTTACGACGCACCGCGGTTGCCTGGGGGAGTGCAACTTCTGCTCGATCGGCCTGCACGAAGGCCGGGCCATTATCAGCCGTTCTGAAGAGTCGATCCTGACCGAGGCGCGGCAAATCACGTCACTGCCCGGCTTCAGGGGCTTTTTGACCGACGCGGGCGGCGCGACAGCCAATATGTACGGCATCGACTGCCGGCGCAAACACACCCGTGGGGCCTGCCCGGACAA
>JAAYKU010000122.1 GCA_012522275.1 Smithella sp.
AAATCGAATATTTCATGTACGACCCGGCCATGTATCTGGGCGAGAACCGCAATGTCGGCAAAACCCGTCATGACGGTGTGGAATTCTCGGTTTCATATCTGTGGCGCGAATACCTCAAGGCGTACGGGAACTTTACTTATCACCGCGCAACCTATCAGGCGGGTGAGTTCAATAAAAAAGCCATGCCGCTGGTTCCCAACCGCATCATCAACGCGGGCCTGGAGATTTATCTGCCTTACCGGATTGTGCTCAGACCGGAAATCCGTCATGTGAGCGAAGCGTTTCTTTCCGGCGACAACGACAACAACACTTCCAAGCTCGATGCCTATACGCTCATGAATTTTTATGTGTATTACCGGCCTTCTTTCGGCAGGCTGAATATGACAATCTTCGCCGGTGTCGAAAACCTGACGGACACGATGTATTCCTCTTTCGGCGTGGACTATCAGAGCTACGGCATGGAAGACTTCTACTATCCCATGCCGGGTAGAACCGTCAAGGGAGGCCTGACCATAGAGTTTTAGGCGGTCTGCATGAAAAAATTCATTTTTCCACTGTGCGTGGTGCTTTTGCTCACGGCGGCGGTTTTGAAACCATCGTGTGCCCTTGACGTTACGGACGAAACAGGCCGCCCGGTGCATATTGCCGCGCCGCCCCGGTGGATTGTTTCGCTCGCCCCCGGCATCACCGAAATGCTCTATTGCCTCGGTCTGGAAAACAAAATAGCCGGTGTCACCACCTTTTGTGACTGGCCGGCGGCCGCCCGCGAAAAAACGCGGATAGGCGGGTTTACCAACCCTTCCATCGAAAAAATAGTTTCTTTAAAGCCGGATTTGATTTTGGCTACCGCCGACGGCAACCGTCTCGAAACAGTGCAGCAGCTCGAAAGGCTCGGGCTTGCCGTTTATGTCATCAATCCTTCCGACACGCAGGGTGTTCTAAACAGCATTTTGCGCATCGGGGAAATCACCGGTCGGGAGGAAGAGGCGCGAAAACTCGCCGGGGAGCTGCAAGGGAGGCTCGACGGACTCGCGCGTCGGGTCAATACACGGAAAAAACCGCGTGTGTTTTTCCAACTGGGCCTGGAGCCCATCGTGACGGCCGGCCGCGGCACACTGATTGACGATGTTATTGGACGGGCCGGGGGGATCAATGTGGTGGGCCGAAGCTTTGCACACTACCCCCGTTACAGTGCTGAAGGCATTATAGGAGCATCACCTGACGTCATTGTCTTTGCTCCGATGATCAATGATAATAAATTTGAAGTGGTAAAAAGATTCTGGAATAATTTTCCGCAAGTGCCTGCGGTAAAAAACGGCAGAATTTATCCGATCGATGCTGATTTGATTAACCGGGCGTCTCCCCGTATTTTTGACGCCATTGAGATTATGGCATTAATTTTTCATCCGGACATCCCACCCGCGCCGGACTAAAGAACACTTCATTGCGTGCCTGTCCGCCAACCACCAGCCCACTTAATTGCCCATCCATCCAATGCGCATGGTCCATGATTGATTTCCCGCGCTCATTGTTGTAGAAAAAACACACATTAGAACATGTCTAAAGGAGACGCGATGAGACAAAAGGTTACAATTGTGGGAGCGGGCAATGTCGGAGCGACGGCGGCCCAGCGCCTGGCGGAAAAAGAACTGGCGGATGTGGTGCTGATCGATATTATTGAGGGTGTAGCGCAGGGCAAGAGCCTGGATCTGGCCCAGGCCGCTCCAATCGAAAAGCATGACGCGTGTCTCACGGGCACCGGCGACTACGAGGAGTCCGCCGGCTCTGATATTGTAATCATCACGGCGGGCGTGCCGCGCAAGCCCGGGATGAGCCGCGATGATCTGCTGGCGATCAATCGCGGCATTGTTAAAAATGTTGTCCGGCAGGCTGCCCGCTATTCGCCGGAGTCCGTTCTGATCATGGTCAGCAACCCGCTTGATGCGATGTGCCATGTGGCCATGGAGGAAAGCGGTTTTGCGAAAAGCCGAGTGATCGGTATGGCGGGCGTTCTGGATTCCGCACGGTTTCGCGCTTTCATCGCTGCAGAGCTTGATGTTTCCGTGGAAAATGTTCACGCGCTGGTGCTGGGAGGACACGGCGACACGATGGTGCCCCTGCCGCGTTTTTCCACGGTGGCGGGCGTGCCGATAACAGAGCTTATGACACCCGAACGTATCGGGGAGCTGGTTGCACGGACACGTGTTGGGGGCACAGAAATCATCGAGCTTTTGAAAACAGGCAGCGCCTATTATGCGCCCGCCGCGGCCGTGGTCGAGATGGCTGAGTCGATTCTGAAGGATAAAAAGAAAATTCTGCCCTGCGCCGCATATCTCGAGGGGGAATACGGTATTGACGGTTTGTTTGCCGGTGTGCCGGTAAAGCTGGGCACGGCCGGCATCGAACAGATCATCACGCTCAAGCTGACGAAAGATGAACAAAAAATGCTACACAACTCTGCGGCCTCTGTCCGTGAACTTGTTGAGGCCATGAAAAACATGTCATGAAAACAGCATGATAAATACCACAACACCAGCCGGTGAAGCCGGCCAAGACAATTGCGCGCAGTGCCTTGCCATTTCCAGCCAGAATGATTAGAGTCTAATTAAGACAATTCGGGCGGGTGAGTATATGATACGCAAGATCATTAAAATTGATGAAGAAAAATGCAACGGGTGCGGCCTGTGCGTGCCGGGCTGTGCCGAAGAGGCGATCAAAATAGTCAACGGCAAAGCGAAACTCGTCAGCGACGTTTACTGTGACGGGTTGGGCGCTTGTATCGGTGAGTGTCCCGAGGGTGCTTTGTCGATTGAGGAGCGCGAAGCGGATGCTTTTGATGAAAAAGCGGTTCAGGCAGCCATCGAGGCGCGTAGCAAGAAACAGCCGGCTTTCGTGACAATCTCGGCTCCGGCGGGGGCAAGCGCATGCCCCGGCGCGGCTCATGCCGTTTTTGACAGGCCGGACGCAGGCAAGGCAGGTGCGCCCGTGACCGGTCCTCAGTCTTCGGAGCTCACGCACTGGCCGGTTCAGCTGCATCTGATCAATCCCGCCGCAGGTTTTTTGCAGGGGCGCGATGTTGTCTTGGCGGCCGACTGTGTCGCTTTTACAATGGGTGATTTCCATGCGCGCTTTCTCAGGGGGAAAAGCCTCGCGATTGCCTGCCCGAAACTGGATTCCGATCTCGACGAGTATATCGATAAAATCCGCCGCATGGTTGATGAAGCGAAGATAAATACACTGACTCTGGTGATCATGCAGGTTCCCTGCTGCAGAGGCCTTTTGCAGATTGTGCAGACGGCGCTGGGCAAAGCCGCGCGGAAAGTGCCCCTGAAAGTTGTTGTGATCAGCACTCAGGGTGATGTGCTCAGTGAAGAATGGGTTTAAACGAGCAACTGAAGACAAAATGCCCGGTGTGGAATAACCGGCGGGCGGTATTTTGCGGATGCGGGTTTAGTGAGGCCGGTCGTTATGTGGCTGTTTTCCGGCGGGCCACGGCCATCAGTACGCCTCCAAACCCGCAGGTGAGGGCAACGACTTTTATGGCCGTGCCGATGTAGAAAGGCAGCCACCCCAGAACCCACAGCAGTGTGACTCCCAGCAGCGCGTCTTTCAGCAGTGATTTTTTGCGCCCCGGGAAAATTTTCTCCAGCAGAAAACCTCCCGTGAGTGACCCGACGGCGATAAAACCGAGAATGGCCCCCAGTATCAGGGCCGCGAAAACCAGCGGTATGAAAAAGATGCCGATGACCGAAATGGCCAGCAGCATAAACAAGGGAGCGATGGCGAGTGTCGCCAGCACCCCCCAGAAAAAAGATTTTAGTTTTCCTGTGCCGACGGCGCGGGCGATAGAGGTAAGGGACCGCGGAAGCAAAAGAGCCATAATCAGAGTGATAATCAGTATGATGGCGAAAAAGCCCAGCGAAATGATGTTTAAAATTAAGGACCAGCCTTCCAATTCGCCACGCATGGTCGAGCGGAGGGCATTTGCCAGTGAGGCGGAGTTTATCTCTGTGACTTCCCCGTAAACCCGTGCGCCGCTGCCGGTGACGATGACGCCGCCTACGGAAATCACTTTCCCTTCGACGACACAGCCGCCGGTGAGCACAACGGACCCGCCGACGGCCACGACATTTTTTCTCACCCGGCCGCTGACTGTGATCTGGCCGCCCAGCGCAACGGCGTTATCTACCGTTTGACCTTTTTCAATGGTGATGTTCCGGCCGGCATAGAAAATATTTTGTGCTGTGGCGCAAGGCGGGAAAAGAGACAAAAGAAGCACAGCGGCAACGACGGTGTATCCGGTTTTCATTCATTCACCTGTGTCTGTTCGGCAGCCCGTGCCGTTTTGTTTTTTAATGACTGACGCACATAGGCGATAAATCCGGGCATCACGGAAATGATGATAATGGCCACAATGACAATCGTGAAGTTGCTTTTGATTGCCGGGATATTGCCGAAAAAATAGCCCCCCAGCAAAAAAATACTGACCCAGGCGATGCCGCCCGCAACATTGTAAAAAAGAAAAAGAGGATAGTGCATCGTGCCGATCCCCGCCACAAAAGGCGCGAATGTCCGGATAAAAGGCATGAAGCGGGCGATGACAATCGTTTTTCCCCCATGTTTTTCATAAAATTTATGCGTTTTGATCAGGTATTTTTTCTGGAAAAAGCGGCTTTCTTCGTAGTGAAAAACCTTTGGACCCAGGAAGTGACCGATGCTATAATTGACGCTGTCTCCGGCGATGGCCGCAATGACGAGCAGTATCAGCAGGACTTCAATCTGTAGAGCTCCCAGAGCCGCCAGAGTACCCAACGCAAAAAGCAGTGAATCACCCGGTAAAACAGGGGTGACCACCAGACCGGTTTCGCAAAAGATGACGAGAAAGACAATCACATAAGTCCAGATACCAAAGCTGGCGATCAGGACCGGCAGGTGCTTATCCAAGTGTATGAAAAAATCGATTAAATACAAGATGATTTCCATTGTTTCACTCCGTGGCGGCATCTTCAAATCCTTTCTGCCGCACAATTCCAAATCCTATATCGGTCCTGCAGGGCAGGTGTCAATATGAAAAAACAAAAGGCGACATTGCCCCGATGCGCACGGCGGTTGTATTGCCGTGTCCTTACCCTGTCAAAAACAAATAAAAATAAAAGGAGAAGAACGCATGAGAACTAAACAAGATTTTATCGACGGTCTGTCCAAGATGAAACGCAATGTTTATTTTGACGGTCAGCTTATCGACCGCACCGACGAGGTGCAGATGCGTTGCCTCAACACGATCGGCACCACGTACGACGAGGCCGAAAGGCCGGAAAACCAGGAGCTGATGACGGCGGTTTCCCATCTTACGGGTGAACGCATCAACCGTTTCACGCATATCCATCAAGACGCACGGGATCTGCATCTCAAGCAGGATATGACACGAATGTTGTGTCAGAAGGTGGGCGGCTGCATTCAGCGCTGCATGGGCACTGACGCGACCAACGCCATCTATAACGTTTCCTATGAGGCGGACAGATCCAATAACGGCGCTACCGGGTATCATGAAAACTTCAAGAAATGGCTGACACGCTTCCAGCAGGAAGATCTTGTCGCCTGCTGCGCACAGACGGATGTGAAAGGCGACCGTCTGCTTCGTCCCGCGGATCAGCCCAATCCCGGGGCATATGTGTACATCAAGGAGAGGCTCAAAGACGGTATTGTCGTGGAGGGCTGTAAATTGCACATCTCCGAGGCGTCCGTTTCCGATGAGGTGCTCGTCGTGCCGACGCGCGCCCTGCGCGAAAAAGACAAGGACTATGCGGTGGCCTTTGCCATTCCGGGCGACTGGGACGGTCTCAAACAGGTCCTGACATCTCACTCCCTGCGTGAACGAGAGCATTTCAAACGCGGATTCATGGAGGGATCGACGGATTCGTACATGATTTTTGAAAACTGCTTTGTACCGTGGGAAAGAGTTTTTCTGGCCGGCGAGTACCAGCATGGCGGTATTCTGGCCCTGCTGTTTGCCCTGTTCCATCGTCATTCATATTCCGGGTGCAAGCCGGCTATCGGCGATGTTATTCTCGGCATGGCCGCGCTGGCCGCCGAATGCAACAATATCTACAAAACCGAGCACGTCCGGGAAAAACTTGCCGAAATCATCATGGTCACGGAACTGGGCTATGCCGCAGGCTACACGGCCTCCGACCTGGGCGGCCCGAAAGTCTTCATGCCCGGGAAGGGGTTTATTCCGTACGGACCGGGCTCCTACATTCCTCATTCAATTTACTGCAACGTGGGCCGGTGTCTGTCCGGCGAGGCAGTCTGGCGAGAATCGGAGATCCTGTGTGATATTTCAGGAGGCGTTACCGCCACATTCCCGCATGAAAAAGATTTTCTGAACCCGGAAATAGGCGATCTGCTTCTGAAATACACGAAGCGCAGCCCGAATATATCCGCTGAGGATCAGGCTCAGTTCTGGAGATACTTGGGCGACAAGCTCTGCTCGGCCACAGGCGGAGTCCGCAACATCGGCGCCTACCACGGCGGCGGGTCGCCGATCATGGAACAGATCGCGATCACCACGCAGTACGACATCGAATCACGCAAGAAGCTGGTCAAATATATTGCCGGCATGAGCGGAGGAGACCGTGAGGCTCTGTCCCCCTCCATCGGCAAATAGCCGCAATGGCGCAAACGGGTGCGGCGCGTGAAGCGCCGCGCCCGTTACAGACAATAACAGGTCATTAAAGATATTTGGGGAAGAAGGTGCGGGGTTGCCTTTTGCCCGCTGTCCTCGAAGCCGAGCTTTTCCAACCAGTCGCGCAATTGATGATCTTCAACGGCGACACTGGCCTCGACGCGATAGAACTTCATCTGCCGGGCTTCCGACAATATATGTCTGACCAGCGAAGCGCCGCATCCCCTGCGGCGCTCCTGCGGCAACACCGCCAGTTTATCCAGGCGGCAAAGCTCATCGCTGACAATATCCAGCCCGGCGCAGCCGGCCGGCCGGCCGCCCGCCTCCAGGACGTAATAGATGACGCCGCGGTTCATGTCGCGCAACAGCCATTCCGGGCGGCAGTTGGAAGGATGGGCGGGATTGGTTTGAGCCGTGATGCCTTGGCGCCATGCCGCATCTTCAAAAGCGTCACGTATTATTGAGGCCAGCGCGTCAATATCCGGGCTGTGTGCCTTGCGTATTGTGCAGTTCATTTCATCTCTCGTTTTCAGCGGCGGGATAACGCGCGGCGCGGGAGCTTATTTATTCTTCCTGATGCAGAATTTCTTGCCGTCATAGACCCAGCCGTTTCTTTCGTCGCAGCGCACGCAGGCGTCTTTGCCGTCATATTTTGCGTAGCTCCACCCGCTTCTTTCATCGCAAAAAACGCAGCTTTCACGATTATTGTACTTGGCGAGCTTCCAGCCGTAATCTGTATTGCATGCCGACGTGCCTTTGACAATCGGCCCGGTGACGGCAGGCAGCACGGTATGGATCTGTGCTGCGCCGGACGAGGAAAAACAAATTATAAACAGCAAGGCTGAAATTGCAGCAATAAAGGTTTTATTCATTTCTGTCCCTCCCGGAGCCGGATAATGCATTACCAATTTGGTTTTTGAAAGTATAGAGGCAACGTCCGTGCGTGTCAATGAAAATAGGC
>JAAYKU010000123.1 GCA_012522275.1 Smithella sp.
GACCTGGGCACGACAAACTCGTGCGTATCCATTATGGAAGGCGGAGACCCCATCGTCATCGCCAATCAGGAAGGCAATCGCACCACGCCTTCGGTCATCGCTATTACGGAAAGCGGCGAGCGTCTGGTCGGGCAGGTTGCCAGACGCCAGGCCATCACCAATTCGGAAAACACGGTTTACGCCGTCAAAAGGATGATCGGGCGCAAATATAGTTCAAAAGAAGTTCAGTACGATGTCAAAATCAGCCCGTATAAAATTACGGAGGCGACAAACGGAGACGCACAGGTGACGGTGCGCGGTAAAAACTATTCGCCGGCCGAAATCTCGGCGATGATTCTCACCAAGATGAAACAGACCGCCGAAGATTACCTGGGCGAAAAAGTGAAAGACGCCGTCATTACCGTGCCCGCTTACTTCAATGACTCACAGCGGCAGGCCACCAAGGACGCGGGACGCATCTCGGGGCTCAACGTTTTACGCATTATCAACGAGCCGACCGCGGCGGCCTTGGCCTACGGCCTGGATAAAAAGAAAGACGAAAAAATCGCCGTGTTCGACCTGGGCGGAGGAACCTTCGATATTTCCATTCTGGAGCTGGGCGACGGCGTTTTTGAAGTGAAATCGACCAATGGCGACACGCATCTGGGCGGCGAGGATTTCGACCAGCGCGTCATGGATTATCTGGTGGCGGAATTCAAAAAGGACCAGGGCATCGACCTGCGTACAGACAAGATGGCCCTGCAGCGCCTGAAAGAGGCGGCGGAAAAGGCGAAGATGGAGCTTTCCACGACGATGGAAACGGACATCAATCTGCCGTTCATCACGGCGGACGCTTCCGGCCCGAAGCATATGAACCTGAAACTTTCGCGCGCCAAACTTGAATCGCTGGTGGAAGAGCTCATCGACAGAGTGGCGGGCCCCTGCCAGACGGCGATCAAGGACGCGGGTATGTCGGCCCAGGAAATCGATGAGGTGATTCTGGTCGGCGGAATGACCCGCATGCCGCGCGTGCAGCAGAAGGTGAAAGAGCTTTTCGGCAAGGATCCGCACCGCGGCGTTAACCCCGACGAGGTCGTGGCGATCGGCGCGGCCATTCAGGGCGGCGTGCTGGCCGGCGACGTCAAAGACGTTCTGCTTCTGGACGTAACCCCGCTTTCGCTGGGCATCGAGACGTTAGGCGGTGTGATGACGAGGCTTATCGAGAAAAACACGACGATTCCCAGCAAGAAGAGCCAGATTTTCTCGACAGCGGCGGACAATCAGCCGGCGGTGAGCATCCACGTCCTGCAGGGCGAGCGCCAGATGGCGACGGACAACCGCACGCTGGGCCGTTTTGAGCTGGTGGGTATCCCCCCCGCTCCGCGCGGTGTGCCTCAGATCGAAGTGACTTTCGACATCGACGCCAACGGCATCGTGCATGTCAATGCCAAAGACATGGGCACGGGCAAAGAGCAGAGCATCAAGATCACCGCCTCGAGCGGCCTGAGCGATGCGGAAATTGAAAAGCTGGTCAAAGATGCCGAAATGCACGCCGAAGAAGATAAAAAGCGCAAGGAGCTGATCGAGGCCAGAAACCACGCTGATTCGCTGGTCTATTCAGTGGAAAAGAACATCCGTGAGTTCGGTGATAAAGTCGATGCGGCGGAGAAAACTAAAATTGAAGAGGCGATCGCCAGGGTGAAAAAAGCGATTGAAGGCGATGACCTCGATGAAATTAAAAAATCTCAGGATGAGCTGACGAACGTTTCGCATAAACTGGCCGAAGCCATGTATGCCAAAACAGCCGGCGGCCCCGGCGGACCGGATGCTGCCGGTACGGCGGGCGCGGATACGACAGGCGGCGGCAAAGACGACGACGTGGTGGATGCGGACTTTGAAGAAGTGAAAAAGTAAAGTAAAATTGCACCAAAGCCCGAAACCGTAAACCGGTTTCGGGCTTTTTATATGCCGGCGCGAAGGCTTCGCCGGCAATGTTTTTTACAGGGCCGCCATGAAGAAAACGAATGCAGGAAAATATGCCCTGGGCTTTATGATTATCGGGGCGCTCTGCCTGGCCGCGATTGCCGGAGCTGGATGGACGGCGGCGAAAGGCTCTGCCGACACCGGGTACTTTTCCTGCAAAGTGACGCCGCTGATGAACAGGGATTTTTTCCCCGCTCTGACCAAAGCGGTGGACAAGGCGCAAGATGAAATCCTTGTCGCCGTCTTTTCCTTCAAGGCGGGGGTGCACAAAAAGAGCCGCCCCGACATTCTCGTGGAGCATCTGGCGCGCGCCGTGGCAAGAGGGGTGGAGGTGAAAGTCATTCTGGAGGATTCAGCCGACCCGGCAGGCAGCGTTGCCCGACAGAATACCAAAACAAAAAACATTCTGGAAAAAAGAGGCGTGAAGGTTTATATGGATGAACCGGGCAGGACGACGCACACGAAGCTGGTTGTGGTGGATCA
>JAAYKU010000124.1 GCA_012522275.1 Smithella sp.
GGAAAAATCGCCCGGCACAAAATCCCCAAATACTGGGAATTTGTTGACGAATATCCCATGACGGCCAGCGGCAAGATCCAGAAATTCAAGATGAAGGAAATGTACGATAAAAAATATGGTCAGGCATAAGCAACATGGGAAGGAACAGCATTTCATCCTTTAGTCCTGATTCTTGAACCTCTTTTGCAAATCGAAAGGACGCAAACATGAGCAACATCTGCTATCGCGATACAATCGGAGATATGGCCCGCCGGGCCGCGACAAAGTACGGCGACAAGGCCGCCATTATTTTCCGGGATCTGAAAATTTCGTTTTATGATCTCGAGCGTCTGTCGAGGCGCTTTGCCAATCTGATGACCAGCTACGGCATACAAAAGGGCGACCGGGTGGCGATTTACGCATATAACTCGCACTACTACCCCATCAGCATGATCGGCCTGGCCAAAATCGGAGCGATCCAGGTTCCCATCAACTATATGCTCAATGCGGATGAAATCGCCTATGTCATCAATCATTCGGGGGCCAAAATGTTCATTGTGGAGGACATTCTCTACCCGATTATCTCCAAGGATCTTGCAAAATTTACCACCGTCGAAAAATGGGGTTTCCTCCCGCTGGGAGACGCCCATGTGCCGGAGGGTTTTTTCAATCTGATCCCGGAAATGGCGGCGATGCCTTACGATGAGCCGCAAGTCGAGGTCGGCGCGGAGGATATCGTGCAGATTCCCTACACCAGCGGTACGGAATCGAAGCCCAAAGGTGCGATGCTTTCGCACCGCGCACTGATGTCTCAGTATCACAGCTGT
Source organism: Smithella sp. (assembly GCA_012522275.1). GTDB lineage: Bacteria > Desulfobacterota > Syntrophia > Syntrophales > Smithellaceae > UBA8904. The sequence goes on from JAAYKU010000124.1 coordinate 807, forward strand.
ATTTTTGACGGCCAGTACGAAACGGACGACGTCAGCCTGCACGCCCTGCCGCTGTTCCACTGCGCTCAACTGCACTGCTTTCTCATGCCGTATCTTTATGTGGGGGCAACCAATATCATCATGCACCGGGCGGATCCGCTGGAGATGATCAGGCTCATCGAAAAATACCAGATCACGCACATGTTCGCCCCGCCCACAGTCTGGATCGGTATTTTGAACCACCCGGAATTCAGAGACTACAACCACAGAAGCCTCAAAAAAGCCGCCTACGGCGCCAGTATCATGCCTGTGGAAATCATCAAACAACTGTCGGTCAGCTTCCGCGGCCTCAAGCTCTGGAACTACTACGGCCAGACCGAAATGGGCCCGGTGGCCACCATCCTGAAGCCGGAAGACCAGCTTCTCAAACCGGGATCGGCAGGCAAACCCGTACTCAACGTGGAGACCCGCCTGATGGACGATGACGGTAAATTCGTCCCTGTCGGCACAGTCGGTGAAATCGTTCACCGCTCCGGCCATGTGATGACCGGCTATCTCAATGACCCGGAGAAAACCGCCGAAGCGTTTGAATTCGGCTGGTTTCACAGCGGAGACCTCGGCAGATTCGATGAAGACGGCTATCTTTATGTGGTGGACCGCAAAAAGGACATGATCAAATCAGGCGGCGAAAACGTGGCCTCGCGTGAAGTGGAAGAAGTGCTCTACCAGTATCCGGGCATTGAGGAGGCAGCCGTAATCGGCCTGCCCGACCCGAAGTGGATCGAAATAGTCACGGCGGTGCTTGTCGCGAAAAAAGACGCCCCGCTCATCGAAAAGGACATTATCGACTTCTGCCGGGAAAGGCTCGCGGGCTTTAAATGCCCCAAGAAGGTGATCATCACCGATAAGCTGCCGAAGAATCCATCAGGGAAAATTTTGAAGCGGGAATTGAAAGAAACATTTGTCTCGAACTGACAGGCGGGGCCGGGCTATGTCCCGGCCCGCGAGAGATGATCATGAACAAAGAATTTACCTCCATCGGAGAGCTTTCCAGAAAGCTGGACATGAGCCGGCGGACCATCCGCTACTATGAAGAGATCGGTCTGCTCAACTCCATCAAGCGCGTCGAGGGCGGCCGCAGGATATA
>JAAYKU010000125.1 GCA_012522275.1 Smithella sp.
ATAACCAATTTCGGCGTGTTTGTCGGTATCGAAGACGGTATCGACGGTCTGGTGCATGTTTCGGACATATCATGGAAGCATCGCGTCACTCATCCTTCCGAATATTTCAAGAAGGGTCAGGAGGTGGAGGCGGTGGTCCTGAACATTGACGTGGACAACGAAAAATTTTCACTGGGTATTAAACAGATCGAAAAGAATCCCTGGGACGAGCTTCCGCAAAAATACGCGCCCGGCAGTGTTGTGACCGGAAAGATAACCAACTTCACCGATTTTGGGATTTTTGTGGAAATAGAAGACGGCATCGAAGGACTGGTGCATATTTCCGAAATCAGTCAGAAGCGTGTAAAATCATCGACGGAACTTTATAATGCCGGGGATATTGTCTCTGCGGTCGTGAAAAGCATCGATCCCAGGACAAAGAAAATACGTCTGAGCATCAAGGAAATGGAAGCACCGTCTCCTGCGGCGGCGCCGGCGGGCAACCAATATATAAACAACCGGGAAAACATCGGTTCTAATCTTGCGCAGGCGTTGGCCGACGTCAAAATAAGCCCCCAGCCCAAGGAATAAAAAAGCATGAAAAAGCATCCGGTGATTGCTGGCCTGGTCTTGCTCATTGCGCTCGGGACCTTGTTTTATGTCTTGTTTTATTGGGTCGGGGCACAATCCGGAAAGGTTTCCACAAGGACTTTTTCGCTTGGTGAAAAAATAGGCGTGGTGCCGATCGAGGGCGTTATTTCTGATTCATCCGAAATAACCGGGTACATCGAAGAGTTCGCCAAAGATAATTCCATTGCAGCCGTAGTGGTGCGCATCGACTCACCAGGCGGCGGGGTTGCGGCCTCCCAGGAAATCTATGAAGCCATTGTCGCTCTCAAAAAAAAGAAAAAAGTCGTTGTTTCCATGGGGTCGGTGGCAGCGTCGGGCGGCCTCCTGATTGCGTGCGCAGCAGATAAAATCATGGCCAATCCAGGCACCATTACCGGCAGCATATCAGCCATCATGCAGTTTGCCAATGTGGAAGAGCTGTTAAAAAAGGTGGGCGTTCAAGCGACAGTTGTTAAAAGCGGACCCTATAAGGATATAGGCTCGCCTGTGCGCGAAATGACACAGGAAGAAAGAGCCATTATCCAGGAACTGATCGACGATATCTATGATCAGTTTGTCGAGGTGATTGTCCGTGACCGACAACTGACGCGTCAGCAGGTTGAGGCGATTGCGGACGGACGGGTGTTTTCCGGGCGCAAGGCCAAAGATTACGGCCTGGTCGATGAACTCGGCGACATGGCGGCGGCGGCCCGGCTGGCCAGCACGCTGGCGGGGAAGGGCGGAGCGTACGATCTGGTCTATCCGCAAAAAAAACGCTCCACAATTTTATCTTATATTTTTGAAAAGGCGGCCATACAGATAGGCCGGGCGCTGGCCGAGCAGTTTCAAAAACGCGTCGGAGCCGGTTATCTGTACCAGCCATGAAATTTTTTCTAACGACAATCCGACTATGACGAAAAGTGAATTGATAAAAAAAGTGCAGGCGCAGTTTCCGATATTTGAGCAGGCGGACATCACGCTGGTGGTAAAAACCATCTTTGATTCCATGGGCCAGGCTTTGAAAAGGGGCGAAAAAATCGAAATCAGGGGTTTCGGGACGTTCACCGCCAGAGAAAGAAAGGCGAGGGTCGGCCGCAACCCGAAATCGGGGGCGGCAGTTGACCTTCCCGACCGGAAGGCTCCTTTCTTCAAAGCGGCCAAAGCTTTGCGTATAAAGGTGGACCAAAAAAAATGAGTTATAAAAACATTATTGTTCACAAGAAAAAAACTTACGCGATCATTCAATTCAACCGCGCCAAGGAAATGAACGCCCTGTCCAAGGAAATGAGGCTGGAATTCAACGATGCCCTCCTGGATGTGGAAAGAGACGACACGATGAAGGCACTGATCATCACCGGTGGGGAGTATGTTTTTTCAGCGGGTATGGATATCAAGGAAATGTCTTTGCTTTCCAACGTTGAAATCGATGATTATTTCGAATCGATGAAAAGGTATCTTAAAAAAATTTATTCCTACCCCAAGCCGGTCATTGCGGCGGTCGGCGGCATTGCGCTGGGCGGCGGCTTCAATATCGTAACAGTATGTGATTTGATTGTCGCGTCGGAAAGCGCTATTTTCTGTCACCCGGAGCTTAAATTAGGGTTGAGCCCTCTTTTTTACCCTTTGAGCCAGATTGTAGGCGTGATGAAGGCAAAGGAAATAGTCATGCTCGGAGAGCCGATCGGCGCCAATGAGGCACAGCGCATCGGTCTGGTCAACAAGGTGGCCCCTCCTGAAAAGTTCATGCAGGAAGCGGAAAAAATGGCGGAAATTCTTTCGGCCAGGTCGGTGAAAGCCATGGAAGAGCTCAAGAAGATCTGCTCCGTCGTGTCCAGAATGGACAAGATTGCCGCCCTGGATATGGAGATGTCTATCGGCGGCATGCTCTTTGCGCGAGATGAGCGCAAGATTCACATGAACGAAGTCCTGTTTCTGGAAAAATTAAGAAAGAAAAAACAGGGATAAGCAAGTTGCGTCAAACGGCAGGGCTGCGCAAAACTGATGCCTGCCGGGTTTCCCCCTCTGCGGATCAGAAACTGTCCCACTCATTGTCCGGAGCGGCAAAATCCTTGAGCTGGTCTCTTCTCTTTTTATGCTGGAGTTTTTTGAGCGCTTTGGCCTCGATCTGACGGATTCTCTCCCGCGTGACGCCCATCATGTCGCCGACCTCTTCAAGCGTAAACGGGCCGAAATTGCAGGCGACCCAGGTGCAGTTCAGAAATGTTTCGTTTTTAAGGCGCCATTCGCAGGTAACGTCGGTGCAGATTTCCTGTATCAGAACCCCTTTTTTCTTGCAGATATAAGTATTAATCATTCACATGATCCTTTCGACTGACAGATCGGCTGTAACTTATTGTTACTTGAATCATTTGTCAACTCTTTCGGAGAAAAAACCGTATCGCGGCTTCAGTGTGTTTTTTATCCGAAAGAGAAGAAGGGGCGTCTATAGGGTAATTTTTTCCGGCGGCCGTCTTTCCGGAACATAGACGTGTGGTATTTTGCCGTCATTCCAGTCCTGTGAAACATACAGGTTGCAGTAACAGCTTCCATATTCCTTCACGTCATCTGCGCGGTAAACACAAGGGCAGATAATGTCACGGTCTTTTTCACGCTCTCCCGAAGCGAGCCGGCAGGGGCAGGATGTGTACCCGTAGCGTTCCTTGTTGACCAGGAGGTCATTGAGGATAGACAAGGTCCAGTCCCTGTCTTTGTTGAAGAAGTATCCTTTGGGCTCCTGCGCCTTTTTCAGCATTTCATAAAGTTCAGCGGGCGTCATTAAATTCCCAGAGCCTCCCTGATGTCATTTTCCTTGAAACCAATGATGATTTTATTACCGATCACGATGGTCGGAAAGGAGCGCTCGGGATTGTATTGCATCACTTCGTCCAAGGCGGCCTTTCTTTCCTCTCCCTGCAGGATGTCCACATCCGTCGCGTCAAAAGCGATATTATTGTCATTTAAGAATTTCTTGGCCGCTTTGCAGTGGCTGCAGGTGGTCAGGGTGTAGATTTTAATTTTGTTTGCCATCAGAAACCCTCCTTTTTAAGGCCTTATATATACATTCCGGCCGCCATGTCAAGGTGCGAGTCCGGCGGCCGGCGGGCAAAGATTGATTGACAATAAACTGCAACTAATATATCAGAATCACTCATTTGAGGAAAGTGAATACCGTATGAAACATAGTGGCATTATCGCTTATGAAGGTCTTCCCTTCATCATAGTTTCGCTCGCCGTCACCATTGCCGCCGCTTTCTTCGGCATCTTCTGGCTTGCCGTGTTCCTGGCGGCGATTACCGTCTTTATTACTTGTTTTTTCCGCAACCCCCGGAGAGAATTTCAGGATGAAAAAAACCTGGTTATTTCACCCGCCGACGGAAAAGTTATTAAAGTCGAGAAAGTTGACATTCAGGGAACAATAACCGGCCGGTTTAAAAAGATAAGTATTTTCATGAATGTTTTTAATGTTCACGTGAACCGCGCCCCCTATGAAGGCACGATCGAGAAAATCGTCTATCACAAGGGGAAATTTTTTTCCGCCAATCTCGACAAGGCCTCGGCTGAAAATGAACGAAATGAGATTATGATCCGTACGCCCGACGGCCGTGTGGTCTGGGTTGTGCAGATCGCGGGGCTGATCGCCAGAAGAATCGTGTGCTGGACCGACCGGGAGGCGGCAGTCGCCAAAGGCGAAAGAATCGGTCTGATCCGTTTCGGTTCCCGCGTTGAGGTTTTCCTGCCTGCCGATTCCAGAATTACCGTAAAACCGGACGACAAAGTCCGGGCGGGACAAACTCATCTAGGATACCTCTCATGAACGACGAATCTCCAAGCCATAAAGAACACCGTCTTCAAAAAATAAAATTCAAAAAAGGCATTTATGTTCTGCCGAATCTACTGACCACGGCAAGCCTGTTCATGGGCTTCTATTCCATTGTAGCCTCTATTCAGGAGAAGTTTTTCTGGGCCGCGGTAGCCATTTTCGCCTCACTGGTTTTTGACGGTCTTGACGGCAGAGTTGCGCGCATCACGAACAGTACCAGCAAGTTCGGTGCGGAATACGACTCTCTGTCTGATCTGGTCGCCTTCGGTGTCGCCCCGGCGCTTCTGGCGTATGTCTGGGCCATGTCTTTTTATGGAAAGCTCGGCTGGATGGCCGGTTTTCTGTTTGTCGCCTGCGGCGCCTTGCGTCTGGCGCGCTACAACATTCAGATCGGAATTATCGACAGCAAGGTATTCAACGGTCTGCCCATACCCGCGGCCGCCTCGGTGATTGCCGCCACGGTTATTTTTTTCCACGATATCGGCGTTGAAGGAACCTTTCATAACCCGGGTGTGGTAATCATGGTAAGCGCCCTGTCGCTTCTCATGGTGAGCAATATCAAATACTACAGCGGCAAAGACATGAAGCTTTTTTCCCGTATGCCCTTTCGGGCCTTCCTTGTAGTTGTCGGCGTCATACTGATCGTTGTTTATAAGCCTGAGGTTGCCATATTTATATTTTTCGTCACTTACGGGCTTTCCGGACCTGTGTGGTGGATTGTAAAAACGATAAAAAAGTTGAACGGGAAGGGTCTCGGGGCAAACCCGACCTGACAATGCGCCCGTGCATTAATGATATTTTGAATCCGGCGGCTGCTTATGAGGATTACGGCAGGCGAGTGCAGGGGAAGAGTACTGTATTTTCCTTCCCGCTCATCCCAAAGACCAACAACGGATTTTTTGCGCTCGGCTCTTTTTAATTTGCTGGGCCTGCCGGCTCCGGGCGATATTCTGGACTTATTTGCCGGCTCGGGGGCTGTCGGACTGGAGGCTTTGAGCCGCGGAGCCCAAAGTGCGACATTTGTTGAAAAAAACAGGGCTCTGGCTGCAGCCATCCGTAAAAATGCCGCCATCTGCGGGTATCAGGACAGATGCCTGATAATCGAAGCGGATGTCAGGGTGGCGCTAGGCGACCTGCATGGACGGGACCGAAAATTCGACCTGGTCTTTGCGGATCCCCCCTATAATCAGGGTTTGATTGCAGAAACGATTTGCTCATTGAAGAACTGTCCGGTTTTCACGGATAAAGGGGTTATTGTTTTTCAACATTCAGTACACGAGCCATTGCCGCCACCGGACGGCTGGGAGCTTGCGGATCAAAGAAAATACAGTGATAATGTTTTAAGTTTCGTAAGGATGCCAAAGACATGAGCCAGGACAAATTTAAAAATAAAACGGCAATTTATCCCGGATCTTTCGACCCGATCACCAACGGGCATGTGGATATTATCAAAAGAGGCATACGCATTTTTGATGAGATCGTTGTCCTGGTAGCCTACAACCCGCAAAAATCCTCTCTTTTTACTATGGAGGAAAGATGCGAACTGATCCGTGAAATATTTGCCGATACAAAAGGGGTGCGTGTGGATGCTCATGCAGGCCTTCTTGTCGATTATCTGAAGAAAAACGACATCAATGTCATGCTGCGGGGCATGCGCGCCGTGTCCGATTTTGAATATGAATTTCAGATGGCGCTGATGAACCGGCGGCAGGCCAGAGATATAGAGACGGTGTTTCTGATGAGCGGGTTCAGGTGGTTTTATACCAGCTCTAATCTGATTAAGGAAGTGGCGCGCTTCGGCGGTACTGTCAGGGGACTGGTGCCGGAAAATGTTTATACCAGATTGATGGAAAAATTCGGAAATTTAAACGATAAAACAGGTTAGCCCGACTTTCAGCGCGGTGAAATATACTGGCTGAACAAGCAGGTTTACCAATTTGGAAGGACAGTGAAGATGGGAGGCCTTTTCGGGGTAGTCACCGAAGACAGTTGTGTACGGACACTTTTTTACGGAACGGATTATCATTCGCATCTGGGTACAGAGCACGGCGGAATGGCGGTGCTGGGCCCAAAGGGATTCTACAATACAATTCACGGAATATCCCAGTCACAATTCAAATCACGCTTTGTCGATGATTACCGGAAAATGGAAGGACATTCGGGCATCGGCGCGATTGACGACGAAGCTCCGCAGCCGCTGATTTTCCGCTCCAAGTTCGGCGTGTTTGCGGTTGTGGTCACGGGACTCATCACCAACAAGAATAAACTGGTCTCTAAGCTGCTAAACGAAGGCGTTTCTTTTTCGGAGATGGCCGGCGGAGGCGTCAACAACGCGGAGCTTGTCGCCGCCCTGATCAATCGCGGTGACAATATTGTCGAGGGTATCGCCTCGATGCGCGGTATCATTGAAGGGTCGGTCTGTGCGCTGGTGCTCACCCAGGAGGGGATTTATGCGGCGCGCGACAAAGTAGGCCGCTTTCCGCTGGCGCTCGGAAAAAGCAGGGAGCCGGATAAAAAATCGTTTGTGGTGGCCACAGAGGTGAGCTCATTTGAAAATCTGGGATATGAATTGTTCCGTTTTCTGGGTCCCGGAGAAATCGTGCTTCTTTCCCCTCAAGGCATCAGACAGCTCAAGCCGGAGGGGCCGGACCTGAAGATATGCTCCTTTTTGTGGATCTATACCGGATCTCCTTCATCCACTTACGAAGGCATCGGCGTCGAGGACACCAGAGAGCGTTGCGGACGCTACCTGGCCAGGCGCGACAATGTCGAGGCGGATTTTGTTACAGGCGTTCCGGACTCCGGCATCGGCCATGCCATAGGTTACGCGATGGAATCAGGGATACCGTACAGGCGGCCCCTGGTCAAATACACGCCCGGCTATGGCCGGAGCTATACCCCCCCCACACAGGAAATACGCCACCTGGTGGCGGAGATGAAACTCGCTTCCGTCGGAGGGGTTATCAAAGACAACCGGATGATTGTCTGTGATGATTCGATTGTTCGTGGGACACAGTTGAGAAATCTGACGGTGAAAAAATTATGGGACAAGGGGGCAAAAGAAATCCATATCCGTCCGGCCTGTCCCCCGCTGATGTTCCCCTGTATTTACGGCTCCTCCACCAGGGCGATTTCCGAGCTGGCCTGCCGCAGAGCGATCCAGGCACTGGAGGGAAAAGACATCAATGACGTTTCCGAATATCTGGATACCTCGTCGGAAAAACATGCACAGATGATCGACTGGATCCGCCGTGATTTAAACGTGACATCCTTGAAGTATATGACCATCGAAGACATGATTGCGGCCATCGGCCTGCCGGCGGAGCGGCTTTGCCTTTACTGCTGGTTGGGAAAATAGCATAAATACACCTTCCGTACTTTACTCGACAACGCATTTGAAGACGCCTTGCCGCGCTTTGCATTTGTCCTTTCCCGCCCGTTGCGACGATTGAGGCAAAATAGCGATTGCCCGCGGGGCGTACACATGTTATAAAATCTGCTGGATAAAAAGAAAGTCTGATTTATATGGATGTCGATTCAATCATCAGGAGAAAAACGAGGGAAATTCATGTCGGGCCGGTAAAAATAGGCGGGGATGCGCCCGTAATTGTGCAATCCATGACCAGTACGGATACGCGCGACATCGGGGCGACGGTGGCGCAGATTCACGCACTGCAGGAGGCGGGCTGTGAAATAGTTCGTGTTGCCGTTCCCGACGAAGAGGCACTCGAGGCCCTGCCGGTAATCAAAAATCAAATCAGGATTCCGCTTATTGCGGACATCCACTTTCACTATCAACTGGCCGTCGGCGCAATTAAAAAAGGCGTCGACGGCATCAGGATCAATCCCGGCAACATCGCCCGGGATAAAATCGCCGAAATAATCAAAGCAGCCAAAGAAAGCCGCACGGTAATCCGTATCGGCGTCAATTCAGGTTCCCTGGAGAAGGATCTTATCTTAGAGTACGGGGGGGTGACGGCCGAAGCGCTGTGCGCCAGCGCCATGCGCAATATCGCCATGTTCGAGGATTTGGGTTTTGACCTGATCAAACTGTCGCTCAAATCATCAAACGTGCCCATGATGATCAAAGCCTACCGGATGATCGCAGCTACAACAGATTACCCGCTACACCTGGGTGTGACGGAAGCGGGAATGCCGGCGGACGCGGCTGTGAAATCCGCATTGGGCATAGGGACTCTTTTACATGACGGGATAGGCGACACCATTCGCGTTTCCGTCACCGGAAGCCCTGTGCTGGAAATGCCGATTGCTTACGGGATTTTGCGGGCTCTGGGGATCCGCAAAACAGGCGCGGAAATTATTTCCTGTCCGACGTGCGGCAGGTGTCAGATCGATGTCGCGGGGCTGGCCGAAAAAGTGGCCATGGCCCTGGCGGGCAGAAAAAAATACATCAAGGTCGCTTTGATGGGCTGTGTCGTCAACGGTCCGGGTGAAGCGGCGGAGGCGGATATCGGCATCGCCGGCGGCCGCGGTTTCGGCATGCTTTTCAAAAAAGGCGTCTCATACAAAAAAGTCGAAGAAAAAGACTTTGTCCCGGTGCTGCTTGAGGAAATCGACGCAATGGACAAAGAACAATAAGGAGGGTCAATGCGTTACTCGGAAATGCACCTGCCTACAGGGAGAGAAATTCCTTCTGATGCTGAAGTGGTCAGCAATCAGCTCATGATCAGGGCGGGAATGATCAGAAAACTGACCAGCGGCATTTATTCTTACCTGCCGCTCGGTTATCGCGTAATCCGCAAGGTCGAACAGATTATAAGAGAGGAAATGAACAGAGCCGGTGCCCAGGAGGTGCATATGCCGATGGTGCAGCCGGCGGAGTTGTGGCAGGAATCGGGCCGCTGGACTCATTATGGAAAGGAGCTTTTGAGATTTCGCGATCGTAACGACCGTGAGTATTGTCTGGGACCGACTCATGAAGAAGTCATCACCGACCTGGTGCGCCATGACATCAAGACCTACCGCCAGCTCCCCTGCAATTTGTACCAGATCCAGACCAAATTCCGCGACGAGGTGCGTCCGCGCTTTGGTGTGATGCGTTGCCGCGAGTTCGGGATGAAAGACGCCTACAGTTTCGACGCGGACGAGGCGGGCGCGGAAAAAAGTTACGAGAAAATGTTTGACGCCTACAACCGTATTTTCCGGCGCTGCGGATTGAATTTCCGCCCCGTCGAGGCGGACTCCGGCAGCATCGGGGGGAGCTTTTCGCATGAGTTCATGGTTATGGCTGAATCGGGGGAGGATTCAGTGGTTTTCTGCGAAAAATGCGACTATGCCGCCAATATGGAAAAGGCCGAAATTCCCGCGCCGCAAGAAGGCGCTACTGAACAAAAAGAAGCTCTGCCCATGCAGAGTGTTGAAACACCCGGTGTGCGAACGATCGAGGAAGTCAGCACCTTCATGGAGGTCGGTCCGGAGCAGATCGTTAAAACACTTATTTTCAATGCGGACGGAAAGCCGGTGGCCGTGCTCATCAGGGGCGACCATGAGGTCAACGAAATCAAAGTGAAAAACTATCTGGGGGCGACTCAACTCGAGCTGGCCGACGATGACATGATTTTTGCAGCCACCGGCGCGCCGCGCGGCTTTGCCGGGGCCGTGGGGATCAAGGTGCGCGTGATCGCGGATTATTGTGTAATGAATCTGGCCAATCTGGTGACCGGCGCCAACAGGGATGGTTATCACCTGAAAAACGTGAATATCGGTCGCGATTTTAACGTGGCCTCCTGGGCCGATCTGCGTGTGGCGCAGCAGGGGGATCCTTGTCCGCGCTGCCGCGGCAGGGTCAGGGTGGCGCGGGGGATAGAAGTCGGTCATGTCTTCAAACTGGGCACAAAATACAGCCAGGCGATGAAGGCCGCCTACCTGGACAAGGACGGAAAAGAAAAAATCATGATCATGGGCTGCTACGGAATAGGCGTAGGGCGGACGGTGGCCGCCTGCATTGAGCAGCATCATGACCGGGACGGTATTATCTGGCCGATGACGCTTGCCCCCTACACGGTGATTGTCACGCCCGTGAACATCAACGAGGCGGATGTCATGAAGGCGTCTGAAGATATTTATGCCGGTCTGCTTGCCGCCGGCGCAGAGGTGATTTTAGACGATCGCGATGAACGAGCCGGTGTCAAATTTAAAGACGCCGACCTGATCGGCATCCCCTTGCGGATAGTCGTGGGAGCCAGAAATCTCGCGCAGGGAAAAGTTGAATTGAAAATCCGCAAAACAGGAGAGAGCAGACTGATCGCCGCGGACGACATAGTTGCCCGGGCAGTTGAAATCATCTCGTCGGAGACGCAGGAAACAGGCTGATGAATTTGTCTCGGGCTGGAAAACTTCATGCTGAGAATCACTGATATCCTCGATAAGGCACAGACCTATCTGGAGCCGGAAGAGCTGGAGATGATCCAGAAGGCCTATATTTACTCGGCAACCGTGCATCAGGGGCAGGTGCGGCTGTCCGGCGAACCCTATCTCACTCATCCCATGGAAGTGGCCGGTATCCTGGTTGACATGAAGCTCGACGCGGCAACCATCATCAGCGGACTCCTGCACGACACCATTGAAGACACGCTTACCACTAAAGAGCAGATTGAACAGGAGTTCGGTAAAGACACAGCATTTCTGGTCAATGGGCTTACCAAATTAAGCCGTATTTCCTTCGGCTCTCAGGAGGAGAGACAGGCGGAAAATTTCCGTAAGATGATCCTGGCGATGTCGTCCGACATCCGCATCCTGCTGGTGAGACTGGCCGATCGCATCCACAATATGAGAACCCTTCAGTATCAGAAGCCTGAGCGGCGTGTTTATATCGCGCGCGAGACAATGGATGTCTACGCGCCGCTGGCCAACCGCCTGGGGATCAACTGGATGAAAATGGAGCTGGAAGATCTGGCATTTCAGTATCTTCTGCCGGAGGCATATGAGGAAATTGCCACACGCGTGGCCAAATCGCAGGAGTCCCGCAACCTCTATACGGAAGAAGTGAAGGGAATCATCTTCCGGGAGCTGGAAAAGTTTTCCATCCAGGCGGAAGTGGAAGGACGCGCCAAGCATTTGTACGGTATCTACAAAAAAATGCAGGAGCAGCGTATCAATTTTGATGAGGTCTATGATGTCATCGCCTTTCGCATTATCGTAGATTCAGAAATGGACAAGACCTGCTACGAGGCGCTAAGCATCGTGCACGCCCTGTGGAAGCCGGTGCCGGGCCGCTTCAAGGACTATATCGCCATGCCCAAGGCGAACAATTACCAGTCTCTGCACACGGCGGTTATCGGCCCTTACGGGGAGAGGGTCGAAATACAAATCCGCACCAGGGCGATGCATGAATGGGCAGAAAAAGGAATCGCGGCGCACTGGCGCTACAAGGAAGGCAGGGGCTTTCAGGATGCAGAAGACAGTCAGATAAAAAAGCTCAGGGAAACCCTGGAAATTCAGCAGGACATCAAAAACCCGAAAGAATTCATGTCCAATCTGAAGATGGCGCTTTTCCCGGACGAAGTGTATGTTTTTACCCCGCATGGAGATGTTAAATCCTTTCCCAAGGGCGCGACGCCCATCGATTTCGCCTACAGCATTCACACAGATGTGGGACATCAGTGCATCGGCGCGAAGGTGAACCGTAACATCGTGCCTTTGCGCTACCAGATGCAAAACGGCGACCAGGTGGAGATTATCACGCAAAGCGGCCATCATCCCAGCAAGGACTGGCTCAAGTACGTGGTTACATCGCGGGCTATTTCCAAAATACGTGGCTGGATCAACGCAGAAGAGAAAAGCAGATCGCTCATGCTGGGCAAAGACCTGCTGGAAAAGGAATTCAGAAGGCACAACCTGAAATTCGCCAGTTTCATTAAATCCGAGGAGCTCAAAGAAATATTGTCCGAATATTCTCTTCCGACGCTTGATGAGCTCGTCTCGCAGGTAGGTTTCGGGCGGATCTCGGCCAGGCAGATTGCCAATCACTGTCTGCTTGATAAGGAGGGCAGGACCTGCCGTGAACCGGAAAAGCCGGCGGAAAAGGAAAAGAAAGCGACAGCGCCGGCGTCCATGGGAATCACACTGACAGGGATCGACGATGTCATGGTCAGGTTTGCCAGGTGCTGCAATCCGATCCCCGGAGATGAAATCGCAGGCTACATTTCCCGCGGACGCGGCATCACCGTACACACGCAAAACTGCCCCCATCTCAAAAGGCTGGATTCAGACAGGGTTGTGGAGGTTGACTGGGATACGAGGCTCAAGCAAGCCTATCCTGTTCAGATCAGAGTGATCTGCAACGATCAGAAGGGGGTATTGACCGAAATAAGCTCCGTCATCACCTCATTTGACGTGAATATCAGTTTCGCACAGGTGGAAACAACGGATATGATCGCCAAATGTGATTTTATTATCGATGTGTATGACACGCATCAGCTCAATTCCATTTTTGCCGCCATCCGACAGTTGAAAATTGTCCGCTCGATCGAAAGGCTGAACAAGGGCTGAAACATCTTTAATCTTTTTGTTTATTGACAAACAGAGCCGCCCTGCTATAAGAGGCGCAACCTGACGCAGGTTTGCAAAAAAAGAAAAGCGGGTGAAACTATGCTTGAAAAATATCGCGTATATACGTTTGCTGTTTTTTGTCTGTTCGTTTTGTCTATCGTGTTTGCTCCTCTTTGCGCGCAAGCCGGGCACGCCGTGATGATCGATCCCGCGCATGGAGGCGCGGATACGGGAGTGACGGCGGGAAAAACCGTCGAAAAAGACCTGACGCTGGCAATCGCTCTGGAGCTGAAAAAGGCGCTGGCGGCCGATGGCGCCATTGAGGCGGTGCTGACCAGAGATGTGGATAAAACCGTATCTATACAGGAACGTCGTGAAAAAATACTCAAGAGGAACCCGGCCCTGGTGCTGAGCCTGCACGTCAATGCCGGATTCGGCAAAAGCTCATCCGGCTTTGAGCTGTACTATCCAGGATTTGTTCAGCAGAGCGCCTTGTCCAAAAAAACCGGAAAAGTCGCCTCGAAAGAGGATAAAAAACACCTCAATGACACGATCAAACTGGCGCGGATCGTTCAGAGGAATCTAGACAATCTTTTTGCGCGCAAGGGAAGGGGGCTTCGCGAAGCGCCCGTGCCGCTGGCCGAAGGTCTGGCCGTACCGGTGCTGATTGTCGAGCTCGGGTTCATCACTAACGCTGACGACAGGAAAAAACTCGAGTCCGCAAAAACGCAAAAGGAAATTGCCGGGGCGCTCGCCGCGGCCATCAGGTCTTTCTTTTAGGAGGCAGGCTTGTACGAACGCAGCAACAACCGGCAATTCAATGAGCTTCGCCCGGTCACCATCGGTGTCGGCTATCTACGCAACACGCCCGCTTCCGTGATGGTGGAATTCGGCTCTACCAAGGTGCTGTGCGCCGCCTCGCTTGACGACAAGGTCGCGCCGTTTTTAAAAAACACGGGAAAAGGCTGGGTCACGGCGGAATATTCCATGCTCCCCATGTCCACACAGACACGCCAGACGCGTGAGTCCACGCGCGGTAAAATCGGTGGTCGCACTCATGAAATTCAGAGACTCATCGGCCGCTCGCTACGAGCCGTCACCGACCTCGGTGCGTTTGGCGAAAAAACCATCTATATCGATTGCGACGTCATTGAAGCAGACGGGGGGACGAGAACCGCCTCGATCACCGGCGCTTTTGTGGCGCTGGTCGAGCTTTTTAAAGATATGAAAACCCGGGGACTTGTGGAGATGATCCCCGTGAATGATTTCGTTTCAGCCGTCAGTGTCGGCATTGTCGAAGGTGCGCTTATGCTTGATCTTGAGTACGAGGAGGATTCCCGGGCCGATGTCGATATGAATTTCGTGATGACCGGCTCCGGCTTGTTTATCGAAGTACAAGGCACAGCAGAACAGAAGCCTTTTAGTAAAATACAGCTCGATGAAATGACCGCGCTGGCGAAAGAGGGCATCGACAAGATTATCGCCCGACAGGGGGAGGCACTCGGCGGGTGGCGGCCTTGAAAATTGTTTTCGCGACCAGAAATGAGGGGAAAGTCCGGGAAATCACGCAGATGCTGACCTCCACCGGCATGGAGCTTGTGTCCCTGAATCATTTTCCATCATTGCCGGAGATTGTGGAAGACGGTAAAACATATCTGGAAAACGCTTTGAAAAAAGCGAGGATTATTTCACAGGCCACGGGCGAAATCGTTCTGGCCGACGATTCCGGCCTGGAGGTGGCCGCACTCGGAGGTGAGCCGGGCATCCATTCCGCGCGCTACGCCGGTGAAGGCGCGTCAGATGAGGAAAATAATGCCCTGCTTTTATCCAGGCTCAAAGGCGTGCCCCCTTCAGAAAGAAATGCATCTTTCCGGTGTGCACTGGTCCTTTTCGGCACTGAAGGCCGGTATCAGACTTTTGAAGGCAGATGGGATGGCTTGATTATCGACGAGGCACGCGGAACAAACGGTTTCGGATATGACCCGATTTTTTTATGGCCGGAAATGAACATGACGGCGGCCGAACTGCCGTCGGAAGTCAAAAACACGGTCAGCCACCGCGGGCGGGCGTTTGCCGAGCTTAAAAATTATCTGTTGACAGAAAAAAATAAACCGGGGCGTAGCGCAGTCCGGTAGCGCGCTTGGTTTGGGACCAAGATGTCGCAGGTTCAAATCCTGCCGCCCCGACCAGTTCCATTGAAAAGGCACACACATTCGTGTGCCTTTTTTCTCCCGAATAATAGTTTAGACAAAAAAACGTATGGCCGATAAGATTCGGTTGTGTGAATTTCAGCGCAAAAATGCAGTTTCTAAATGAGGGGTAAAGTATCTCACGCATTATTGCATGGTGTAATCCGGGTTAAACAAGTCAGGCTTTTCTTTTTAGTATGCCCAGCGATTTGAAAAGAGGCTCTACATCGAATAAAGCCGATGCGGCCGCCTTCTGATAAACAAGATACGGGGCCTGGCCCCCTTCTGCCGGGTCCGGGAAGATATCATGAAAAATCAGGTAACCGCCGGCGAGGACGTGGCGCGCCCAGATTTCATAATCGTTGAGAACCGTGTCATAGGCATGACCCCCATCGATGAAAACAAGGCCCAGTTTTGTGTTCCAGGCGCGGCCGACAATCTCCGAGCGACCGATGACCGGAATCACTGTGTCGTGCAGATCAAAATCGTCGAGTGTTTTGCGGAAAAAACGCAAAGTGTCGATTTTTCCTGTTTCTTTGTCCAGCAGGTCCGGATCGAAATACTCCTGGCCCGGCTGCTGCTCCTCCGAGCCTGTGTGATGGTCCACTGAAAACAAAACAGAGTTGTTCTCTTTGCAGGCCGTCCCTAAAAAAACGGCCGATTTGCCGCAGTAGCTGCCTATTTCCAGGCAAGGCGCCAGCCTTGCGGCTTCGCCGGCCAGAAGATAAAGGCGCCTTGCTTCCTGTTCGTCCAGAAACCCCTTTATCTTCGACACTTTCTCTAAATTGATTTTCAAATCCGCCCGCCTTTTTGAAGATTTATACTCATAAAACGCGGACGTGTTATTTTCAAGCATAATATGAACTCAATTTATTTTGTTTTTCTTATTTTCAGCTTGATAACGTCTATATATAGTGGTATGGCTCATTTTAACCACAATATATTGGGTAGTGGGCTGTTTGTTTTTCTGCAACAGGAAGTTATCTTGTGTCAAATAATCATGGAGGGGCTTTAATGAATACGAAAATCCGCAAGCGTGACGGCCGTGTCGTCCGGTTCGATGCCGAAAAAATCACCAATGCCATCGCCAAAGCCGGTTCGGCAACGCAAGAATTCGACGTAAAGGAGGCGCGCAAGCTGACCATCAAAGTGCTCAACCTCGCTTCGCAATTTTTCCACGGTGAAATTCCTGACGTGGAAGAGATACAAGACATTGTCGAAGAGGTTCTCCTGCAGTCCCCCTACCGCAAGACAGCCAAGGCCTATATTATTTATCGCGACCAGCACTCGCGCCTGCGGGATATTACTAATAAAATGGAAGTGGCGCTGGTGGATCAGTATCTGAAAAAAGTCGACTGGAAGGTAAATGAAAACAGCAATATGGACTATTCACTTCAGGGGCTCAACAACTATATCTCATCGGAAGTGAGCAAGGTTTACTGGCTCAACGAAATCTATACGCCGGAAATACGGCGCGCGCATTCGGAGGGTGATTTTCATATTCATGATTTGAGCCTGCTGTCCGT
The DNA here is from genome assembly GCA_012522275.1 of Smithella sp. GTDB lineage: Bacteria > Desulfobacterota > Syntrophia > Syntrophales > Smithellaceae > UBA8904. The sequence continues at coordinate 16,635 of JAAYKU010000125.1, forward strand.
TTACTGCGTGGGGTGGGACCTGTATGACCTGCTTGTGCAGGGATTTCGCGGTGTGGCCGGCAAGGTGGAAAGCAAACCGGCCAAACATCTGCGCAGCGCTCTGGGGCAGGTGGTCAATTTCTTCTACACGCTGCAGGGCGAAGCGGCCGGCGCCCAGGCTTTTTCCAATTTTGATACGCTCCTGGCGCCTTTTATCCGCTACGACGGCCTGAGCATCAAAGAAATCAAGCAGGCGCTGCAGGAGTTTATTTTCAACATCAACGTGCCCACTCGCGTAGGTTTCCAGACGCCTTTCACCAATGTGACACTCGACCTGACGGTTCCGCGCTATTACGCCGATCAGCCTGTCATAATCGGCGGCAGGCCGCAAAAGGAGACATACGGAGAATTCCAGAAGGAGCTGGACCTTTTCAATCGCGCGTTTCTGCAGGTAATGGCCGAGGGCGACGCCAGAGGCAGAGTCTTCACCTTCCCGATTCCTACCTACAATGTCACCAGAGACTTTGACTGGGACAATCCCGAAATGGCCGATCTGTGGGAAATGACGGCCAAATACGGAGTTCCCTATTTTTCCAATTTCATCAATTCCGACATGAACCCCGAGGACGCGCGAAGCATGTGCTGTCGTCTGCGCATCGACAATCGCGAGCTGCAGGTGAGGGGAGGTGGGCTTTTCGGCTCCAACCCGCTTACCGGCTCCGTCGGCGTGATAACCATTAATATGCCGCGCATCGGCTATCAGTCCGCGACCAGGGCGGAGTTCATGAGCAGACTGGCCAGGCTGATGGATACGGCCAAAGAAAGCCTGGAGACCAAGCGCAAGGTTTTGGAAAAATTCACCGACGGCAACCTGTATCCATACACAAAGTATTATCTGCGCAACGTCAAGGAGCGTTTCAACGAATACTGGAAAAATCATTTTTCCACTATCGGTTTAGTGGGGATGAACGAGGCATGCCTCAACCTGCTGAAAACTGGTATCGCCTCGGAAGAGGGGCAGGAATTTACGAAAGAAGTACTCGACTTCATGCGCAACCGCCTGATCGACTACCAGAAGGAAACGGGCAACAATTATAATCTGGAATCGACGCCGGCGGAAGGAACCTCCTATCGCCTGGCGCGCATCGACCGCACAAAATACCCGGATATTATTACGGCAAGCGACGGCGAAACGAAAGAGGCGGAACCCTACTACACCAACTCCACTCAACTGCCCGTAAACCACACGGACGATATTTTTGAAGCACTGGATCTGCAAGATGAGATTCAGACCCGCTACACGGGCGGCACGGTATTTCATGCCTTTGCCGGCGAACGCATAGATGACCCGGCGGTCGTCAAATCGCTGGTGCGCAGGATATGTTCCAATTATCATCTTCCCTATCTGACCTTCACCCCGACGTTCAGTGTCTGCCCGTCGCACGGCTACATCAAAGGAGAGATGCAAACCTGCCCGTCGTGCAGCGACGCCTGTGAGGTTTATTCACGGGTGGTCGGCTATCTCAGGCCGGTAAAACAGTGGAACAAGGGCAAACAGGAGGAATTCAGCGCGAGGCAGGTTTACCGTTTTCAGGAAACACAAACCGGCACGTTTGTAGTCAATGATGAAACAGTCTTATGAAAATCGGTGGTTTGCAAAAACTTTCCCTGATTGATTATCCGGAAAAAATCAGTGCGGTCATTTTCACGCAGGGCTGTAATTTTCGCTGTCCCTACTGCCATAACCCGCAGTTGGTGGACACAAAACTCTACCGGCCCTGCCTCGAGGAAAAGGACATCTTCAGTTTTTTGGAAAACCGCCGGGGCAGGCTTGACGCTGTCGTCATCACGGGGGGGGAGCCGGCGCTGCAGGAGAATTTAATTCCGTTTATTATGGATATCCGCAAGCTCGGCTTCGCCGTAAAGCTCGATACCAACGGTTCGCGCCCGGCAGTGCTGGAGCGCCTGCTCAGAGAAGGTCTTGTTGATTTCATCGCCATGGACGTGAAGGCTCCGTTGGAAAAGTATCCCGATCTCGTCAGAGCGCCTCTGGAAAAGGATGATTTGCGCGAAAGCATCCGCCTGATAATCGAAGCGAAAATCCCCCATGAATTTCGCACGACAGCGGCCGCTTCACTTCTGAGGCCCGAAGACATTCTGACGATAGCGCGCGAGCTAGTAGGCGCAAAGCGCTATGCCCTGCAGAGATTTCAGCCCGGGCAGACACTCGAGGCGATGTTTGCCGAAGAAAAAACATTTTCAGACGAAGAATTTGTGCAAATCAAAAATCAGCTTGCAGGCAGTATCCCCGTGGTCATCGTGCGCTAAGCGGCCAACGGGCTTTAAGGGAGCATGATGAAAAAAAATCTTGATTTAATACGTTTGTGTGATATGAACCTCTGTCAAGCGGTGATTTAAGGTAAATTGCTCCGCTCTATAAATGTGCTAAAGCACTGACAACAATGAAACCGTTCATTCGACCCGTGCTTTAGCGCGGGTTTTTTTATAAGACCGTAAAAAACCCGCACAAAAAACATATCAGGAGAAAACTAGCATGGAGATTTCATCGGAAAGCGTCAAAGTCGGTCACCCGGATCTGGTAGCGGACATCATTGCCGCCAATGTGATTGCGGCCATCCTGGACAAGGAAAAGAAAGAAAAAGGTGGTCTCAATCTGGCCAATATGCCTCATTGCGGCCTGGAGGTTTTTCTGGGCAAGGGGATATGTATCGTCGGCGGAGAGGTGCGCTCGAGAGTTTATGTTGACATAGACAAAATCGCGCGGGAATCCGTTCTGGAGCTGGGTTATAATCACGCGGCCGTCGGTCTCAACGGCCACCTGATGGGTGTGCTCAACGCCATCATTCCGCAGTCGCCGGACATCAACCAGGGAACAAGCTGCCTTCTGAACAAGGAGGGAGAGATCGGCGCGGGCGACCAGGGCATCATGTACGGTTTTGCCTGCGATGACACAAAAGAACTGCTTCCTCTTCCCTATGTGCTGGTGAACAAATTGATGCGTGCTTTTGAATATTGCCAGGATCCGATCTTCGCGCCGGACGGAAAGGGGCAGGTATCGGTTGATTACGACACAAAAACAGGCAGGCCGCAGCGCGTGGCGAAAGTTCTCATGTCCAACGCGATCGACTACCGTTACGTCAAGGGCGACCGTCTCAAGGTTCGCGACAAGGCGAAGAAAATAGCATTTGCAGCCCTCGAAGACTGCGTGGATAAAAAAACGGAATTTCTTTTCAACCCCACAGGCGAGTGGAATGCGGTAAATTCCTGCAGCGCGGCCGACTCCGGCGTTACCGGACGCAAACTGGTCGTTCAGTGCTACGGCGGGTTCCCAGGCGCTCAGCTGGGCGGCGGCGCGGTGGTCAACAAGACTCCCGAAAAGGTGGACTGCTCGGCGGTCTTCGGTTCGCGCTACGTGGCCAAAAATATCGTCGCGGCGGGGCTGGCGACCAAATGCTCGGTGCAGCTTGCCTATGCCATCGGCATCGCCCGTCCGTTTTCGGTTTACGTCAACACGTTCGGTACGGGGAAACTTCCGGATGATCGGCTCGAAAAAATCATCAATAGTCTGTTTGACCTCACCCCCGAGGGCATGATCACCAAATTCGGTCTGCTCAAAGGAGATATTTATCGCAAGATTCCAAGCACGCTGTTTCTGGATAAATACCCCTGGGAAAAAACCGACATGGTCAAGGCGCTGCGCCAGGAAGCGAAATAAGGCTCCTGCAGCACTGCAATGGTCAAAGGAAAGCTGAAGCGCAAAACTTGCCGGCAATTGCGCTTCAGCTTTTTTATTTTTGGGCAAAAAGTATATTTTGCAGCTTGACGGACAGCTTCAAGTTTCATATTAACTGACGACCGGGCGGTTCGTCCGCTCCCGGTTACAACTTTTGCGGGGGACACTTGTGATTCCCAGATACTCAAGAGACAAAATGGCGGCCCTCTGGGGCCGGGAGAACAAATACCGGAAATGGCTCGATATCGAAATTGCGGCCTGCGAAGCGATGGCGAAGCTGGGTAAAATTCCGGCGCAGGCGCTCGAAACGATCAGGGCCAGGGCGGTTATCGACATCCCCAGAATTGACGAAATAGAGGAAGAGACGCGCCATGACGTGATCGCCTTCGTCACATCGCTTGCCGAAGCCGTCGGGCCGGACGGACGCTACATTCACATGGGGCTCACCTCGTCCGATATTCTGGATACGGCTCTGGCCGTTTTGCTCAAGGATGCGGCCGGCATACTGCTTGACGACATCGATCGGCTGCTGGCGGTTCTCAAGCGTCTCGCCTTCGAGCATAAAACCACGCTGATGATCGGCCGTTCGCACGGCATCCATGCCGAGCCGGTCACCTTCGGGCTGAAAATGTCCCTGTGGTATCAGGAAATGCAGCGCAACCGCGAAAGGCTGGCACGGGCGAAGGAAAATGTCAGTTACGGGAAGATTTCCGGAGCGGTAGGTACGTTTGCCTTCATCGATCCCTATGTCGAAGAGCATGTCTGCCGGAAGCTGGGGCTTACGCCCGCGCCTGTTTCCTCTCAAATTGTCCAACGCGACCGCCACGCGGAATATTTTACGGTACTGGCCATTGTAGCGTCGTCCCTGGACAAGTTTGCGCAGGAGATCCGCCTGCTGCAGCGTACGGAAGTGCGCGAGGCGGAGGAGTTTTTTGCCGTGGGGCAGAAGGGCTCTTCGGCCATGCCGCACAAGCGCAACCCGGTTTTGTCCGAAAATATCTCCGGCCTTTCACGCCTGGTGCGCTCCTACGCGTTGGCTTCCCTCGAGGATGTCGCCTTGTGGCATGAGCGCGACATCAGCCACTCGTCGGTCGAGCGCGTCATCGCTCCCGACGCCACGATTGTCCTTGATTTCATGTTGGGGAGATTCACCGGCCTGATGGACAATCTGGTGGTTTATCCCGAAAGAATGCTCGCCAATCTCAATATGACGCATGGACTGATCTTCTCGCAGATGGTTTTGCTGGCTTTGATCGAAAAGGGGGCAACGCGCGAAGACGCCTATGCCGCTCTCCAGAAACACGCAATGCGTTCCTGGGAAGAGGGGGCTGACTTCCGCGGGCTTTTAGCAAAAGACGCGCTCGTGCAAAAACATTTAAACGAAAAAGACCTCGACGGGATTTTCAATGTCGAGAATTTCCTGACCAGGCTCGATTTTATTTTCAGTCGTGTGTTTGGTTGAATCAGCGGACAGACAGGTTGCGCGCGCATCTTAACTTCTTGTCAGGATCGTGTCTTTCAAATAAGCGTCAATTGCATCCGGATAGTCTATCGTATAATGCAGGCCGCGGCTTTCTTTGCGTGAACGGGCGCTTTTTACGATCAGCTTGGCGACGGTCGTGATATTGCGCAGCTCGACGAGATCTTTGGTTACCTTGTAATTCCAGTAATATTCGTGAATTTCTTTTTGAATCATTTCAATGCGGCGCAAGGCGCGTTCCAGGCGCTTGTCCGAACGCACGATGCCGACATAGTTCCACATGCAGCGGCGTATCTCTTCCCAGTTGTTGGTCACGACGATTGTGTCGTCGCTTTCCGAACTGCCCAGCGGGTCCCACGGGCGGATGGGGACCGTGCTCATTTGCGTCGCAGAAAAAGATCCGGCAATTTTCGTGAATATCCGATGAGAATATATCAGCGCCTCCAGAAGCGAATTGCTGGCCAGACGATTGGCCCCGTGCAGCCCCGTGCAGGATACCTCACCGCAGGCAAACAGATTGTCGATGGTTGTTTTCCCGAAATGGTCAACCCGTACCCCGCCGCAGATATAGTGAGCCGCCGGCGCGACGGGAATGGGTTCTATGGCCATATCGAATCCATACTCGAGGCATTTGTCATAAATATTGGGGAAGCGGTCCTGCAGAAAAGAGCGGCTGTGATGGGTGATATCCAGAAGAACATATTCGTCGCCGGATTTCTTGATTTCATTGTCGATGGCCTTGGCCACCACGTCGCGCGGCGCCAGGCTTTTCATGGGATGATATTTATCCATGAAGGTCGAGCCGTTTTTGAGCCGGAGAATTCCCCCTTCGCCGCGCACCGCCTCGCTGATGAGAAAAGCCTTCGCCTCTGGGTGAAACAGGCAGGTCGGGTGGAACTGAATGAATTCCATATTGGCGATTTCGGCGCCCGCGCGGTAGGCCATGGCGATACCGTCTCCCGTGGCGATATCCGGGTTGGTGGTGATCAGATAAACTTTGCCTGCGCCGCCGGTGGATAAAATTGTGTATCTGGCGCGGTATGCATGAATTTCGTCGTTTTCGATATCCAGAACATAGGCGCCCAGGCAGCCGAGCGTTTGCCCTTGGGCGTCTTTGTGCAGTATCAGGTCGATGCCGATATGGTTTTCATAGATGGTCACATTTTTCAGCGCGGCGATCCTTTCGTGCAGTGCCCGCTCTATTTCCCGGCCGGTCAGATCCTGAGCGTGCAGGACGCGGCGCTTATGATGGCCTCCCTCCTGTCCGAGGTCGAACAAATTCGGTGAGGTTTCGGAGCGCGTGAAGTTGACTCCCCACTCGATGAGCTCACGGATGCGCTGCGGTGCTTCGCGCACGACAAATTCAACCACATCCTTATGGCACAGCCCGGCGCCTGAGGCCAGCGTGTCTTTGATATGCTCCTCGAAGCTGTCCGTTTTATCCATGACGGCGGCAATACCGCCCTGGGCGTAATTGGTATTGGACTCCGATTTCTCTTTTTTGGTGACGATGGCGACCGATCCCAGGCTTGCGACCTTAATGGCCAGGCTCAAGCCGGCGATGCCGCTGCCGATGATCAGAAAATCCGCTTTTATTTCCATGGCTGCCAGACCCATAAATAACCAAAAGTTTGTTTACAAACAACAGAGGCTTTTATATAAGCCTTTTGCGGCGTTTGTAAAGACAATTATCGGAGCTCGGCAAAGATCTGCCTTGACCAGCGGATTTTTATGAACCATATTGCGGGACTTTTCCGCAACCTTGTTGTCAAATGCCGTAAGGTGTTAAATTATCATAAGGATTGAGCATTGATTGTTTTAGGCATAGAATCGTCGTGCGATGAAACAGCGGCCGCGGTGGTAAGAGACGGGAAAATGTTGTCCAATGTCATCGCCACACAGATCAAAGACCACAGCGCCTTTGGCGGCGTAGTGCCGGAAATCGCCTCGCGCAAACACCTCGAAGCCATCTCGCCGGTCATCGAACGGGCTCTGGCGGACGCAAAGCTGACACTGAACGGGATCGAAGGCATTGCCGTGACGCGCGGTCCGGGCCTGGTCGGCTCGTTGCTTGTGGGTCTGTCCACCGCCAAGGCGCTGGCCTACGCTTTGGGTATTCCCTTAGCCGGCGTCAATCACATAGAAGGCCACGTCATGGCGTCTTTTCTTTCAGATGAAAAGCCTCAGTTTCCATTTATCGCCCTTGTTGTTTCCGGCGGCCATACGAATGTCTATCTGGTGAATGATTATCATCAGTTTTGCCGACTCGGCCAGACGCGCGATGACGCGGCAGGCGAGGCTCTCGACAAGGCGGCCAGGCTGCTGGGCCTGGGTTATCCCGGGGGCGTCATCATTGATAAGCTGTCCGTAAACGGAAACCCTGAAGCCTATGATTTTCCCAGAGCGATGAAGGACTCGTCCGATTTCAGTTTCAGCGGCCTGAAAACCTCCCTTCTGAACATGCTGAAAAAAAGAGGGCGCCCCTTCAGTGATGATGAGCTGCCGGATGTTGCCGCCAGTTATCAAGAGGCGATCGTGGATGTCCTGGTTCGTAAAACCGTCAGAGAGGGGCTTGTGCACAACATACGTCAACTGGTGGTTTGCGGCGGCGTGGCGGCCAACAGCCGTCTGAGACACAGATTCACCGAAGCGGCACGCGCTGAGGGAATGGATTTGTTTATCCCTCCCATGGTTTTGTGCACGGACAACGCGGCGATGATTGCTGTGCTGGGCGAGATCATACTGAAAAACCGCGGCGGGGATGCACTGGATTTGAATGCGGTTTCGCGCTGGCCGCTGGTTGATTGCCGCCCATGACGACTCCGCGGGAAATTCTTAGACGCTGGGAGATAAAACCGACCAAAAGGTTGGGGCAGTCGTTTCTTATGGATGTCAACGTCATCCATAAAATAGCTTCAGCCTGCCATACAGGTTCTGAAGATATCGTTGTCGAAATAGGAGCGGGAATCGGGGTGCTCACCTCCGAGATCGCCCGGAAGGCCGCAAAGGTAATTGCCGTGGAGCTGGATGCGCGACTGGTCGAAGTTCTTCACGAGCGCTTTGATGCAAACCCGGTCGTGCAGATTCATGCCGGCGATGTTTTGAAGTTTGATTTCTCTTCAATATCGGATAAATACAATTCAAAAGTTAAAGTAATAGGTAACGTTCCGTACAACATTTCCAGCCCCGTAATTTTCCATTTGCTGAAAAGCCGTGCGGCAATCGGAAATTTTACCATGATGCTGCAAAAAGAGGTTGTCGAACGTCTCGTTTCCCCGCCGGGCGTCAAAAGTTACGGCGTCCCGTCTGTCCTCGTGCAAATGTATGCGGATGTGGAGCGTCTTTTTGATGTTTCCTCCTCCTGTTTTTATCCGCGTCCGAAAGTCGAGTCTTGCGTGATGCAGGGGGAGTTTCGCGCAAGGTCCCTGTTTGACCTGGCGGACGAGGAGTTTTTTGTCAAAGTGGTCAGAACTGCTTTTGGAAAGCGGCGTAAAACGCTCCTCAATAACTTCAGGCACAGCCCTTTACTGGGAGATATGGCTGATTATGATATCAGGCAGACTCTGGAGCAAACCGGCATCGACGCCGCCAGAAGGGGAGAGACCCTTTCGCCGGAAGAATTCGCGAAGCTGGCCAATAATCTGAAATATAGATTGACGAACAGTTGATGTGATAATACTAGCCTGCATCTGGAAGGCTGTGGATAATTTAATGAGTAAAAAGTATTTATATATTGAAACGTTCGGCTGCCAGATGAATGTGCATGACTCGGAGCAGATGGCCGTGTTGATGCAGGCCGAAGGCTACCGGCTGACTTCCGATGTTCATCAGGCGGATCTGATTCTGATGAATACCTGTTCGATCCGTGAAAAAGCGGAGCAGAAGGCGTTTAGTGAACTGGGCCGCCTAGTGAAGCTGAAGGAAAAAAAGCCGGAGCTGATTATCGGCTTCGGGGGATGTCTGGCGCAGCATCTGGCGGATAAAGTTTACAAAAGAGCCGCCGCCGTGGATCTGGTTTTCGGGACGCACAATATCCACCAGCTTCCCGTGATGATTGAGAAAGTTCAAAAAGAGCACAAAAAGATCACGCAAGTGAAGTTTTTCGACCGCTTGCGTTCGCTGGGAATCTTTGCGCCGCCGCCCGAAGGGGCTTTGAGCGCGTTTGTCTCCATCATGCAAGGTTGCGACAACTACTGCGCCTACTGCGTCGTGCCGTATTTGCGCGGCCCGGAGATGAGCCGGACGCCTGAAGATATTCTTGATGAAATCCGAAAGCTTGCCGATCGCGGCGTGAAAGAGGTCACGCTTCTTGGGCAAAATGTCAATTCTTACGGCAAGCACCTGGATCCGAGCTGCAACTTTGTGACCTTAATTGAAAAAATTAATGAAATCGATGGCATCGATCGAATCCGCTTCACGACATCGCACCCCAAAGACCTGTCAAACGAATTGATGGACTGTTTTGGACAGCTTTCCAAACTTTGCGAGCATATTCATTTGCCGGTCCAGTCCGGATCGAACCGGATTTTGAAATTGATGAACCGGGGCTATACAGCCCAGGACTATCTGTCCAAAGTGGAGCGTTTGCAAAGCATTTGCCCGCAAATCAGCATCACCTCCGACATCATCGTCGGCTTTCCGGGCGAAACCGAGCAAGACTATCAAGAAACCATTGACATGATGGAAAAAATCAGGTTTGATTCAGTGTTTTCCTTTATGTATTCTGAACGTGAGGGAACCGCCGCGTGCAATTTGCCGAAAAAAGTTCCTCTTCAGGAAAAAAGGCTGCGCCTCAGGCAATTGCAACTGCTGCAGGAAGCGCACACGCAGCAAAAAAACACCGGGCTTAAGGGAAGCGTCCAGGAAGTGCTGGTTGAAGGCCGAAGCAAAAACTCACACCAGGATGTGATGGGACGGACACGTTGCTGGAAAATAGTCAACTTCAAAGGCGGCTCTGAATTGACGGGCGACCTGGTTCGGGTGGAAATTACACGCGGTTTTTTGCATTCGCTGCGCGGAGAACTGATAAAACCGTAAGGAGGATAGCGATGCTGCTCGAAATGAAGGTGTCCGGGTTGACCATCGATCCGATCACCAATACGCCTATTGTGATCCTCAAGGATCTGCAGGAAACCAAGGCTATTCCGATCTGGATAGGTCTGTTTGAGGCCAGCGCCATTGCCACGGAACTCGAGCAGGTAGTGTTTCCGCGGCCCATGACGCATGACCTGCTCAATGAATGCATCAAGGCGATGGACGCACAGGTCAACCGTATAGAAATCGTCGATATCCGCAACAACACATTTTACGCGGTTATCTATCTGACCCGCGATGGACGGACCTGCGCGGTTGACGCCAGACCCAGCGACGCCATCGCGCTGGCGCTGCGGGCGCGCGCCTCCATTTTCGTGGAGGAGGCCGTACTGGAAAAATCACGCAGCATCGATTTCGGGATGAAGCTGACAGACCTCGACAAGCTCAAAGAGGACAAAATAAAAGAATTTCTGGAAAACCTGTCGGCTGAAGATTTCGGCAAATACAAGATGTGAGAAGATGAAAGACCTGCTTGCGAATTTTCGGATATTTCTGGAAGTAGAGCGCAATGTTTCCGGGCACACGCGGCGGGCATATCTCACCGACATAAAGGAGTATGACGGCTTTCTTAAAAGCCAGCAAAACCATAGAAGGCGCAAGGCGCTGCAGGATGCCGGTCCGGAGGCTGTCAGGGGTTATCTGGCTTTTCTGTACGGACGGCGGCTGAAAAAAGTATCCATCAACCGGAAGATTTCCTCCCTGAGGGCATTTTACACTTATTTGCTGCGTACGGGAGCGGTTAAAAGCAACCCGATGACGGGGATCCGGGCCCTTAAGATGGGCAAGCATATGCCGACTTTTTTATCGGTTGATGAGGCCCTGGAGCTTTTGAAGGCGGGGGTGAAGCGTGTGGACAGGGAGGGACTGCGCGATCAGGCCATGCTGGAGCTGTTTTATTCTTCCGGGTTGCGCTTGTCGGAACTGGCCGGGCTCAACACGGATGACGTGAACTTTGCACAGGGGCTGGTCAAGTTGCGCGGCAAGGGCAGAAAAGAAAGAATCGTACCGGTCGGCTCGCCTGCGCTCGAGGCGCTGGGCAGGTATCTGGACGCATCGCAGGGGATAAGAAAAGAACGTGTATCGGGCGGGCCGCTTTTTTTAAACTCGAGGGGAGGGAGGATCACCTCCAGAAGCATCGCGCGCATAGTGGACGCGGCCGCCATGAGAAGCGGTATCGGCAGAAAAATCAGTCCGCACGCGCTGCGCCACAGTTTTGCCACGCATCTTCTGAATGCGGGCGCAGATTTGAGGTCGATCCAGGAAATGCTGGGGCATGAAAACCTCTCGACCACGCAGAAATACACGGCGGTCAACATCAGCCGCCTGATGGAAGTTTACGACAAGGCTCATCCCCGGGCAAGGACGGGAAGGGAAGAAAACTAAAATGCATATCAGAGGCACGACAATACTGGCGGTGAAGAAAGGCGATAAAATAGCCGTGGCCGGCGACGGCCAGGTAACGCTGGATACAACGATACTTAAACACGGGGCTCGCAAGGTGCGCAGGCTCTATAACGACGAAGTAGTGGTAGGCTTTGCCGGGGCGACCGCCGATGCCTTTACCCTTTTTGACCGCTTCGACCAGAAGCTCGAGCAGTACAACGGCAACCTGCTGCGCGCGGCGGTGGAGCTGACCAAAGACTGGCGCACCGACCGCGTGCTGCGCCATCTGGAGGCGCTGATGATTGCAGTGAGCCGGGAGCACTCACTGATTATTTCCGGCAATGGCGATGTCATCGAATCCGACGATGACGTCATGGCCATCGGTTCCGGCGGCGCCTTCGCCCAGGCCGCGGCGCGTGCGCTGGTGCGCCACAGCGACCTGTCCGCCGTGGAGATTGCCGGCGAGGCCATGAGGATCGCCGCGGAAATCTGTATTTATACCAACGATCGCATCACGCTCGAGGAGATTGACCTTGCGGGCGGCAATGCAAAAGAAGCCGTAAAGAACAAGAAGTAAGGAGTTTATGCAAAAAATGAAGAATTCTGGGCTCACCCCCCGACAAATAGTGGAAAGACTCGACAGGCACATTATCGGCCAGGCGGACGCCAAGCGCGCCGTGGCCATTGCGCTGCGCAACCGCTGGCGCAGACAAAACGTGCCCGAGGAGCTGGCAGAGGAAATATCGCCCAAAAACATCATCATGATCGGGCCTACGGGCGTGGGAAAAACGGAAATCGCCCGCCGGCTGGCCAAACTGGACAATTCGCCCTTTTTGAAAGTCGAGGCGTCGAAGTTCACGGAAGTGGGTTATGTAGGACGCGATGTCGAATCCATGGTGCGCGACCTGGTGGAGCTGTCCATCAATATGGTCAAGGCGCAGGAGCATGAAAACGTTCAGGCCAAAGCGCTACAAAGCGCGGAAGAGAAACTTCTTGACCTGCTTTTGCCCCCCCGGCTTACGGAAACAAAAGTCAGAGATATGCTCAATGACGACAGGCTCGATGTCGTTGACCTTCCCGTAGACGAACAGATAAAGAAACAGGAGGCCACCCGTGAGAAGCTGCGCAAACTTCTAAAGGACGGCAATCTCGATGAAAGAATGGTGGAGCTCGAAGTGTCCGAAGCCAGAAGCGGACCCATGATTGAAATATTTTCCGCCGCCGGCATGGAGGATATGGGGCTCAACATCAA
>JAAYKU010000126.1 GCA_012522275.1 Smithella sp.
CTGTCTCCTGCCTCCTGTTTCCTGTTTTCTCGTTTCCCATCCTCCCCCTTGCCCCCTCCAAAGGGGGACACTACTGGCGGTACGGCGCTTATCACTTATCACTTATTACTTATTACTTATTACTCATCACTGTATTTCCGCCCTCTAATCTTCCCTTTGTTCCCCCGGTCTTGGTATTTCCAGTTTATCCATCATATCATAAAGGGTAGGGCGGCTGATGCCCAGATCGGCTGCGGCTTTGGACAAATTATTGTCATTTCTTGCAATGGCTTTGATGATCAGCTTCTTTTCCACATCTTCACGGGCATCTTTAAGAGTCATGCGCTTGGTCTCTATGTCCAGCGATTCCATTTCCAGGTCTTCCAGTGATATTTTTTTCCCGTCCGACATGATGACAGCTCGTTTAACCCGGTTTTCCAGCTCGCGGACATTGCCCGGCCAGGCGTAGCCTTCAATGGCATTAACCGCTTGATCGCTGAAGCCTTTTATCTTCTTGCGGTGTTCCTGGCAGTAGCGGTCAAGAAAAGTTTTTGCCAGAAGAAGAATATCCGTCTGCCTGTCCCGCAGGGGAGGGAGGTTGATTCTTAGGACATTAAGCCGGTAATACAGATCCTCCCGGAAGGATCCGTTCTTTATAGCCTCTTCCAGATTGCGGTTGGTAGCCGCCAGCACGCGGGTGTCCACCTCGATCTGCTGCCTTCCCCCAATCCGCTCTATGGTTTTTTCCTGCAGAAAGCGAAGCAGCTTTACCTGAAGCATAGTGGGGAGCTCGCCGATTTCGTCGAGGAACAAGGTGCCGCCTTCGGCCATTTCAAAGCGTCCTTTTCGCTGAGCGTGCGCACCCGTAAAAGTTCCTTTTTCATGGCCGAACAGTTCACTTTCAATCAGGTTTTCCGGGATGGCGCTGCAATTGATCGGTATAAACGGCCCGGTTGCACGCAACCCCTGTCGATGAACAGCGCGCGCCACCAGCTCCTTGCCCGTGCCGGACTCGCCGATGATCAACACAGGCGCGTCGGTTGTCGCGATCTTGCGGATCATGGAGAAGATATCCTGCATAACCTGCGACGTTCCGATCATAAACTCAAACGTGTCGTCGCTTAACCGCTGCTTCAGTTCGCGCTGTTCCCGCTCCAGTTGGGCGATGTGGAAAGTCCGCCCCAAAACGATTTTGAGCTCGTCCAGCTCGATGGGCTTGTAAAAGAAGTCGCAGGCCCCTTTTTCGATAGCGCGCAGGGCATGTTCTTTTTCGCCGCGTCCGGTTATGATGATCACTTTTGTATTGCCGTATTCATCGAGAATCTGATCGAGGATGGCAAACCCCTCCTCGACGCCGGCGGGTTGCGGGGGGAGCCCCAGATCAAGCGTCACCACTTCAGGCTTTTCTTTATTCATGGCGGCCAGGGCGCTTTTGCGGTCCTCGGCCAGGCACACGTCATAATCAGCCGAAAGCGCCCATTTCATCTGTGTGCGCAGATCTTCGTCATCGTCAACAATCAAAAGTTTTTGTTTTCGCAAGATAATGCCTTTGTCTCATGATATTCACGGATGTTCGCGCAGAGGCAGGCGGACTCTGAACACGGATCCTCTGCCCTCCTGGCTTTCCACCTCGAGCCTGCCGCCGTGAGCTTCCACGATTGTTTTACAATGATAAAGGCCGATGCCCATACCCTGTTTTTTTGTCGTCTGAAAAGGACGGAAAAGGCTCAGCTCCATAAATTCTCTGGAAATCCCGCAGCCCGTGTCGCTGACGGAAATTTCCGCCCGGCCGTCTTTGATTCCTGTCGCCACTTCAATGCGGCCGTCGGCTCCGGTGGCATCGTATGCATTCATCAGCAGATTTTCAAGCACTTTGTATATTTGCTCCTGATCCACGAAAAAAGAGGGCAGGCCCGGATCGAGTTTGTCTGCTACGGGAATTGCCGCGTAGCCTTTTAAATCGTTGATGGCGGCCACAACCAGTTCATTGATATTTGTTTCACGGAAAGAAAGATTGATTTTCGGGCTCAAAAGCGAAAGACGACCGCTCATTTTGTTGATTTTGGTAACGCTTTGAGAAATAGTTTTCAGCGCGTCTGCCTGAAATTCCGGATTGTTTATGTGCTGCGGCAGGTTTTGAGTGACCAATGACAATTTGGAGGCCAGGTTTTTTAAATCGTGCATAAAGAAGGCAGACATTGTCTGGAATGCCTCGAGCTCCTTGGTCTGCCGCAGATGCTCGGCGAATCTGAGGCTCAACAAAGCGGCGGCAGCCTGGTCGGAAATCGTTTTGATCAGCTCCGTTTCCTCAAAAGTCAGCCCTTCGTAAAAAACCTTTTCGCTTAACGTCATGATGCCGATCAGTTCGCCCGCCGCGTTGAGCGGCACACAATAGCGCACACGGGATTCCTTTGTTTCCAGTTCATAAGTGTCGGTGAGGTCCGATGCCCAGTCGTCATCTCGTCCTTTGAGGTCAACCGGCATGGTCTGGTCGCTCATGGCGGCAATCATGCGCGCGCCGCCGTCTTTAAAGAATTCCATTTGCGTCACCTGCAGCGCGTCAAAAACCGTTGACCCGCCGAAAAA
>JAAYKU010000127.1 GCA_012522275.1 Smithella sp.
CCGACTGGCAGCTGATGTTTGTGGTCGGCGTGCTTCTGGGCTCGCTTATTTCAGCGCTGACTTCCAGAGACATGAAGGCGGTGGCCGTGCCGCCGATGTGGGAAAGAAGATTCGGGCGCTCGCGGCCTAAAAGATGGGCGGCTGCCTTCTTAGGTGGTGTGATCGCCATGTTCGGGGCGCGTCTGGCCGACGGGTGACCCAGCGGGCACGGGCTGAGCGGTCTTGCTCAGGTTGCTGTCAGCGGTTATGTTTCACTGATTTGTTTCTTCCTGGCCGGTGTTATCATGGCAAGGATTTTATACGGAGGGACAAACAATGAATGAATTTCTCGTCGGCATCATCACCGGAATACTTTTTGGTTTTCTTATGCAGAAAGGCCAGGTGCTGCGCTATGACAGGCAGCTGGGTGCTTTGCGTCTGAAGGATATGACCATCGTCAAGTTTATGTTGACGGCCATCCTGGTGGCCATGGTCGGTATTTACCTGCTTTTGGATCTGGGACTGATCAAATTGTCCGTCAAGTCTCTGGTTCTGGGCGGCAACATCTGGGGAGGCCTGATTTTCGGCGTTGGCTGGGCCATTGTCGGTTACTGCCCCGCGACGGCTATGGGCGCGCTGGGCGAGGGGCGTTTCGACGCTGTCTTTGCCCTGTTGGGCATGATACTGGGGGCGGGAATTTTTGCTGAATTCTACCCGGGGCTGAAAAAAACCCTGCTGGGCTGCGGCAACTACGGCAAGGTCACCCTGCCGGGTCTGCTGGGCGTCAATCACTGGATTGTCATTGTCATCCTGGCTGCCGCTTTTATCGGCCTTTTTGTCTTTTTCGAAAAGAAAAAGCTCTAGTTTTTCATTTCCGGGGTGCGCTGTATTGCCGTGCAACACGGAGTGGCTAAGGTAAGGGGAAACAATATCTGTCTGACACGCGAGGTTTTATGAAACACAAGCTCAGATTCCGCATGATTTTACTTGCCGCGCTCGCGGTCGTGTGCGCCGGGGCGATCTGTTTTGCCGCCACACCCAACACCTGTGTGAACTGCCACACGAATGAATCCTTGATGAAGGCGATGTACAAGCCGCCGGTGCTGCCGCCGAGCGAAGGGGAAGGCTGAGCGGGCGCGCGTCCGGCAGTTCGGCCGGAAGAGATGTACAAAGGGTTTGTAGTGGACAGGGAACTTCTGGCGAAAGACCCTCATTTCAGGACAGGCTGCATCTTGTGCCATTCCGGTGATCCCCGGGAAATGCAAAAGGAAAAGGCTCACAAGGGCCTGCTGAAAAAACCTTCGGCCGCCCTTTCCTCCTGCGGCGTCTGCCATAAAGAGATTGCCGAGAATTATTCCAAATCACTGCACTTCACGTCGGCCGGCCAGCGTACCGGAGTCATGCCCCGGTTTTCCGCAGCGGAGCTGAAAATCTTTGACGAAAAGGTTTTTGAAAAATCATGTCGCAGTTGCCACGCATCGTGTGGCGACTGCCATGTGAAGGGGGCGCCGGTGGACGGCATCAGCATCGGGCTTATCGCGAAGCACAAATTCGTGAAAAAGGATGAGGGCAAAACCTGCGCGTTTTGCCACGGCGGGCGCGTTTATCCTGAATATGTCGGCGAATACGGCGGCGCACCCGATGTGCATTACCAGAAAGGCATGCTGTGCATGGACTGCCATAAGAAGGATGAGTTTCACGGCGACGGCAACGCCTACGCCTCCAAACAGCATGTGAAAGGAAGGCCAGCCTGTGCAAACTGCCACAAGCCGGGCAGTGAGACAAATCCCGCGGCCAGGGAGTCGCACGAAACACACGCGGACAAGGTCAGCTGTTTCGGTTGCCACTCCGGGGCGGCTTACCGCAACTGCAATACATGCCACAACGGACATTCCGCGGCCAGCCCGGGGATGATTCTGGGGCGCAGCCCCAGAGACAAGAAAATATTGACGACACTGCGTCTCATTCCGACAGTGCGCGATACTTTTGCTCCCAGCGGCATTAAGATGGAAAACTACGATCAGGTTCCCAATTACTGGGATACGCCCGCCCACAACATCCGTAAGAGAACGGACCGCACGCGCAGATGCGATACCTGCCACGAAAAGCGCAAGAACTTCCTAACAAAGGAAACTCTCTTGGAAAATGGCTCCCGGGCGAATGAAGAATTGATTTTTGTGCCCAAACCGATCAAACAGCAGACAAAAAAATAGGATTTCCCGCTCGCCATGGCCGGAAAGGTACACCCCCGGCCATGGCGTAAACGAGGCTGCCCTGTCGCCTGAGCGTCTGGTTGAAAATTACAGATGTCTCGCCCGGACAGGCAGGCATGACTTTTCATTGCCTTTTTCCCCGGAGTGAAAGGCCGTTTAGGCACTGCAACGGAGGTTTTTGTGACGAAACGAAACACAATGCTGCTGCCCCGCAGTCTTGAAGAAGACGGCAGCGCCGAAAAAATAACTGAAATTCTTGCCGGACGTAAAACCAGACTCTGCTCCGGTGCCGAAATGGAGGTTCCGGTTCTCAGCCTGAGCCCGGCGCTGGAGCGGGCGATCAGAAAAGCTCGTCTGCAGCGGCGGGTTCGCCCCGGCTTTGAAGACATTGCCAACAAACTTGACGCCGAAAAAAAAGGCCTCGACGAGGCGCGCCGGAAAACGGCGACACTACAAAAGGAGCGCATCTCAAGACTGCTTTTATTTTCCAATGACGCAGCCGAGCGCCTTTACCGACATATCGGACAGCTCATCGAGCGGCACCATCCCCGTATCCTGGGGTGCCTGCTCGATATTGACGGCCGCAGCCTCGGGTATCTGATCGCCGGCGAGAAGGGCATGAGGGGAAGCGGTGTGAAAGTAATTCTGATCGGGCACAAAGACGCGGCAGCCGATGTTTTACGCACGCTCATGGACGATAACCAGGCCAATGGGTTTTAGCCACCATGAAATAAAAAAGCCCCGGCCATAGTGATGAACACCAGACGGCCGGGGCTGTTTATCGTTGGGTAGCCGTTAATCTTCTGACTAACTTCAACACGGGATCAACAAGTTAGCCTGAAACAAAGCTCCATACCGTAGAGTGAGTCGCTACGAGCCATAAACGATGGAGTATTGTTTTCCATCTCCGACCAGCTAAAGCAGGCCACCTCCGCCGGCGGAGGACAAGAAGGATGCGCTTCGCGTTTTATTGACCGTTCATGCTGAGCTGGTCGATACCATCAATCACGAGCTATCAGCTGCGAGCTATTAGCTATCCCTATTCGATTCCCTCCCTGTCGAGGATCATCCTTGCCGCCCGCCAGCCGTTTATCTGGCAGGAGCCGACGCCGTGCCAGGCCTGTGTCCAGTTGCTGGCGATGAATACGTTGGGTACCGGCGTTGTATTGGGCATTTTTTCCCATTGTCCGGGTGTCAGCTCGAAGCCGTAAACCACGCCGCCTTTGTTCATTGTATAGCGCTGAATCGTACGCGGTGTGTACCCTTCTTTTATTTCAATGTTTTTCGGATCGGCGATTTCCGGGATAACCTTTGCGGCAAGTTCGATCAGCTCATCCATTTTTTGAGCCTTGAGCTTTTCATAGGCCGCCCGATTTTCGGGCCAGTAAGAAACATCGGAGTAGGCATCGAGTTTCACAACCGACTTGCCTTTGGGGGCATATATCGGGTCGCCGAGATTGCTGTAGATGGTGATGGCGACCGAGCCATTTTTGAAATCCCCCTTCATCATGGCCTCATAGTTTTTCATGCTGCTTTGATGGGCGTTGTAGAAAATCTCCGTATCCTCGTATCCTAGCCCGGCAAGGTCGATGGAAAGCCCCAGAAAGACGCCGAAAAGAGAGTTGGCCGGCTTGAGTGATTCGATCTTTTCGAGGTAGGCGGGAGTCATGTTTTCCTGGCCGATGAGTTTGTAGGCCAGTTGATAGGGGTCTGTGTTGGCGACAATGTAGCGTGCGGAAAAAGTCTGACCGGTTGCGGTTTTGACACCCGTGGCCCTGCCTTTTTCCACGATAATTTTTGTCACCAGCGTGCTGGTTTTCACCGTGCCGCCCAACTCTTCAATGCGGGCGGCGTAGGCATCGGATAGGGCCTGGGAACTACCTTTGATGTGCCATGCTCCGTCGGCCAGGTAGCTTTCGGTGGCCGCCATGAAAATCAGAGCGGATTCTTTTTCCACCGGCGCCCCGTAATAGACCCACAGTTGAGAGACGACCGCTTTGAGATTCTCGTCGTGAAAACATTCATCCATAAGGTCTTTGACGGTTCGGCTCTTCCATTTAAGGAAAGTCCTCTGCCGGACGGGAACCATCGCTTTGGTCAGCGTGGCGCGAACCGTGCCGTAGCGGAAAAGATCGCGAAGCTCCATCAGGTCGGTGAAAAGTGCCTCACAAAGAGTGTGGAACTTATCGATGCCTTTCGCCTCCTGCGGCCATTTCTTTTTCAGCTCGCTTTTAAAACCTTCCCAGTTAGGGGGCAAGGTGATGTCCACGTCGGGGAACACAGACCGGTAAAGATGCGGCACTTCATACAGTTGCGCTTTTTTGTCCACGCCGGTCGCCTTTAACAGCTGGTACAGACCGCGGTCTTTTCTGCCTGGTCCGCCGCCGGCCATTTCATGCAGCGCCGCGTCGAAGACAAACTCGCCGCGGCTGAATTTGGTGGTGCTGCCACCGACGATGTTGTGCTTTTCCAGCACCAGCACCTTTTGCCCCTTGACGGCCAGGTGGGCAGCAGCGGAAAGCCCGCCCATGCCCGCACCGATCACGATGACGTCATAATCGGTTTTTGCGGCCGGCTGAGTCTGCAGGGAAGAGCATCCGGCTGCCGCAATGACGAAAATGATCAAAATAATAATGGGTAATGTCCTGACTGAAACTGTCTTGAAACGCATCCGGCACCTCCTGATAAATATTGTTGATATTAACCTGTCACAGGCGCAGCGTGACCGGCCGCAAAACGCGGCCTTTCCCGTACTCGCCGGGACGGCCTACATTTTACGCAGCTCGGTCTTCAGAATTTTTCCCACGAGGCTTTTGGGCATCGCCTCGAGAAAAACAACATACTTCGGTACAAGAAAGCTGGTCAG
>JAAYKU010000128.1 GCA_012522275.1 Smithella sp.
TTCTTCCTGGCGACAGGAAGCGCGATGGCGATACCGGTGGATCTGAGTTATGTCGCTGACGGAGACAATCTGGTTTTCACCATCACCAATAATGCAGATTCCGGTTTCAGAGTTTCGGCGATAGGACTTGAACAGGATCTTGGCGACATGCTTGACATACCATTTGGTCTCAACTATGCAGGCTTTGGTTCAATGAACGGTTATGTTGGTGGCTATGAAAGATTTACAATCACAACCCCAGCTCTTGCCGCGGGAGATACTTTAAATTTTACAATATCAGCAAATGGGATTATACCAAATGAGATCAATTTTATTGTATACGAAGCTGCAGCCGCGGATTTGACCTATAACGGAGGCGATCACAGAGATACGTGGTACAATAAGGATCAAACTGTCGTATTTTATTCTTTCTTTGGAACCGCAAAACAAGTATCCGTGCCTGAACCTGCAACGTTGTTACTTTTGGGCCTCGGGCTTGTCGGAATCGGATTAAAACGAAAGTTTCAAAAATGAGTAGTTATCAGTTATCATGAAGACAATAAAAAAGCGGGGAATTAAATGCCCCGCTTTTTTATTTTTCGTGAAACTAACTTCCTATTAAGAATATCCCGTATCCCCATCACCGCCGCTTTCACCTCCTAGCCCTGCCTGTGTTTCTGAATAATCCACCTCAATAAGTTCCGGTACCTGCCATTTTTTTGGGGGCGTGGTTTCGGATAAGAATGGCGACTCGGGCAACATATTTTCCAGTATTTCATTTTTTCTCATAAGTTATCCTCCGATTTTTTCGCTTACTTTCCGTAGCATCATAATTAAAAAAACAAAACAGGTCAATACTTATTATTTCAACTTATTATTTCAAAATTTGTGTCATCGGGCACAGGTCACCGAAAAAACATTTTGAATAATCTATGCTAAAAGACTTGATTTACTCCTCAGATTTCTTCTTGTTTCCTGAAAACGAAACCAAAAAATATCCTACATTGAGTACACGTAAAAGTTTATAGGTTTTTACAGCATCTGGATGTGGAAAGCGCTGCAATATCTCCAGCCATTCTTGCCTCATAGATTGCACATTAATATAGCGACCCGTATCGGCCATTGATTCGATGCTGTTGAGAGCCTCTTGCATCTCATCGCGGCGCTCTTCGAGCCTGAACATAATATCAGATGCCTGTCTTCCCTTTAGGGTGTTCGATCTGATACTGTCAGGTAAAATACCGGCCATGGCAGTACGTATCAGCATTCTCTCACCGCCTGCAAGATAGTACTGCTCATTTGGTATACCCATACAGAACTCCAGCAGCCTGACATCAGCCGTCGGGTCACGCACTTCTATATCATAAAAACTCCCATAATTATGCCATGATGGCCCAACAATGATACCGTTTCTGATCATTGTCAACCATCTTTCCTGTTGCGGGCTTATAGTTCTTTCAAAATGAAATCGAAATCTTTTCTGCGCTAACACTCGCCTCACAAAATCGTCATTCAACAAAGAAATGAGTCCATGCCCAGGAATTGCATGTCCCACGGCATTCTTGAACATCACCCATACCGGCTTAATCGCGGGCTTTAACATGTGCTGTTTTAATGCTCCAAACCATGATCGGTTATTATACACTTTCCAATCGATCATTGTTTGCAAGCCGTTACACCATTGATTTTGAGCAAGTAAATATAAAACACGGTTTAGCCCCCCGCTCCAGGAAACGCCTCCGTTGCCGAGCTGCCCTGTTAGCATTATCCCTTTGTTTCTGTGCTTTGCGTTTTGAAGAATGGAAATAATCCAAAAGGAATTTGATGGCGCGCCAGCTGGCATGTTGTTGATTTTTATGCATTTTTCTATGCCGGCAAGCGTTGTTATATCCTCGCCTTTTATCGGGATATGTTCAATGTTGTCATGAAGCCTTGCTACTTCATGCGCCAACGGCCACTCGTCTGTTATGTTTCCGGGAAAAAGATGATCGCAGGAATAAAGTGGCACCGATGTGTAAGCGACAAGCGGCTGATTTCGCTTTTTTAGCTCTTGGGCGGCAAGGGCGGTAACGGCGCTGGAGTCGAGCCCGGCGCTGAGTGTTGAGGCAACGGGCCTTATGGAATTTAGTCTTACGCGCACCGCCCGACGGAAATGATCCAGAAACCCATCCAGATAATCCTGATCATTGGAAAAGCGAATATCCGGCGCGTCCGTCATACGCCAGAAGTTTTCTATTGTCTTGCCGGCATTGCCAAACGATGCCGTATGCGCGGCAGGCAGTGTATGGACACCCTGCCAGTACGTCCGGTACACCTCATCTTCCAGAATGTTCAGCCCCAGCTTG
This sequence comes from Smithella sp., assembly GCA_012522275.1. GTDB lineage: Bacteria > Desulfobacterota > Syntrophia > Syntrophales > Smithellaceae > UBA8904. The sequence continues at coordinate 2,325 of JAAYKU010000128.1, forward strand.
CGCCCCAGATGGATTTCATCCAACTCACACGGCACTGCCTGATGGGCAAGCACGGCCTTAACGTTCGACGCGAAGACAATCAGCGGGGGTTTGAAATAGTAATAAAGGCCGGTGTTGCCCAGGTGGTCACGGGCGAGAAAAAGTTTTTTTTCTTTTTTATCCCAGGCGGCAAAGGACCAGTCGCCGAAAATATATCTGCACGAGTCCGTCCCCCATTTCCGCCAGGCAAGCCAGACCAAGCGTCCGTCGGGTGTGGTCGGCCTTTGGGGATGAGGTATGCCGAACAGGTCGCAAAGCTCGTCGCGGTTATCGAGGCGCGCCGCTGCGGTGAACAAGACGTCCGTTTCGGTATCGTGATACGGCATTTTTTCATAGGGAGATTCGTGCGTGACAATCAAAAGCGCATGGCCCATGGTGGCGCTGCCGGAAATGACTGAACCGATACCGTCGGGCCCCCAGTGCGCCATTTCACCGGCCATCTTCTGAAATTCTTCAGGACTTGCCGGACGCCCGTCAAAATTCACAAATCCGAAAATACCGCTCATGTTTTTCAAACATCGTCTCTATTTTTCTTTTCAATCAGATTCAGCCCATGATACCTGCCTATTTTCTCATCGAAGCGGTTAAAAATCTCCTTAACTTCATTGCCAAGATGACCTGATCGATCACAGACTGTTTCCCATAGCCTGCGGAGTTTTGTAAGCAATTCTTCATCGGCCTTAGCGGTAAATTGAACCAGCCAGTGGCCGGCTCTTTCGAGCTCCTTTAAGCTAGTCATAGCTGCTTTGTCCGCCATGCGAATATACGCCAAGTAATCGTGAAGCTGGGTCCCAGGAAAAAGATGATAAAAAAAACTAAACCTTGCTTTACTGACATTATTCTTGAATGACCCTCTTCTTAGGGTAGTAATATTTTTTTCATGACGACGGACCTTCAAAAGAAATTTTGGCACGTTGCTCGTTTTGTATTTAAGTGCCATTTGCATGGGCCAGGCAGTGTCTATAAAGTCAGTCGTTTCGTCAAAAGGGTTTTCCACAAAAACTGAGGCTTTCGCCATCATTGTTCCGGTAAGCAAGGGATGACCAAGCAGCATACCCATTACAATATTTTCATGGGATTCAGGTTGCCACCGAAGTTCTTCGCTTTTTTCATCCTCTTTACCTTTAAAAAATGCGAACCGGCATCCGCAGATATCAATATTTTTCTCCATAAACCAACGATATTGGTCTTCCAAACGATTGGGTAACGCAATATCATCAGAGTCTTGACGGGCAATAAATTCCCCTCCTGCATGGACAACGGCGGTATTTGACGTACGGGGAATTCCGCGATGCGCAAAGAACAACGGACGAATTCTCCGGTCACGTCCAGCATATTCCCGGATAATGGCGACACTCCCATCCGTTGAGCCGTCATCTGCGATGATTAACTCAAAGTTCTGATATGTTTGACAAAGTATAGATTCAATAGCCTCATGTAAATACATATCCCGGTTGTAAACCGGCATGATCACCGAAATAAGCGGTAAATCAGAATTAATTCTGGTCATAATTTCTCATAATGAAGCGTCAACATTTTGAACTCTGGAATGAACTACCCCGCAGCAAGCTACGGGGTATCCAAACCCCAAGGAACGAAGCAAGCTTCGGGGAATTGACCCAGAGTGATTAAAATTCCACCACGATCAGTCCGCGGCTTTCCAGTTCCTTCAAAAACGCCATCACGTCTGTCGCGCATTGCTTGGCGCTCACCTCGTATTGTTGGCAAAGCCGCGCGCACAGCTCTTCGACTGTAATTGGCTTCTCCAGGTTCTGCCAGATGGCCGTGGCGATATCGTTGAAGGCGTAATATTTGCCCCGGTCGATATCCGCCATCACCAGCTCGTCATCCACCGGCTCGGCAACCGGCTCATCAGAACGCACAACTTTGCTTTTCATTGAAACACTCATGTATCAACCCCTCCAACCTTCCAACCTTCTAACCCTCTAATCTTCTAATCTTCTAATCTTCTAATCCTCTAATCATCTAATCATCTAATCATCTACCAGCTACGAGCCACGAGCTATTTGCTCATTATGTTCTGGATACCGGCCTTCGCCGGTATGACGATATTGACGGCTTCTTTACGACTACGACACCCCCGCCGGCAGGGGACATCAGTGGATGCGCTTCGCTTTTCACACCTTACCCGTGGCCCATCGCTTATGACGACGCTATTTCATGAAAGAACTGTTTGGTTTTCAACCATTCCTCCGGGGACAACCTTTCAAATGTTTCGGACTTCGCGCTGAACATGCTTACATTCAAATCTCTTTCGGCATCGTCAAAGTAAACAAGGCTTTTTTTGATTTGAAAAAACATTTCTTCGCCGACATTGTATTTGCGACCGACAGCCGACAGAAGATCGCTCATGGAAGAAGCCGTCTTTTCGATAATAAACTTCAAATCAATAAAATCTTTACAAGCCCCGCGCTGATTTATCGCAATGAGCTTCATACAGGCCAGGTCGATAAGAGATGCAACCGGCAATGGAAATCCGGGATCGTGGACGGGCTGCTGGAGCAAGGGATAAGGATACCGAAAAAGGCTGAAGCCTGTGTTGTTTAAATTCAATACAAGCGTGTTTTTCTCAATTTTCGCTGCAGATACCCTGAAGCCCGGACTGAAAGCGATCTGCAATTGCCGATGCCAATGCAGAGCGTCAATTTCTTCCGATGTAAAGAAATCAAAATCAACCGACAGGCGATGCCCCAAATGCAAAGCCACGGCCGTCCCTCCTGCCAGATAGGTTTGCGCCGGAAGTTCGTTCAGAATCGGATTTTTTAGTATGGACGCCATATCGGCGGTAATGCTTCGGAAAAACATCTGGTCGCCTCCCGCGGAATGCCGAAAACCATTGAAAAATAATTGACGGTTTTAGGGCTCAGGTTTCTGCTCTGGCTGACAACTCTCTTTATGAATTCCTCTCCATAAAAGGCAAGAACCGCCTTGAACTCTCCTTCCGTCCCCCGCTCAAGAACACGCTCGACAATGATGTATTTATCGCTGTCAGAATCGAGCAATGATTTGTCCCAAAAAAGTCTCTTGTTCTGATTTATAATTTTGTCAATTTCAGCCATGTATATAAAACTCACATTGGGGTGTTTATCCCTTGTTTATATATGTAATATTATCAGGATCAAGCTTCCAGGAAAATGAAAATTTTACAAGGCTCGGCAACCGGCGCGTTACTGAGGACAACTTCGCCTTTCATTGAAACACTCATGTATCAACCCCTCCAACCTTCCAACCTTCTAACCCTCTAATCTTCTAATCTTCTAATCCTCTAATCCTCTAATCATCTAATCATCTAATCATCTAATCATCTACCAGCTACGAGCCACAAGCTATTTGCTCATTATGTTCTATAGGGGTAGGAACGACGCATTGATTTGCGTCGCCCCTCCCTCCGAACCGGACTTGCGGATTTCCCGCATCCGGCTCTCCAGTTGGTGGTTTTACCTCTTTGAGGACTGGAGCAACAGACCATGGGCCTCCTCAAGACTATACAGCCCAAGCTCCTGAAAGAATTTATTCGGCCAGCGAAAA
>JAAYKU010000129.1 GCA_012522275.1 Smithella sp.
CGTCCGGGTTTTTCCAGGATCTGTCAGAAATAAAAGATGTTGCCCGGCACGCTGCAATCCTCTATAAGTTATAAGATTGTAGAAAACAGGGAGGTGACATGAAGCTGATTCATTACACTTGCGCCGCTGCGAAAGTATTTGATGATGAACAGGCCAGGGGCGTGACCGGCCGTGTCCTCATCGGAAAGCTCGACGGGGCCTCTCATTTCTGTATGAGGAGCTTCGAGATAAAGCCGGGCGGCCACACGCCCAGGCACGCCCACGCGTGGGAGTATGAAATCTTTTTTCACTCGGGCGAGGCGCAGGTTTATATAAACGGCGAGTTGCTTTCCGCAGGGCCGGGCACCGCCTTGTATGTCGCCCCCGATGAAGAGCATCAGATCCGGAATGCCGGAAAAGAAACGCTGATCGTTGTATGTCTCATCCCGGCCGGAGCTCCGGAGCTTTGAGCCCCTGACATCCCGCCTCCCCGGACTTAATCTCATGCGCAAAACAGGAATATCTTTTTCTCAATACCGCTATCTTATCTTCGCCGTTTTGGGCTCAGCCTATATTCTCGTATTTTTTCACAGGATGGCCCCGGCGGTTGTGGCCATCGACATCATGGCGGATTTGCAAACCAGCGGCGCGCTGATGGGCATACTGGCGTCAGCCTATTTTTACCCCTACGGGCTGATGCAGATTCCCGCCGGCCTGCTGTCCGATTCATGGGGGCCGCGCAGGTCGATTGCGCTTTTTTTTATAATCGGGGCCGTAGGCTCCATTCTTCTGGGGCTGGCGCAAAACACTGCAATGGCTATTTTGGGCCGGGTGCTGGTCGGCCTCGGCGTGGCGATGGTTTTTATACCGACGTTAAAGATTTTGACCAGCTGGTTCGAGCGGGGCAAATTTGTTTACATGAACGGCCTGCTGATGACGCTGGGCGGCGTGGGCGCCTTCAGCGCTTCGACCCCTCTGGCGCTTTTGAGCGACGCCATTTCCTGGCGTGGCTCCATGGTCGCCATCGGGGCGCTGACACTGGTCATGTCGGGCCTGGTCTGGCTTATCGTGCGTGACACTCCCGAGCAGTCCGGCTTTAAACCGGTCAACCATCTTCCCGCGGAGACTGGTGAAGGGAAGAAAATAAAATTATTCAACGGCATCGGCCTGGTGCTGACAAGTCGTTCCTTCTGGCCTGTGGCGGGCTGCAGTTTTTTCGGTTCGCTGGTGACTTTAAGTTTTGCCGGCCTGTGGGGCGGGCCTTTCCTCATGCATGTTTATGATATGAGCAAGACGCAGGCGGGCGGGGTTCTGTCCGCCATGGCCATCGGCATGGTGGTCGGCGCCCCGACGATGAGCTGGCTGGCCAACCGCGTGCTTTGCTCCAGAAAAAAAGTTCTCATCCTGGGTCAGTTATGCGCGTTTTGTGTTTTCATTCCGCTGGCTTTTTTCACAGGAGATTTTTCACACACACAGCTTTACATCTGGTGTTTTGCGTACAATTTCTTCATGTCCAGCCTGGCCGTTGTGGGCTATTCCATCATCAAAGACTCATTCCCGCTGCAGATATCCGGCACCGCCACCGGGACGATGAATCTCTTCCCGTTTGCCGGCGCTCTTGCCGGACAGCCGTTTATCGGCTGGTTTCTGGATTATGCCTGTTCGGACGGCGGTCCCTACACGGTCGGTGCCTATTCCGCTGTTTTTAAAATATGCCTTTTGAGCCTGTTTCTGTCGGTGATCTGTGCCTTAGTTGTCACAGAGCCTGTTTCCCGCGACACTTCCGGATGAGCTTTCATCAAGCGCGGCAGCTTCAGGGACGCCGGCGCGCATATTGCGCAGCGCTTTCCCCCGCAACATAACCGGTGGAAAAAGCGGCCTGCAGATTGTAGCCGCCTGTGTCCGCATCCAGGTCCAGCACCTCTCCGCAAAAAAACAGGCCGGGATGGATGCGTGAAGCCATTGTCCGCGGAGCGACTTCTTTGAGTGAAACGCCGCCTGCTGTGACAATCGCTTTGGAAAGAGGCAGCGATCCGGAGATGTTGAATCGCAGGGCCTTGAACAGGGCGATGATCTTCTCCCGCCCGCCAGCGCCGATCTGATGTGCGGGCGTGTGCGCGTCGATGCCGGCCAATGCCAGCAGGGGTTCAATCATTTTAGCCGGGAGATACTCTTTTAAAATGGAGGCGATTTTCCGCTTGCCGAATCTGTCGAGATCGGCAAGCAGGCGTCTGTGCAGCTGGTCCCGGCTGAGCGCCGACTTTAGGTCGATGAGGATGGAAACGGGGCCTTTGGCCAGAGCCCTGACCACCGTCAGGCTCATCAGAAGGATGACCGGCCCCCCCAGACCGAAGTGCGTAAAAAGCATCTCGCCGAAGCGACTTTCCAGTACTGGCGGACGTGAGCTCTTTTTTGCGCCCCGCCCCGAGTCGTAAGAGGGGATAAGTGTTTCATCCGCCGCGGATGCGTCGCACTGAAACGCGCAGGCGCGTATATTGCGTAAAGACACGCCTTGCATGGATTTTGCCAGTTGCGTCTCCTTTACGACCAGAGGGACGAGCGCCGGCAGCAGGGGGCTAAGCGAGTGGCCGAGGGCATTTGCCATTTTATAACCGTCGCCGGTCGAACCGGTGGCGGGCCACGAGGCGCCGCCTGCGGCCACGACGACACAGCGCGCGTGATAATCACCGGAGCCGTTCCGGACGGTAAAGCCGCCCGGCCCTTCCGGAATAATTGCGCTTACGGCCGAATTAAAAATAATCCGCACGCCGCCTTGCGTCATATATGACCGCATTGCCGTCACCACATCCCGTGCGTCGTCGGAAACGGGAAAAATCCGTCCCCCCCGCTCCACCTTTGTCGCCACGCCGCAGCTTGTAAAAAGGGAGAGCAGCTCGTCGCGGAAGAAACGAGAAAAGGCGCCATGCAGGAAGCGACCGTTGGGGCCGTACATGGAGATGAACTGCGCAAGGCCTGCGGTATTGGTCAGGTTGCAGCGGGTTTTGCCGCTCACCAGTATCTTTTTTCCGCACTGCCCGGTCTTTTCCAGAAGCAGCACGCGCGCACCCGTCCTGGCCGCGCGCCCGGCGGCCATCATGCCGGCCGCGCCTGCGCCGATAACTAAAACATCGGTCTGCGTATTTCTTGCAAAGTCCATCACGCCTCCGTAAGCGCACCTGCTATCACAGTTTGTCTCGGGCGGTCAATGTGACAGTGGCTTATCCGGTTGTGCTGGTGCGCCGCCTGTGTTAAAGCTCGAGCCGAGGAACAAGGGGCGGAAGATTGGAATGCAAGGATCAGAGCCAGGGCTCTGAAGTTGGTGATAAGTACAGGGGAAGAAGCTGGTAGCTCATGGCTCGTAGCTCATAGTGCATGGTGGATAGTTGATGGTTTATGGTGGATAATGTCCTCCGCCGGCGGAGGTGGCCCGCCTCGGCGGGTCGGAGGTGGAAAAAAGAGCGAGCAGCTCATGGTTTTCATAATGGATGGTGGAAAGACAAGAGATCAGAAGTCAGTGATAAGTAGTCAATATATTGTAATAAATAAATTCATTACAGGAGGATGAACACTTGCGGGCTCCCGCCAACATTATATCTTTCACCACTGCCGCAGTTTTGAAGGTTCAACCTGTAACCCGCCAATGGCTTGGTGTCTGGAGGGAAAAGGCGCAAAGGATCCCGGATGCTGAATTGCGCAGGCAGGCGCTGGCCAGTCTGGAATCAAAAAGATTTCACTGTGAAGGGGGTGCGCTCTACAGTCTGCTGGCGGACAGCAGATATCAAGAGGCGGTAAAATTTATCGTCGCTTATCAGACGATCAGCGATTATCTGGACAATCTGTGTGACCGCAGCACTTCCCAGGACCCGGACGATTTCCGTGCGCTGCATGAATCCATGAGACAGGCGCTGTCGCCGGAGGCTCCGCTTTCGGATTATTACCGCTTCCGGCGGGAAAAGGACGACGGTGGCTATCTTGCCGCGCTGGTGCGTACCTGCCGTGAAGTACTGAGCTCTCTGGAAGGCTATCGCCAGGCCAGAGATACACTTTTGGGGCTGGCGGATCTGTATGTTGATCTGCAGGTTTACAAACATGTGCGCAAAGACGAGCGTGTGCCACGCCTGCAGGCCTGGTTCGCGCGGCATGAAAACACATTGCCGCCGATGAGTTGGTATGAGTTTGCAGCCTGCACGGGCTCGACGCTGGGGATTTTCTGTATCATCTCACAGCTATTTAATCCCGGCACACCGTTGTCACTTGTGCAAAAGATAAGAAATGCCTACTTCCCCTGGGTACAGGGGTTGCACATTCTTCTGGATTATTTAATCGATCAGGAAGAGGACCGTGCGGGAAATGATTTGAATTTCTGTTTTTACTATGAAAGCCGGTTGCAGATGTCGGAGAGGCTCGAGCACTTCTACAGGCAGTCGCTTTTAAGTGTGGAGGGGTTGCCCCATGAAAGATACCATCGCCTGATTATCCGTGGCCTTTTAGCGATCTATCTGGCGGATCCGAAGGTGGCCGGACAAAAAGATGTCAACTTGGTTTCCCAAAAGCTTTTGCGCCTCGGTGGAAGGATGTCGTATTTCTTTTATCTGCATTGCCGAATGTACCGCAGTCTGGCCGGGTGATTGAGCGGGCATCAGGGCAGTGCCGCGATAAAATAGCCGCTGAGTTTGCGACTGCCTAAGGCATCCTGGGCGATAATGTCACAGCGGATTCTTTTTTCGCCGTTTTCCTCGAACTTCTCTACAACCTTGCCCGTCACCGTAATGGTTGCGCGGCCTTTGGTGTTTTCAAAGTCATCCAGATCGGCAGGCTGGGTCATGCCCATGAAGTGGACGGAAAACTTTCTCAGACATTTATTGTCGATCCAGGCGGTGATGGCCTCGCCGGCAATGCCCATAATGAACATGCCGTGCGAGATGACCGTTTCCAGGCCGATGGCTTTGGCGAACGATTCATCGTGATGCAGGGGATTGAAATCTCCCGAGGCTCCCGCGTAGCGCACCAGGTGCGTGCGTGTGATCGGCAGTGATGTGTAAGGCGGCATCATGTCGCCTGTCTGAATATTGTCGTAGCAAACGTTCATAATTTTCCTATCTTTCCACAAAGGTCGTGCGGGCGCGTAAAACCAGCTCGTTTTTTTCGTTGAATACTTCCGTCTCCAGAACGGTTATTTCAAAATACCTGCCTTTTCTTTCCTTCCTGCCCCTTTCATACATGTCCGCCACTTTCATTTTGGCAGTCAGCATGTCTCCTGCGCAAATCGGCGCGAAATATTCGTATTCTTCCTCGCTGTGCAGCAGCTTTGTGACGTCTGCGCCGACCTTGTCGATGATTCCGAAAAGGCCGCCGGCCGTCCAGAAGGCAAAACCGGTCGGAAAAGTAGGCGGGATGGGGATGTTTATATAGCCCTCGCTTCTGGCCGTATCCTCGTCACGATATATCCTTTTTACGTCGTTTGTGGAGTCCTTCTGCGATAGGGCTGCGGCAAATTCCGCAATTTTATTTTTTTCAACCCGAAGATAACCGGTCGGAAACTCAAATCCCAGCTTCGATTTATCGGCCATGAGCAAACCCCCGCAAGTGCAATGTAGTATCGGGTTTAATATCACAGCCGGCCTGTAATTTCACGTTTAAATAACGCTGTGCCGTCGGTGCGGAAAACCGCTGCAGGAAAGTCTCTTGACAGGCACCGCTCATCTTTGTATTTTCCGCCTATGAAAGTATGTTACAGCTGCAAAAAAGAGATACCTGCAGATCTGTTCATCGGCCGGCAGTCGTCCTGCCCGTCGTGCCGCAGCGATCTGCATGTCTGCCTGAATTGCAGTTTTTATGAGTCGGGTGCCTACAACGACTGTCGGGAGAGTCAGGCAGAGAGGGTCCTGGACAAGAACCGCTCCAATTTTTGTGATTATTTTCGTTACCGGGAAAGCTCCGCGGGCGGCGACACGGCGCCGGACGATGTCAGAAACAAGCTCGAGGCTTTATTCAAGCAGTCTTCGTAACGGCGTATTTTTATCTGTCGTGAATAAGAGTTTTATCATGCGGGTCTGTGCATTGATTTTTTCCCCTCCTGCACGCGCGTCAGACAGTACAGCCCCTTGCCGGCCCGCACCGGCCGGAAGCACTGATTGTCTGATTTGCACATGGAGGCGGACGTGTCGCCCTGTTTCCATCTTGCGATGAGGTCCGGTTCGCAGATGAGGGGGCGGGACATGGCCGCAAAATCGCAAAGTCCGTCCTGCAGGAGTTTCTCGACAACGTCGAGCGAGCGCAGGCCGCCCGACAAAATGAGGGGCACGTTTATCTTGTCCTTGAAGTACTTTGCCTCCTCTTTGTAGTAGCCTTCATTTTCCCGGGAGATCAGACCGGTTCGCGACGGGTTCAGACTGCCGGAGCGAAGCGTGCCTCCGCTGAGTTCGATTGCCGTAATCCCGCCTTTTTCCAGCAGAGCCGCTGTCTTTACGATGTCGCTTACAGATACCCCCTGCGGCAGAAAATCATTGACGTTGATTTTGACCAGCACGGGAAAATCGTTACCCGCCGCCTCACGCACGGACAGAAGGACCTCCAGAAGAAAGCGCGCGCGGTTTTCCACAGTGCCTCCGTACTCGTCGCGGCGTCTGTTATAGTGGGGCGATAAAAATGAGCTCAACAGATAACCGTGGGCTGCGTGAAGCTGGACGCCGTCAAATCCCGCTTCTCTGGCCAGGGCCGCGGCGTGGGCGAAGGAGACGGTCGTTTTCCGTATATCGTTTCTGGTCATCGAACGACAGATGTGTCCGTCTGTGCGCCTTCCGGCCATCGGACCGAAGGCGGCTTTGCCCGTGAGCGACGGTTCGGCAACAATGCCCGCGTGGCCGAGCTGAAGCATGATTTTGCCGCCTGCCGCCTGCACCCGGCCTGCCATGTCCATCAATGCCGGCAGATGATTTTCTTTCCACAGGCAAAGCCCCCGCGCGTCCGCTCTTCCCTCCTGGCTTACCGCCGTCTGACCGGCGATAATCAGTCCGACTTTGCCTGTGGCCAGCTGCACCAGGAGCTTCGTCAGCCCCGGAGAGCACAAGCCCTGTGCATTGGCCAGCCCCTCGTAGGTCGCGCTGCGGACAAAACGGTTGGCAAGGGTAAGGAGCCCCATCGCGGCCGGTTCGAATGCTTTCATCAGATACTATCCATCAGGCGCCGCAGGTTAAAGGTCGTACAATGTTTCGTCATGACGCGGGTGGACCGGCGCCGTTTTTTTTCGTCCCGGTTTTGCCCCGAACGGGTTTTCCTCCGAGAGAAGATCCCCCATTTCTTCATCGATTTTATCCGGGTCTTCTCCGGCCTCCAGCCGATCGAGCGCCTCTTCAAAGCCGTCTCCCAGTTTCAGCCCCGCACTGCGCGACAGCTTGCGCATCAGCCGGGCGGCGGCTTTCGGGTCGTCGTCATCGATGTTTTCCGCCTCCGCCGCCAACTGCATCATCGCCTGCTCCATTTTGCTCTCGTCGAGGCCCTGCAGAAAATCGCCTTCCGGATCCTCTGAAGTTTTTCCCGTCAGAGCGGCAAATATCGACATACGACGCGAGAGTTTGACCCTTTTGCACTTCGGGCAGGCGGGTGTTTTTGTTGTATTCACTGTTTTTGAAAAGAAATTGTAAATCGTGTTACACTTTTTGCAGTAAAACTCATAGATGGGCATAGGGAACTCTCCCGGAAGTTTTTCTATTTATAATCCAAAGACTGCAAATATTCAATACGCCTGGTCAGTGGCGGATGGGAATAGTAAAACCCGGCATACCAGGGATGGGGGTGAAGGTTGCTTAAGTTATCTTTGGCCAGGCGTTTGAGGGCACTCACCATCGGCCGGGCGGTGCCGGTCAGAGCGAAAGCCGTCTTGTCCGCATCTCGTTCAAAGCGGCGGCTGATGGCCGCGCCGATCGGGGATACAAAAAACGAAACTGCCGACAGATATAATGAAACCAGAAAAAAGCCCGCGTAAACAGGTGTGCCGGCAATGCCGAAAGCAAGGTAAAGAGGCGGCCAGGCCACGGCCAGATATATCACATAGAACAAAACCGCAGAAGCGCAGACCATGAAAACGAGTTGTTTGAGGATGTGCTTCTTTTTCCAATGGCCGATTTCATGCGCCAGTACGGATAATATCTCTTCGTGTGTGTGCGAGGCCAGAAGCGTGTCATATAAAACGATGCGTTTGGTCCTGCCCAGACCTGTGAAATAGGCGTTGGTATGCCGGGAGCGTTTTGCCTGATCCACCTGGAAAACACCACTGGTTTTGAGGCCCGCCTTTTGTGCCAGAGCAGTTATTTTCTCCGCGAGCTGTGCGTCGGCGACCGGCTCGAACTTGTTGAACAGAGGGGCGATCAGCACGGGATAGAGCCACAGCACAACGATTTGAAACAGTGTGAAAAAAGCCCAGCCCCACAGCCACCAGGTGCGCGGCAGATAAATGATGAAAGCCATCAGCGCGCTTATCACGACCGCCATCAAAACCCCGGAGATGACGAGCGACTTGACAAGGTCTGTCAGCCACAGTTTCCAGGTGATGGTGGAAAAGCCGTGCTTCCGCTCCAGCACAAAAGTGTGAAATACATCAAACGGCAGCCGGACAATGCCGGATGTGGCGGCAAGCAGGGCGAAAAAAATCAGCGCCTGCCAGATCAGATGAACCTGCATGCTGTAAAGCCATCCGGCCAGAGGCGGCAGCAGGCAAAACACTAAGATCAGTTCGGTAATGTCGCCGGCCAGACTTTCCTTGGCTTCGAGCTTCGAGAGATCATAGGTGTAGTCAGTCATTTTATTGAGGGTGGCGGCATCTATGTCGCCTTCGAACACGGGGGGAATCTTCCTGCCGTTGAGCTGCAGGTTTTTCATGTTGAGCCGCTGCAGGATAAAGCGCACGCTCATGCGGCCGATGAACAAAACAAGAAAAATGATGACTATTGCCCGCTCCATACAATGCCTTTCAGGGGTATGTGCCCGGCCACAACAGATGCACGCAATATGAAGCGGCGCCGGTTTTCACCAGGATCTATAAGATTTCATAAAAAGTCTGCCGTGGTCAATACCCTTTTCATAGGCGGCGCGAAGCTGCACCTTATCCGCTGTTGTACGTCCCAGGGAGAGCCCGGCAGGCGGGGTAAGTTGCGTGACGCGCACCCCTTCGGGAGGGTTTTCCATAAACGCCACGGACGCGTTGTAATTTGCCGCTCTTTTCCTGAAGCACTCCACCAGTTTCGGGTATTTCCGGAAGTACAAATAAAAGACGGCAAGTGCGGCGGGGTTGCTTTTCTTTAAATAATGTGACGGGCGCGTACGGATCACCGTGATATTTGTCGCGCCGCGCCGATGGGCCTCGCGCACGGGAATGGAGTCGGCCATGCCCCCGTCGGTGGCCTTTTCGCCGTTTACATCCAGGGAGTTGCGGTAAAGGATCGGTAAAGAGCTGGAAACTTTTAGATAATGTTCCAGTGTGACGGCGTCCGGGCTCAGATACAACGGTTTGCCTGTTTCCATCGATGTGGCCACGACCAGGTATTCCCGGTTTTGCGCGTGTATCTTTTCGTCGATGTGCTTCAGATCGAGGCGGTAGTTGGTGATGGTTTCTTGCCACATCCAGTCCAGATCCATCAGATGCCCTCCGCGCAGAAAGCGGCCGAGGCTGATGAATCGCGGGTCGAGCGAGTAGCGCAGTGTGATGTCGAAGTTGCGGTCGTTTTGCCCGGCCAGATGCGAGGCCAGGTGGCAGGCGCCGGCCGAAACGCCGATGTATAAATCAAACGGGTCGAAGCCGGCCGCACCAAAGGCGTGGAGAATGCCCGCTGCGTAAATGCCGCGCATTCCTCCTCCTTCCACCACAAGAGCGTTTTTCCGTTTTACTTTCATAAGCACTTACAAAGACGCCCCGGAATCCTCGCGAACTCCGGGGCGCTGCCATGATATTCGCCTATGGGACAAATAAAAGCCCCGGCAGGCGTGCATAACAAATGTTATTTCTTATAGCTGTACCAACCCTCGCCTGTCTTCTGGCCGAATTTTCCTTCCGTGTATCTCTTTACAATATTGGGGGAGGGCAGGTGAGCCGGATCGCCGGACTCATAGAAGTGACTCATGCCGATGTCGTAGGACAGATCGATACCGGTCAGGTCCATCAGGCGGAACGGGCCCATCGGGTGGCCGGCGCCGTACACACAGGCCTTATCGATGTCTTCGAAGGAGGCTACGCCCATTTCGAGCATCCACACTGCTTCCTTGTTGATGGCGGCAAAAATACGGTTGAGTACGAAGCCGTCCACTTCCTTTTTAATATGAATCGGAATTTTGTCGATTTTCAGACAAAAATCCATCATGCACTTCGCCGTTTCATCCGATACATGAGGCCCCTGGACCACTTCTACCAGTTTCATGACGAGCGCCGGGTTGAAAAAATGCAGGTTGCAGACCTGGGAGGGGCGGTTCGTCGCGTCGGCAATACGCGAGCTGACGATAAAGGAGCTGTTGGAGGCCAGAATTGCGCCGGGAGGGGCGATCTTGTCCAGATCGGCAAAAATCTTCCTTTTGAGGTCGATTCTTTCCAGAACAGCTTCGATGACCACGTCCGCGTCTTTGGCGGCCACGGAGAGGTCGCCCGTGAAGGAAATATTGGCGCGGGCGGCCTTTGCCGCCTCTTCCGTCAGCTTGCCTTTCTGCACGCGGCCGGGCAGATAGTTGTCAACGAATTTTTCAGCCTTTTCCAAAACGGCCGGAATCACGTCCGTGCTCACGGTTTTGAAACCGGAAAGGGCACACTGCAGAGCGATCTGATGACCCATGTTGCCTGCGCCGACCACACACACATTTTTCACATCTTCAATCTTCATACCTTTACCTCACTTTCGGTTATTTTGATCAATTTGGCCGCAAATCGTGCCTGCGGTTTTTTGCAAGTTTTTACGGTGGCGAAAAAGGTTTTTGACCCGTGCCGCGAACGGCCGCAAAGACCGTCCCGGCCCGCGTAAACAGGGTAAGTAGTTACACTCATGGTCATGATATTGTCAAGAGAAAAACGTCCGGCGCGCATAAAACGGACATTGCCGAATTGTCCCGCACGGATGCTACAAGGGCGCAACCGAGGCCCGCTCCGGCCTGAAGCGAGGATACAGCAGGCCGTCACTTGTCACGACGGCGACCGGCCAGGCAATACCGGTCAGAAATACTATTTGTGCCCTATATATCCCTTCTGCCGGCTGCCATTCGGCCGGTGTTGCAAATTCCATCCGCCATGCCGGGCGTTTGTCGATCAGGACTACTCCCCGGTAAGTTTCATAGCGGTTGCCTTCTGCGTCCGTCCATTGATGTATGCTGATTTCGACCTCCCCCTCCCGCCTCATGCCCTCCTTGAGGCCTCTGGCCGCGTTGTGCATGTGCGGTGCAATTTTCCACAGCACGAAGGACACGGCGGCGGTTGCGGCGGCGATGCCGTAGAAAACAGGACTGCCGCTGAAGGCCCCGGCCAGTACAAGCCCGGCGGTGACAAGAACAAAGCCGCGGCGCACATTGTTCATTGCTTTGCCCGTGTTTGCCTGAATCATCTTTTCGATCTGTTCATCGACGGTCATGGCGCCGGATTACAAAATGCCTGAAATTTCGTCAAGAAAGAAAATGTCCGCGCCCCCGCAGGGGGCTGCCGGGGCAGGGGAGTCAAACCATTTATTGCGAAAAACATTGACAAAAACATCAATCAATATATAGGTAAGCGCAATATTTTGGCAGAGAGGCACTTTCATGTTCGGCATCGGATGGCAGGAATTGATCATTATCGCGGTGGTTGCGCTCATCATCGTCGGCCCTAAAAAGTTGCCGGACCTGGCCAAAACGCTGGGAAAAGGCATCAGGGATTTCAAAAACGCGACTGAAGGGGTGACGGAAGATCTTAAAGATACGCTGAGGGAAGATGACAAGCCGGCCGCCGGCAATTCCCTGGAAAATACGCCGCTGATGAAAAAAACGGACAGCGGGGCAA
>JAAYKU010000130.1 GCA_012522275.1 Smithella sp.
AAGCGCGACTTTGAGCCTGCCCCGTGCCTGACACGGGGGAATCCAGTATTTTCAGCATGTTCTGGATACCGGCCTTCGCCGGTATGACGATGGTGACGGCTTCTTTACGATTACGACACAGTCTCCGCGGCGGGGAAACTATCGATTGAATATTTCCTGCGTGTGGTTTAGTCTGTTGGCAGTCTGTGCAGGCAGGAAACAAAAACGACTTTATTATGAGGTCATCACAAACAAAGTAGTTATATGGGCCTGATAAAATTACTGATGAGCAATCCGGTGGCTTTTTTCATGCTGGCGGTGCTGCTTTTGTATTCCGTCATTTTGCATGAGGTGGCGCACGGGTGGGTTGCCTCCAAAATGGGCGACGATACAGCGCGCTGGCTGGGCCGTCTCACGCTCAATCCGCTCAAACATCTCGATCCGATAGGGTCTTTGATGCTCTTGGTTGTCGGCTTCGGCTGGGCCAGGCCCGTACCCGTCAATATCGAAAACATCCCCGCGCCCGAACGGCGTAAAGGTCTTATACTCGTTTCCGCAGCCGGCGTGACGGCCAACATCATCATCGCTTTTTTCGCCCTGCTGTTGTGGCGGCTTCTGGACCCGCCGCCCGGCGGCATGGTTTATAATGTGCTGTACCTGCTTTCGTATATCAATATTTTGCTGGCCGCTTTCAATCTGATCCCGATTCCGCCGCTGGACGGCTCGAAAATACTTATGGGGTTCACGCCGGAGAGGTTCAACCGCGTGCTGTCTCAGGTCGAGCCTTTCGGCTTTTTCATTGTTCTGGGGCTTTTGCTGACCGGTGTCCTGCATCCGGTGATCCGTATGTTCCAGTACGGCATCATCAGGCTGATATCGTTATTTTTACCAGTTTGAAACACAGAAAGGAGAGCAGCATGAATTTTTCAGAGCTTTTGCAAAAAAGGCGCGCGGTGCGCGATTACGAAGACAGGGCGGTTCCGTTGAAGGTCGTTGAAGAGCTTCTTCAGGATGCGACACTGGCCCCCTCGGCAAGCAATAATCAGCCCTGCCGCTTTTCGGTGGTGCAGTGCCGTAAAACGATCAGGGCTCTTTCCGATGAAAGCAGGGCCAATTTGATTCGCGATAATGAAGAAAAAAAGATACAGCTCAGCCCGGAATACATAAGTTATCTGAAAAATGAGCAAACCAATGTATTCTACAATGCGCCTTGCCTGATTTACATCGCGGGCGCGCGTCAGGTGCGCACGCTGGAGGTGGATTGCGCGCTGGCCGCAAGCTATATCATGTTTGCCGCCGCCGACAGAGGGCTGGCAACCTGCTGGGTCGCCATGGGTGCGAACATCCGCGACCCGCAGCTACGGGCGCAGCTGGGTTTTGACGAAAACCACCGGATTGTAGCGCCTCTTATCGTCGGCTATCCCGCGGCGGTTCCGGCCGCTTCCGCGCGCCGCGCGCCGCAAATTATGCGTGTGATTACAGAGGCAAGGTAGGTGACAGTTGGAAGGTTGAAGGATTGGAGGGTTAGGAGAGGATGGGGAGCCGAGATGACAAAGTCCACCCCCGGCCCTTCGGGCCACCCCCGCCAGCGTGGGACAGTGTGGTCGCCCGTTCATGGTTCGACAAGCTCACCACGAACGGCGATAAATACGCGAAGCGCATCCTTCTTGTCCTCCGCCGGCGGAGGTGCCCCGATTCATCGGGGCGGAGGTGGAAAATAATAGTCCGTGGCTCATGGTGAAATTACCAAGAAGGCTTAAGTGCCCGGGCCAGTTTTCTGATGCCCGCGGCCGCGTTTTTGAGAAAATGGATGTGCAGTACGCGACGGCCTTTTTCCACGAGCGCGCGGCGGTCCGCACCGGCTTGCGCCTGCCTGAGCCCTCCGAAAGTCATGACTGACTGACCGCCGCCCGGGGCCTCGGGAATGTCCAGATCCATCTTGTCTCTGCCGGTGAATTGTATAAACAGACCGAGACCCGCGTCGCCTTTGTGTAACTGGCCGGTGGAATGAAGATAGCGCGGCCCGCGGCCGATGGTGACGGCTGTTTTGTACTTGCGCATAATTGCGCCGCGCAATTCATCGAGCGCCCGGGCGATCCCTGCAGAGGGGCTTAAATAATCCTGCAGCCCAACATAGCCGTTTTGGGCAAGCCCGGAAAGAAAATCGTCAAGCGCTTCAGAAGGCGTTCCCCCGGATACATCGCCGTAAATTTCCACGCCGTTTGCCGTAAGCGACGGGCGTTCTTGAGACGGGCCCTGGGGCTTTCCACCTTCGGCAATCAGGCGGGCTGTGTGTTTTTTGGTTGCCTCCACATCGGGCTGGTCAAAGGGGTTGACGCCCATGAGGTGGCCGGCCACGGCGGTGGCCATCTCCCATAGAAACATCTGCCCGCCCAGGTCATATTTGTCGTCGATGTCTATTTTCAAAACCGGATGCCCCGCGTCGGCGAGCTTTTTGATCCGCCCGTCATCTTTGTCTCCGGCGCGGCAGAAAAAGGCGAAGAGCCGGTCGCAAGAGTAATGACCAACTTCCAGCGGCGGTTCATTGACCACCGGAAGGATGCCCGCCCCTTCTTTGCCGAGGCTTTCCGCCACAAGCTGCTCGAGCCAGTCAGCAAAAGACCGCCAGCGGCGCGGAAGCACCACGGTGAGCTTGTCGCGTCCGTGGCGCGCAGGCGTTGCCAGGGCCGCGCCCAATAGCATCCCGCCGGAGTCGCACCTGCCGGCACAGCAGCTCTCTTTTTCTCGCATGGCCACTGCCGCGGCATTTTGCAGGAGTTTGTCAATTTGCAGGCCGATGAGTGCCGCGGGGATGATTCCCGCCAGGGAAAGGGCCGAGTAACGCCCCCCGATGTCCGGGTTGTTGGAAAAAATATGCGACATTTGCAAGCTTAAAGCCTGCCCGATCATGGGGCTGCCTTCATCCGTGATGAACAGAAAATGCTCACGGGCGCGCAGGCCCGGTTGTGCGGCCGTCAGGTTGTAGAAATAATGAAAAAGGGAAACCACTTCGAGCGTTGTGCCGGACTTGGAGGCAACGATGAAAAGCGTTGTGGCCGGGTTGATTTTTGCGGCCACGCAGCCGATGGTTACAGGATCGGTGGTATCGACAATGATCAGTCGGGGAAAGCCGGGGGCGCTGCCGAAAACATTGTTGAAAACCTCCGCGGCGAGGCTTGAGCCTCCCATGCCGAGAAGAACAACGTGATCGAACCTGCCGCCTGTAAAGTGAGCAAGCGACGCGCAGATACCAGACGCATTGGCCAGCGTTTCCACCGGGGCGTGCAGCCAGCCCAGGCGGTTGGAAATTTCCACGGGCGACGGTTTCCAGACCCGATGGTCTCCGGACCAGATACGCGCCGCAATATTGCCACGTCTCATTTTATCCAGAGCTTCGGTTACCTCTTTGCGATAGGAGCCGGGGAAAAAAGAAATGCCTGCTGCTTTCATTTTTCCCCCTCAACGCGCCTTCAGGAGGGTTTTGGCCGCATCGATGATACAGGCGGGCGTAAAACCGAATTTCTCATACAGTACGGGGCCGGGCGCGGATGCGCCGAAGCTTTCCATGCCGATAATCTTGCCGTCAAGGCCGGTGTAATGCTCCCAGCCCAGACTGATGCCCGCTTCCACGGCCAGGCGGGCCCTCACCCGAGGCGGCAGTACTCTGTCACGATAATCGGCGGGCTGCCGGTCGAAAAGTTCCCAAGAGGGAAGTGAGACCACACGGATTTTGAAGCCTTCCGCGGCAAGCGTTCGTCCCGCGGCAAGCGTGATGGACACTTCCGAGCCGGTGGCCAGCAAAATAAGCTCCGGTTCGGTGGCGGACTCCCACAGGATATAGCCGCCTAGCTGTGTATCGGCAGCGGGGGAGCATACCGACCGGTCCAGCACCGGCAGGTTCTGACGACTGAAAATCAGTGCGGTGGGGCCTGCCATATTGTTGAGCGCCGCACGCCACGCTTCAAGCGTTTCGTTGGCGTCGGCCGGCCGCAGCACGGTCATGTTGGGGATCTGGCGCAGGTTCATGATCTGCTCCACCGGCTGGTGGGTGGGGCCGTCTTCGCCGACGCCGATGCTGTCGTGCGTGAAAACAAAAATGACACGCAGGCCCATCAGGGCGGCCA
>JAAYKU010000131.1 GCA_012522275.1 Smithella sp.
CGGATTGCCTGCATGTGTATTTTACTTTGCAGCGCGTAGTTTGCTTCGCACAAGGGAATCATGTTTTCTGCACGGGGAAGTTGACAACATCATGCTTTTTGATGCATGAGTGCACGGTTATTAAATCGAAGCGCCTGCCGTGTCAAGTTGAAAATAAGCAATGAGCGCGGGGGAATTTATGACGATACTCGACAAATTATTTTTTGACCGGCCGACACTGACGGTCGCCCGGGACCTGCTTGGGAAAAAACTGCTGCGCCGGGAAGGTCCGACAGTGCTTTCCGGTGTCATTGTCGAGACGGAGGCCTATTGCGGAAGGCAAGACACAGCCTGTCACGCGCACCGGGGCATGACCAGGCGCAATGCCGTGATGTTCGGCCCGCCCGGGCATGCCTATGTGTATTTCACGTATGGAATGCATTATATGCTCAATATCGTAACTGAAGCCGAAGGCAGGCCCTGCGCGGTTCTGATCCGGGCCATCCGGCCTTTAGAAGGTATTGCGGAAATGCTGGCCCGCCGGGCGGGACGCGGCAAAAACCTGACCGACGGCCCGGCCAAGCTCTGCCAGGCGCTGGGTATCGACAAGTCTTTAAACGGATGGAACCTGGCCGCAGGTGAAAAACTGTGGGTGGAAAAATATAGAGACATCCCTGCACGGGATGTGTGTCGCACGCCCCGGATCGGCATCGGCTACGCCGATAAAAAAGACCGTGAAGCTCTGTGGCGTTTTTATGTCAAAGGCAGCGACGGCAGGGGGAAAACAAAAGGCATACCCGTGTAGTGTATAGATGTTGGGCGCATTACTTACACTTATAAATAAATAGAGAATAAAATGCGGGAAACGGTTTCAAAGCGTTCCCGCCAGCCTGTTGCACGGCATCCGTACTTTGTTACACTGCCGCATAAGTGTTTGCCTGCGGGGCCGCGCCTGTGATATGCAAGACCCACAGGAGCAGTTAATGACTCACGATTTCAGTATTCTTTTAAAAGCCCTGCAGTTTTCCGCGACGAAACACCGTCACCAAAGAAGAAAAGATTCAGCCGCCTCGCCCTACATCAATCATCCGATAAAAGTCGCCAACATCCTGTGGACGATCGGCGGCGTTCACGATGAAGAGGCAATCGTGGCCGCCGTTCTTCATGACACTATCGAAGACACGGATACGACCTCCGAAGAAATACTCGAACTTTTCGGCGCCGGGGTTTTATCACTGGTGCGCGAGATGACGGACGACAAAAACCTCCCGAAAGAGGCGAGAAAAAAAAATCAGGTTGAGACGGCGCCACACCTTTCAAGCCGCGCCAAACAAATCAAGCTGGCAGACAAAATCTGCAATATTCATGACATCGCCCACGCGCCGCCCCAAAATTGGACGACACAGCGCAAAATGGAATACCTGCAATGGGCCGAAAAGGTCGTTGACGGACTGCGCGGCGTCAATGAAGAACTGGAAAAATACTTCGATGAAACCCTCGTGCGGGCCAGGCAAAAGGTTCTCCATGAGGCGGGTCGAGACGCCCCGAAACAATGAGCGCCGTCTTGCGCCTGCTGCTTTAGCCAAGGGGTCACAAAATATTTTATCGATGTAATTACGGCAACTTATCCAAAGATGCTAAATTATAATTGACAACATGCCGATTGTGTATAAGTTACCAAAAACATTGATGTCCTCATGGCATCACCGGAAGGAGAAAACACAATGCTGACAGTCACGGACAAAGCCTCGGAGGTCATAAAAGATTTCCTGAAGGACAAAGACACCAACGCGGCAATTCGCATCACCATGTCATTCGGGTGAGCCGGGCCCTCTTTGGGCATGGCTCTGGATGAGCCACGAAACGAAGATGAGGTAATCGACGAAAAAGGAACGAAATTTGTAGTTGAAAAATCTCTGTGGGAACAGGCAAAGCCGATCAACATCGATTTTGTCACCACCGCGTTCGGAGAGGGATTCAAGCTGAGCTCGAGTCTCGCGGCTGAAGGCGGCGGCTGCGGATCCTGCAGTTGCTAGAACATCCGGGGGGAGATTCTTCTCCCCCCTTTTTTTATCATCATGGCGCATAACCACGACATCACGCGAAAACTCGACGAGGCCGACCTTCTGCTGTCGGAAAACAAATTCGACGAGACGATTGCACTTCTGGAGGAGATACATAAACTCCATCCCGCCGAGGAATCTGTGCTCGTGAGGCTGGCCTGGGCCAGTTGGGACAAAGGCGACAGGGAAAGCTCCATCAGACATTGGGAGGAACTGTTTGAGCGGGAGCTGGAGCGCAGGGTTTTTACCGGTTTTGCCTATGACGAACTGGTGCGGATTTGCAAACTGGAAGGCAAAACCGCCAAACTGGTCTCTTTGTGCGAAAAAGCGGCCCGTGCCCAACAGGAGGATCCGGGGCTGGCCGAAGAGCTGGGCAAGGCTTATCTTCTTTCAGGTGAATACGAAAAAGCCGTCGGCGTCTTCGATAAACTCGTCAGTGACGACAAGGACAATCCGGTTTATCACTGCCTGCTGGGAGAGGCGCTGCTCAAAACGGGCAGACATGAGGAATTTGAAAACGCCTGCCGCCAGGCAGGGCGCGTCGATCCTGATGATGCGGATCGCTATCTCTTCCAGGCCGCCTGTCTGTACATGGAAGGGCAGCTTCCCGACCGGGCGCGGCGATTGCTTTCGGAATGCCTGGCCATCGCCCCGGAAAAAGGCCTGTATCATTGCGCTTCGGGAGACGCTCTGGCGGCCATGAACAGACCGGCCGATGCTTTTTCGGCATACGAAAGAGCCTGCCGGCTAAACCCGTCTCAAACCGCCGCCTACTGGAATCGTCTGGGAAATTCACTGATGAAAAAAGAATTTTTCTCCCACGCGGTCAAAGCGTTTGAGGCGGCGCTGGCCTTCGACCCACAGACTCCCTGCCGCAATCAGATGGAGGCGGCAAAAACCCGCGCCGACCGTGAGAAAGCATAAAGGTTGAAAAGAAAAGGCTTGTGGTGAGCAGATCAGCAAGCCCGAAGCTCGCCGTGAAGGCAAGTACAGATTAAGATGTTCTATGTCTTGTCCGGCGAGGCAAGAGGCGCCCGCTGCCTGCCCGTAGCCGGAAACATCCGGACATTGTTACCTGCGCCTTGAATTCCGCCCCCGCCAGGTTACTGCTTATGGATCGTTTCCTTGAAAACATGATAGAAGTCTTCATGTTCGGTCATGGCATGACGCAGTATTTTTTCCATCGAGACAATATCGCGCTTGTTGATAATGAGATTGACGCTTTTGTTGTATGTCGCCAGATAGTCCATGGTCGGCAGAGTCGCGCTGATTAAAACGACGTAAATCTGCCTGCGGACAGACATGTTTAAGTTCTCCAGATAGCGAAGGACGTTGTTTGTCTCCCATACGCCTGTATCGAAATCCTCATCTACAAAAATTACATTGAAAACGTGAAAGCGCATGTTTCTGAGCGCTTCCTTGTAAGTGGCGGGCTGAGCTACGAGAAACCCCATTTTTTTCAGATCACCTGCGACCTTGTCGCGGATGACCGGGTCCTGTTCGCAAATCATCGCCGTTTCCGCATCCGGAACGATCCTCCCGAAAGGCCTTCCGCCGTAATCCATCACATCCGCCATCTTCTTCACCGCCGGTTTCGGTTTTTCTTCAGTCATTACCCCTCCTGCCTGATTGACCTGACAGACTAATCCTTACAGCCAGAGCTTGCCCATATTTTTGCCGTAGGAACGATCCACTTCGAGCCTGTCCAGATCTGTCGTCTTCTCACCGCGTGTACTTTTGATGGCGTCAATGCCGCGCCCGACATTGGAACGGTTCGACGCGTAGGCTTTTGCCGTCTCTTCCGTGATCAGCCCTTTTTCGTAGAGATCGACGATACAGTTGTCGAAGGTGACCATCCCGAACGCCTTGCCCTGCTGTATAATGTCGAGGAAGGTTTTCCCTTCCGACTCGCCGTGTAAAATAACGTCCTTGACGCGCAATGAGGTACCCAGCGCCTCGAAGGCCGCCACGCGACCACCGCCGACTTTGGGAAGCAGCCGCTGACAGATAATCCAGCGCAATGAGTCCGCCAGCCGCGTGCGGATCTGATTTTCCTCCTCAAAAGAAAACATGCCCAGGATGCGGTTGAGCGTCTGACTGGCGTCCGTCGTATGAAGCGTGCTGAGCACCAGATGGCCCGTTTCCGCCGCATTGAGGGCGATTTCGACGGAGTCGCGGTCGCGCATTTCGCCCACCAGAATAACATTGGGCGCCTGGCGCAGTGACGCGCGCAGGCCGTTGGTGAAAGTATCGAAGTCTTTGCCGAGTTCCCGCTGGTTGACCGTCCCTTTTTTCTGTGTGTGCGTATATTCGATCGGGTCTTCCAGCGTGATGATATGCACCGGCTGCTTCTCGTTGATATCATTGATCACGGCGGCAAGCGATGTGGTCTTGCCGGAGCCGGTCGCGCCGGTGACGAGCACAATACCGTTTTTTTCCGTGGCCACACGCCGGTACGCATCGGGCAGGCCCAGCTCGGCGTAGGTCGGTATCTGAGTTTCCAGTTTTCTCAGGACAATGGAGTACTGGCCCCGCTGGGAAAAAACATTCACGCGGAAGCGCGCGATCCCCGGCAGCTCGTAAGACAGGTCGCAGGAGCCTTCCTTGACGAGCGCTTCCATCAGCCGGCGGTCCTGATTGATGAGGTTCAGGGCAAAAGTTTCCGTCTGAAAGGGAGTCAGCTTTTCAAAATGCGGCTCCAGATCAACCGGCACCAGCACGCCTGCCGCCTCTACCTGAAAGGGCTTATCCACCGTCAGTATAACGTCGGAAATATTGGCGTTGGACTCCAGCATTTTGATCAGAATATGGTCGACTTCCGGTTTTCTCATAAATGATCCTCTCTAGGCCTCCGTAAAGTCCGTGGGCGGATGTTTCAGAAGCGGACGGAATCTGCCTTTTTCATTTGATTTGATATACGCGTCTTCTGCGCTGATCCAGCCTCTGTTGTACAACTCCATGATACCGTCGTCCAGAAGCTGCATCCCGTACTTCTTGCCCGTCTGAATCATGGATGGGATCTGATAAGTTTTCTGCTCGCGGATCAGGTTGCGCACCGCCGGCGTGGCCACGAGTATTTCCAGGGCGACGCAGCGCGCCTTGATGTCCGACCTTTTGAAAATAACCTGAGAGATAACCGCTCTGAGACCATCGGCCAAAGTAGAGCGAATCTGCAGTTGTTCGGACTCGGGGAATATTTCCACAACGCGGTCCACCGTCTTAACCGCGCTGGTCGTATGGACGGTGGCAAACACCAGATGACCGGTGGAGGCCGCCTCGACCGCGAGCGCCGTGGTTTCCAGGTCGCGCATTTCGCCGACCATTATAATGTCCGGGTCTTCACGCAAGGCGCCGCGCAGCGCCGCGGAAAAGCTTTTGGTGTGAATGCCGACTTCACGGTGGTTGACAATGCAGTTTTGACTTGTGTGGACAAATTCGATCGGGTCTTCAATGGTAATGATATGGTCGCGGCGCAGACGGTTTGCCTCATCGACAATAGCGGCCAGCGTCGTTGACTTTCCGCTGCCGGTAGGCCCCGTCACCAGCACCAGCCCTCGCGGCAGCATCGCCAGCTTGGAAATAACCGACGGCATGCCCAGCTCGGCGCAGGTGGCAATTTTTGCGGGTATTTCACGGAACACGGCGGCAATCCCGTATTTCTGCTGAAAATAATTAGCGCGGTAGCGCGCCAGCCCGGGAACTTCGTAGGCGAAGTCCATATCGCCCGTTTCTTCAAACTGTTTGATCTTATGCTCGGGAGTAATTTCATACAGAAGAACTTTGAGCACATCATTGGTGAGAACATCGTATCTGATGCGTTCGATATCGCCGCGGATGCGGATGGCCGGCTGCTGGCCGGAGACAAGATGAAGGTCTGATGCCTTATGATCGTTCATTAACTGAAAAAAAGCGTCGATTTTTGCCATGAACCTCTCCCGTAAACTGTATTGCCGTACGCCGCCAGTCGCGCCGCCGCCCTTCCGGCCACTGCCTTGCGCGGCTGTTTCGTTTTTAAACGTCTGCCGTGAATTCGCGAACTTAAGTATATTGAAAACCGCGCGGCTTTGTCAAGACAAGATTCCGCCTGCAGCGCCTGCCTATTATTCTTGACATGCGGGTAAACAATATATATGATCGCCACGTTTTTTTGACGGTTGGGGGATGTAGCTCAGCTGGGAGAGCGCGGCGTTCGCAACGCCGAGGCCAGGGGTTCGATCCCCCTCATCTCCACCAGGCGTTATTCCATGCCGGACATGACAAAAGACCCGCACAAGCTGCGGGTTTTTTGCCGCCGTCCGGCTGAACAAAAGGCCGCCAGTCCACTGACCCCGCCAAAACGGCTCATCACATTTTTTCGACCGCCGACAGCAGACTGTCCCACTGCTCCACGTCAACCACCGGCGAAGTGGTAAACAAAATACCGGAAATGCCGGCCACTTTCTGTTTTTACCACGGTGACCCCCTTTTGTGTTTTCTCTTGCCGCGATTCCCGCGTTGCGCTACAAAGCATTGTCATGAAAAAAGTCGTTTTTCTTGTGGACATGAATGCGTTTTATATCACCTGCGAGACGTCCCGCAATGATGCACTTGCCGGTATTCCCGCCGCTGTTGCCGGCGATCCGCTGAAGCGCTGCGGCATCATTCTCGCCGCCAACTATGAGGCGAGAGCCCGCGGGGTCAAAACAGCGATGGTCCTGCATGAGGCTCTGAAGCTGTGTCCCGGCCTTACCCTTGTCCGCCCGGACCATCATTTTTATCAGCAAAAATCACGCGAAGTCATGGAGCTGCTTTCGCGCTACAGTCCGGTTATGGAACAAAACAGTATCGATGAGGCATGGCTGGACATGACCGGCACGCAGGGGCTTTTCGGCAGCCCCGTGGTAGCCGCAAAGCGCATCATGGATGAGATCAAAAACGAATTAAGGCTGTGGTGCTCCATCGGCATCGCCGAAAACAAATTCCTGTCGAAAATGGCGGCGGAAATGAAAAAACCTCTCGGCATTACACAGCTTTGGCAGCAGGACATCCCCACCAAACTCTGGCCGCTTGCTATAAATAAAATGTACGGCGTCGGCCCGAAGACCGCTGATAAACTAAACCGACTGGGGATTAAAACGATCGGAGAGCTGGCCCGCTGCAACGTGAAGCTCATCGGTAAAACTCTGGGGAAAAACGGGCATGAAATCATGATGCGCGCCAATGGGGTTGACCCCTCCCCTGTCGAGGCCCTAACAGGTGATGACCTAAAATCGATCAGCCGTTCAACTACATTGCCGGAAGATATCTCCGGCATCGATCAGGCCAGACTCGTTTTGATGGAGCTTGCCGATGATGTTGCCATGACGGCAAGAGAAAAAAATAAAAAAGGACACACGGTGCACATTACACTCAAATATGCTGATTTCAGCCTCATCACCAGGCAGACCGGCATACCCGCGACCAACTCCACAAAAGAAATACGCGAGGCAGGCTGCGGCCTGCTCGGGCGCACATGGAACAGCGCCCGCCCGGTGAGGCTCATCGGCATCGGCCTGTCAGGTTTTGAAGAAGATGATTCATTTAGTCAGCTTTCGCTTTTTGAACCGCAGGAATTCAACGTGAACAACGAAAAGAGCGTACGGATTGACGCGGCGATGGACAAAATAAGAAAAAAGCACGGCTCCGGGCTGATAACCTTTGCCTCCCTGGTCAAAAAATAAAGCCCTTCCGTTTCCATTGCAAAAAACATTCGCGCCATAGCCGGGCGCTGATGTGCAGTTGATGAATTGCAACTCAATCCCGTAGCCGGGCGGACATGATTTTTCGTCTCTATTAGGTAGGAGGCGGGGTCACCCCCGCCGTCCTCCCACACCACCGGACGTGCGGTTCCGCATCCGGCGGTTCATTGAACACTCTGGAGTCGTCGCATCGTATCTTGCAGCGACACCAACCCTAAAC
>JAAYKU010000132.1 GCA_012522275.1 Smithella sp.
CCATGACCGCGGTGCGGCTGGCGCGCGGCTGCACCGGAAAAGACATGATCATAAAATTCGACGGCTGCTATCACGGCCATGCGGATTCTCTTTTGGTCAAAGCGGGCTCCGGCGTCGCCACACTGGGCATCCCCGGCTCCCCCGGCATTCCCCGGACACTGGCCGGGCTGACCTTAAGCCTCCCGTACAACGACACCGCCGCCCTCGAAGAGGCGATAGAGCGCTATGCGGACAGGCTGGCCGCGGTCATTGTGGAGCCGGTCGCCGGCAACATGGGTGTTGTGCCGCCCGCGGAAGGCTATTTAAAAAAAATGAGGGAGCTGACGGCAAAATACGGTGTTATGCTGATTTTCGATGAAGTCATCACCGGCTTGCGTTTCGGTTTCTACGGATACCAGAATCTGGCCGGCATTGAACCTGATCTGACCTGCCTGGGCAAGATCATCGGCGGCGGACTGCCTGTAGGCGCCCTGGGCGGGAAAAAGAAATATATGCAGCGGCTCGCGCCCGCCGGTGATATCTATCAGGCAGGAACTCTTTCCGGAAACCCTCTGGCGATGAGCGCGGGTATTGCGACGCTGAAGACACTGAAAGCCATGCACAATGACTACGCCGCCATGGCCGGACGCGCAATCGGCCTTTGCCGGGAAATGGAAGATGCGTTTTCGCGCCGAGGCATCGCCTGCTGTATCAATCAGGTTTTTTCCATGTTCACTGTTTTTTTCCGGGAGGGGCCCGTACACAACCTTGCCGATGCCATGGCCTCCGACACGAGCCTGTACGCACGCTTTTTCCACGCCATGATGGAAAACGGGATATGGCTGGCGCCTTCACAGTTTGAAGCGGGGTTCCTTTCTTTCGCCCATACCGACGAGGATATCGATCAGACTGTTTCCGCCCTTGCCAGAGTGCTGAAAAATCTCTAACCGGCTCATTGACACAGGCCGGTCAATAAGGTAATAAGCCTTCTTCACGCGATCACAAAATCGGCACAAAGGGGTTCTCCAGATGAAAAAAGCTCTTACCGCTCAGTCATTCTACGCAGGGAAAAATAAAATAGCCATCGTCGGCCTGGGGTACGTCGGCCTGCCTCTGGCCGCGCACTTGTCACGTCATTTCACGGTCGTCGGCTTCGATATCAGCGAGGCCAATGTTGCCGAGCTGAAAAAAGGGCACGACCGCACCATGGAATTGACCGATGCTGAATTAAAGAAAGCAAAAATCCATTTTACCTCCAAACCGTCGGATCTCACCTCCTGCAGGCTTTTCATTGTCGCCGTCCCCACCCCTGTCGATCATTTTCACGTTCCTGATCTGGGCGCCATAGAAAACGCCTCCTCGATGATCGGCCGGCACATGAAAGCCGGCTCGTGTGTGGTATATGAGTCAACCGTCTATCCCGGTGTAACCGAGGACATCTGCGTGCCGATTCTCGAGAGAGAATCGAAATTGAAGTTCGGCAAAGATTTCACCGTCGGCTACTCGCCGGAGCGCATCAACCCGGGCGACAAAGTCCACACGGTGAATAACACGATAAAAATCATTTCCGCATCCGATTCGGCAACTTTGGACCTGCTCGAAGGCATCTATAGTGCAGTGGTCAAAGTAGGCCTGCATCGCACGTCATCGATTAAAGTGGCGGAGGCCGCCAAGGTCATCGAAAACACACAGCGCGACATCAACATCGCACTGATGAACGAGCTGGCCATCATTTTCAACAAGATGGGCATCGATACGCTGGAGGTGCTCGAGGCGGCCGGCACCAAGTGGAACTTCCTCAACTTCCGGCCGGGGCTGGTCGGCGGCCACTGCATCGGCGTTGACCCCTACTATCTTACATACAAGGCGGAAAGCATCGGCTACCGTCCGGAGGTCATCCTGGCGGGCCGCAGAATAAATGACAACATGGGCAAATACGTCGCGGAGCGAACCGTCAAAATGCTTATCGCGGCCGACGTACAGGTGAAAAAC
The DNA here is from genome assembly GCA_012522275.1 of Smithella sp. Lineage (GTDB taxonomy): Bacteria > Desulfobacterota > Syntrophia > Syntrophales > Smithellaceae > UBA8904. The sequence goes on from JAAYKU010000132.1 coordinate 1,972, forward strand.
GCCCGGGTGGCCATCCTGGGCCTTTCCTTCAAAGAAAATGTGCCGGATCTGCGCAACACGCGTGTGGTGGATATCATTGATGAATTACGCGATTACGGGGTCAATGTATGGGCTCACGACCCTCTGGCCCTTCCTGAAGAAGCTCGTGAACTGTGCGGTATCGATCCGGTCGGCCTCAAAGAGATCAAAGACATGGACGCGGTCATTCTGGCTGTAGCCCATGATAAATACGTGGCGATGGGACTGGAAAAGATAGCCTCCCTCTGCCGTAAAGAAAAACCCATAGTGCTCGACATCAAAGGTCTTTTCCAGACGGCTGAAGCCCGACGGACGGGCATCAACTACTGGCGGCTGTAGAACGCGGCCAAAGGGATATCATGCGATGAAAAAAGCTCTGATTACCGGCATTACCGGCCAGGACGGATCTTATCTGACTGAATTCCTCCTCGAAAAGGGGTATGAAGTGCACGGCCTGATCCGCCGCTCCAGCACATTCAACACGGACCGCATCGACCATCTGTACCGCGACCTTCACGACCCTCAAGCCAGGCTTTTTTTGCACTACGGAGATTTGAGCGTTTCCGGACAGCTCATGGATCTGCTTGCCTCCATCAATCCCTCAGAAATCTACCACTTAGGCGCGCAAAGTCATGTGCGCGTGAGCTTCGACATGCCGGAATACACAGCCGACATAACAGGTCTGGGGACGCTCAGAATTCTGGAGGCCATCAGGAAAACTGGCATCAGGACAAAATTTTATCAGGCCTCTTCCAGCGAAATGTTCGGCGCGGCCCCGCCGCCGCAGCACGAGAAAACCTTGTTTCAGCCGCGCAGCCCTTATGCCGCGGCCAAGGTTTACGCCTATCATATCGTGCAGAACTATCGTGATGCCTACGGTATCTTTGCGACCAACGGCATTTTATTCAACCATGAATCGCCCCGGCGCGGCGAAACATTCGTCACGCGAAAAATCACCCGTGCGGCAGCGCAGATCAAGCTGGGCTTAAGAGACAAGCTGTATCTGGGGAACCTGGAGGCCAAACGGGACTGGGGGTTTGCCGGCGATTTCGTGGAGGCGATGTGGCTGATGCTCCAGCAGGACGAACCTGACGACTATGCCATCGCCACAGGCGAGACTCACTCGGTGCGTGAGTTTGCCGAAAAGGTTTTCCGTAAACTCGATCTGGATTATGCCGCACATGTGGAAATCGATGCACGCTATTTCCGCCCCACGGAGGTCGATATTCTTCTGGGTGACTCGTCCAAGGCCAGAAAGAAGCTTAACTGGCGGCCGAAAGTTTCCTTTGATGAACTGATCGATATGATGATCGCGGCGGACCTGGAGCTGGCCAGAAAAGAAAAGACCCTCAAGGACGCGGGCTTTTCCTGTACCAACTCTGAAAGAATAGGCTAAGGTCCATTAAACCCGAGGATTGCCGTCTTGCTAAAAAACAAACGTGTAACAGTGACCGGAGGGAAAGGCTTTCTCGGCCGGCATCTGCTGGAGGCCCTTGCCGGATACGGCTGCGCCAGTATCGATGTGGCCGACCTGCCGGAGTATGATCTGACCAACCTCACGGATATCCGGCGTATGTTCAAGGCCCTGGAACCGGATGTCGTGATCCATCTGGCCGCGAAAGTCGGAGGGATAGGCTTCAATCAGGAAAAACCCGCCGAGCTTTTTTATGACAATCTGATCATGGGCGCTCAGCTCATGCATGAAGCGTATCTGCATAAAATCGATAAATTCGTCGCGCTCGGCACGATATGCGCCTATCCCAAATTCACGCCCGTCCCCTTCCGTGAAGAAGATATCTGGGACGGCTATCCTGAAGAAACAAACGCGCCCTACGGCCTGGCTAAAAAAATGATGCTGGTGCAGTCGCAGGC
>JAAYKU010000133.1 GCA_012522275.1 Smithella sp.
AGGTCATCTGCTCACTTTCCTCATTTTCGGCGTCTATAACACCTATCGGAGCCAATTTCAAGCAAACGCAGCTTGCAAATTACCTGATTCTTTTGCTAGAAAGAAGGGCCGTTTACAACCGGAATGACTAAAGGAAATGAGCTTTGATTGACCGTATAATTACAAGTGCGGCAAGGAAACAATTTGACCGCGCCCTCAAATTTGAACAGGGAATCCCGCCGGAGCTGCCTTCCTGTGACGACGACAGGCCACGCCTGCTTTATCTGCACATACCTTTTTGTGAAGAGTTGTGCCCCTACTGCTCGTTTCACCGCGTCATTTTTGATGAGGGGCTTGCCCGCCAATATCATGCCGCCGTGCGGCTGGAGATGGCCCTCTACCGACAGAAAGGCTACAGGTTCAGCGGCATCTATGCGGGCGGCGGCACGCCCACGGTCCTGATGGAAGAGCTTGTCGAAACACTGAGGCTGGCGCGGGCGCTTTTTCCGATAAACTCAGTTTCGGTGGAGACCAACCCGGATCACCTCACGGACGAAAATGTCGAAATGCTCAGGCAGGCAGGCGTCAACCGCCTTTCCGTGGGTGTGCAGACTTTTGACGATGGGCTTCTCCAACAAATCGCCCGTTACGACAAATACGGCTCCGGAGAGGAAATTGCCGCTCGACTGACACAAGTGTCGGGAAAGTTCGACACGCTAAACGCTGATATGATTTTTAATTTTCCCGGGCAGAGCGCCGCAATGCTGGAAGCGGACCTGGACATACTGCAAAAAATAAAGATGCAGCAGGTCACCTTTTACCCTCTGATGGTCTCTCATCTGACACAGAAACTGATGAGGGAAAAGATGGGAGAGGTAAATTTCAGCCGCGAAAAGGCTTTTTTCAAGCAGATCCTGCGCCGTCTCGAAGGAGACTACGAGGCTTCCTCCGCCTGGTGCTTTTCGCGTAAAAAAGCCGGAGCGTCTATGATTGACGAATATGTGGTCGATTTCGATGAGTACGCAGGCCTGGGCAGCGGCGCCATCGGCTATGTCAACGGCGTGTGCTACGCCAACACGTTCGATATCAGGCAATACATCTCCGAGCTGGAATACGGCCGTCTGCCGCTGCAGGCGACGCGTACATTCAGCCCCGCCGACCGGATACGCTACGATTTTCTGATGAAGCTCTTCAGCACGCGCCTCAACGTCGGACAGCTCGAAGAAAAATATGAAGGTCGTTTTCTGAAAACACTGTGGAAGGAAATGGCGGCCTTTACGCTGGCCGGGTCTTTCCGCTACTTTACGCCGAATCTGCACCTGACACCGTGGGGCAGATACTACTGGGTGATTATGATGAGAGAGTTTTTCATTGCCGTCAACAACTTCCGCGACCACTGCCGCCGGCAGGCCGGCCTCGTCCGGCTGACATAACGGGGGGAAGACGGAAACAGTTTTGTGCCGGCCGCTCTGATTAGGAAAATACCATGGATGAAAAAAGAAAAGAACTGCTCAGGGGCATTCCGAAAATCGACGAGGTTCTCGGTTTGCTGGAAAAAAGAGGCACCTATGAAAAAGCGTCGCACGAAATTGTCCGGGAGGTCTGCCGTGACGTGGTGCAGAAGCTGCGCGATAATATTCTCACCGTGACCGATAAAGAGCTTCCCGCGAAGCTCTCCGATGAGCAGGCAGCAGACGCGGTGCAAAAAATCATTGACGATCTGCATTGCTGCAAACTGCGTCGCGTGGTGAACGCCACCGGCGTAATTTTACATACCAACCTGGGGCGCGCGCCTTTATGCCCGGAGGCGCTTGAGCGTATTGTCGAGGCGGGGCGCGGCTACTCGAATCTGGAATTCGATCTGGAAAAAGGGGAGCGCGGCCTGCGCTACGACCATGTAAGCGGGCTTATCCGCCGTCTCACCGGCGCGCAGGACGCCCTGATCGTGAACAACAACGCGGCCGCGGTTTTGCTGGTGCTCAACACTCTGGCCGAAGGCAGGGAGGCTGTCGTGTCGCGGGGAGAGCTCATCGAAATCGGCGGTGAGTTTCGCATTCCTGATGTCATGGCCAAAAGCCGCACCATATTGCGCGAAGTGGGCACGACCAACCGCACGCGCCTTTCCGATTATGAAAAAGCCATCGGGCCGGACACGGGCGTCATCTTGAAGGTGCACACCAGCAATTACCGAATCGTCGGCTTCACCGAAGAGGCGGATCTTGCCTCGCTGGTCGCGCTGGGTAAAAAAAACAACATCCCCGTCTTCGATGACCTGGGAAGCGGCTGCCTGATCAACCTCGATGAATACGGCCTTGAGCACGAACCTACTGTGCGCGAGGCGCTGGCGACGGATGTCGATGTGGTCACCTTCAGCGGCGACAAGCTTCTGGGCGGGCCGCAGGCGGGCATTATCGTCGGGAAAAAAGACGTCATCGCCCGTATCAAAAAAAATCCCCTCAACCGCGCTTTGCGCATCGACAAGTTCACGCTGGCCGCGCTGGAGGCGACGTTGATGCACTACCTCGTGCCGGCAAAAGCCCCCGCTGCGCTCAGGCCGCTCAAGGCGCTGACCGAGCCTCTGGCCGACGTCAAAAAACGCGCGCGCAAGCTGATGGCGAAACTCAGACGCGCCGACATTGCGGGCCTCACCTTCGAGCTGAAAGAGGCGCCGTCCGCTGCCGGGGGCGGGTCTTTGCCCATGCAGAACATCCCTTCCGCGGTCGTGTGCGTCCGCTCGGCCAATATGACGCCCGCCAGACTGGAGGCCGGGCTGCGCCGCGCTCCGGTTCCCGTGATTGTCCGCGTCGATGAAAAAGAAATACTCATCGATTTGCGCACAGTGACGGAAGCAGAATTCGTCTTCATTGCGGACGGACTCAAACTCGTTGCCGCTTCATAAGGAGCAACTGCGCCATGGTCGAACAAGGCAAGGTCACAGACCTGTTCTTCACCGTCGGTCCGGCGCAGACCGGTATGCGCGTGGATGTCTTTCTGGCCCAGGCGGCACCGTCCTTTTCCCGCTCACAAATTAAAGACGCCATAGAAAAAGGCGGCGTCCTGGTCAACGGTCGTCCGCCGAAAGCCAGCCTGCTGCTGAAGGAGGGAGACCTTGTAGTGCTGCATCCGGAGCCGGTCGTCGAGGCGACGGCCGTCGCGCAGGACATCGCGCTCGACATTGTTTATGAAGATTCCTCTCTTATTGTAATCAACAAGCCCGCCGGCATGGTCGTGCACCCGGCGCCCGGTAATCCCGACCGGACGCTGGTCAACGCCCTTTTGCACCACTGCGAAGACCTTTCCGGCATCGGCGGGGTACTCAGGCCCGGCATTGTCCATCGTCTGGACAAGGAAACATCGGGACTCATCGTCGCGGCCAAAACGGATGAAGTACACCGGGGTCTTTCCATGCAGTTTGAAAAACAGGAAGTGCAAAAATATTATGTCGCCCTGGTCTGGGGACATGTCCGGGAGGAAAAAGGCGAGATAGCCCTGCCCGTGGGCCGTCATCCCGTGGACCGCAAAAAAATGTCCACAAAAAGTCGCCGGGGCAGGAATGCCCTCACACTGTGGAAGGTGCGCGAAAGATACGCGGCCGCGACACTTCTGGATGTTGAAATCAAAACAGGGCGCACTCACCAGATTCGTGTTCACCTTGCCAGTGTGGGCCATCCGGTGGTGGGGGACAATGTTTACGGTGGTGCCTCCAGGTTGCAGTCCATCAAAGACGCGAGGCTCACAGCGGAAATAAAAGCCTTTCCCGGGCATGCCCTGCATGCCGCCATGCTTTCGTTTCTTCACCCGGGAAAAAGCGAAAGGATGGTTTTTCAAGCGCCCCTTCCGGATGCCCTCGAAAGGTTGCTGGAGTTGTTTCGTTCAGGCCCGACCGGGGCAAATCCGGTTTACAAACCGCGGGAGATGAGCTAAAAGTATAGCCATGTTTCTTGTCGATAAAAAGAACTCCATCGCCTATCTTGAATCGTCGCTGCTCAAATCGTGCGATTTTTTGACGCATGCCTTCTGCACCAGGCGCGGCGGCTCTTCCCGGGACGACTACAAAAGCATGAACATGAGCTTTCAGGAGGGAGACGAAGAGTTTCGTGTGCTGGCCAACTGGGACAAGCTCGCCACCGCGTTTGATATACCCCTGGACAATTTCCTGGTGCTCAATCAGGTGCACAAAGACGACATTCTGGTAATCAGGCCGCACGGCGATTATTTCACCTCCCGCGAGGCGCTCAACTATGACGCGGTCGTTACCAACCGGCCCGATCTGGCGATCTGCATCAAAACCGCAGACTGTGTGCCCCTGTTTATCGTTGACAGGATAAAAAAAGTCATCGCGGCCGTCCACGCGGGCCGCTCCGGCACGGCGATGGGTATCGGCGCGAAGGTGGTGCGCCTGATGCGCGACGAGTATGGTTCGCTGCCCGCCGACATGCTGGCGGCCATGGGCCCGTGTATCGGGAAATGCTGCTATGAGGTGGACACGGCGGCGGCTCAGGCCTTTTGCGGCTTCACAAATGCGGGGGAGTTTTTATCCGAGGGAGGCCGACGGGGGAAATGGATGCTCGACCTTATCGAGGCCAACCGCCGGCAGCTTGCCGACAGCGGTCTTCCCGCCGACAACATAGAAGCTTCCGGTTTGTGCACAGTGTGTCGTAAGGACGCATTTTTTTCTTATCGCGGCTCGGGCGGCATCACGGGCCGGCAGATCAACTTTATGATGATCAAAGGCGAGACGCCCTGCCGGACTTATTTCACGGATGACCCGGGCTGCCTGCATTGACAGCCATCAAACCCGGAGGGAGTTTCATGAATCTCAAAGATCTTTTCGAGCCGAAGACCATGGCGGTGATCGGCGTTTCCGCCGCAAATGATCGCCATCCCGCCAATGTTATTTATGACAAAAACAAAAACCGCTATCCGCTCGAGGTTTACGCGGTTAACCCCAAAGGCGGGACGCTGCATGGCGATGCCATATACCCGGGTGTAGGGGACATTCCTGAAAAAATCGATCTGGCGGTCATTGCCACGCGCGCCGAGCTCGTCCCGGCCGTAATGAGCGACTGCGCCAGAGCCGGTGTGAAATCCGCGGCCGTCATTTCCGGCGGGTTCACCGAAGGGGGACGCGCGGATCTGCAAGAGAGAATTGTAAGCATCGCGCGGGAGGCGGGTCTGCCTTTTATCGGTCCCAACTGCTTGGGTATTTACGTTCCCTTTAAGGTGGACACTTTTTTTCTGCCGGTCGAAAGGATGATCAAACCGGAGCCGGGCGGTGTTTCCTTCGTGAGCCAAAGCGGCGGCATTTTAGTTGACCAGATGATCAAATTCACACAGCAGGGCGTGGGCATGGCCAAAGCCGTAAGCATCGGCAACAAGGCGCTGATCGGGGAAAAAGAAATGCTCGCCTGGTTGGCCAAAGACCCGCAGACGAAAGTGATCGCCTTTTACATTGAAGGGTTCGCCCCCGGCCAGGGTCGCGAGTTTGTGCTGGCGGCTGACGCCTGCGCCAAACCGGTCGTGATTATGAAATCGGGCAAAACAGCCGCCGGCAACCGCGCCGTTTCCAGTCATACCGCATCGCTGGCCGGAGACTACGCAAGCTTTGCCGCCGCGATGGCGCAGCATAATATCATCGAGGCGACAGATGAAAGGGAACTGGTTTCCTACTGCGAGGCGCTTGGCGCCTACGGCAGACAGGCCGTCAGGAATATCGGCATCATTACCGGCAGCGGCGGGCACGGGGCGATGGCGGTCGATGCCTGCATGGCGGCCGGGCTTGACGCTCCGGAGTTGTCCGGGGCTGTGCAGACAGAAATGAAAAACAATCTGGCCGAAAGCATCCGCTCCATCGCGGCGCTCGGCAATCCCGCGGATCTTACCGGCAGCGCAGTGGATGAAGACTTTGTCGCCAGCGCCGGAGTAATGGCGGCATCGCCGGAAATCGATTGTGTCGTTGTCCTGCTTTTGCCCTACCTTCCGGGTATCACGTTGGACATCGGCGTCAAATTGAGCAGCGTCAGCAGGCGGTTCAAAAAACCTTTTATCGCCTATGTTCCGCAGGTGGAAAAATACACCATGCTCATCGAAGGCTTCGAGCTCAACGGCATTCCAGTATCCTCTTCCATCGAGGGAGCGGTGCTGATGGCCAAAGCTCTGGCCGGGAGGCAGCCATGCTGAAAAAAGAAGTGAAAGATATTTTGGCAAAACACGAAAAATACGGCTGGGTGACAGAACCCGACGCCCTGCAAATCTTTTCTCTGTACGGGTTTCGTACGCCGCGCTTTGATGTGGCGACAGACGTCGCGCAAGCTGCCGCCATCGCGAAAGAAATCGGCTATCCGGTGGTGGCGAAAATCGTTTCCCACGATGTGGTACATAAATCGGACGTGAAAGGCGTGGTCGTCGGCATCAAAGACGATAAGACACTTGAGGAAGCCTTCCGACATATTTCCCGGATAGAGGGTTTCGACGGCATGCTGATTGCCGAAATGGTCAAGGGACTGGAGCTGATCATCGGCGCGAAAAATGATTTGCAGTTCGGCCCGATGATTCTTCTGGGCATGGGCGGCGTGGGCGTCGAAATTTATAAAGACGTGTCTTTGCGCATGGCGCCGCTTACCGGCCGCGATGTGGAAGGCATGATTGACGGCCTTGTCGCGGGGAAGCTCCTTTCCGGCTATCGCGGCGGCGCGTCTGTCAATATGGACGAGCTCAAAAAAACTCTCATCGGTTTTTCCGGCCTCATGATGGACATGCGGCATCTAGTGGAATCAATAGATTTAAATCCGGTAATGTGCACGGAAAAAGTCTGTACCATCGCCGATGCACGGATCATGCTGAAAAAGGCAGGATAAGGGCACAAACATCAAACAAAAGGGGGCGGATCATGATAATCCGCCCCGGGCTAAAAGTTGGGTTGAGAGGTTCACACTTTACTTTGCCGCCCCCCGTTTCGCGCCACGGGTACCGGGGCGGCACGTTTCGCAGTTTGCCTCATATAATTTATCGACCGATTTGAGGCGAACTTTAGTTCCAAGTTCAAGTGTTTCCCTTTTGTGCGACACTACCACTACATATAGGTGTTGTCAAGATAAAAAACACTATATGTCGTATGTGGATAAAGACGGTTTCCCTCATGACCTGAACGGGAAAAAACTGAAAAACGCCTGATCAGGTGTGAAAAACCGAGCCCGCCATCAGGGGGGCGGGCCGCGGGAATGTCGACTGACACCACTTTTGCTTAATATCCGGCCGGCGGGATAATCTCTGTTGACAGACCTGCTGTTTCAGTATTAAAAACTCACTGCCGCAAAATAAAATTGCTCACAAGCAAAAAAATCGATCAAGGTGAATAATATGGACTATCCATGGCTTAAACATTACCCGGAAGGCGTGCCTCATTCGATCGAATACCCGGCGGTGGGTCTTTATCAGCTTTTAAAAGATACGGCATCCAGTCACCCGGAATATCTGGCGATGACCTTCAATGAACAGGATACGACCTATGGCGAACTCAATGAAAAAGTGGACAGATTCGCTGCCGTGCTCGCAGGTGCGGGCATTGGAAAAGGCGATCGCGTGGCTTTGATGCTGATCAATTCGCCGATCTATGTCATAGCATTTTTTGCCCTGATGAAACTGGGGGCCATCGCAGTCAATCTCAGTGTCGGCATCACAGGTGCGGAACTGGCCGCCTGCCTCAACAACGCGGGCGCAAAGATGGCCATCACGCTGGATCTGTTTGCGAAGAATCTCTACCGGGTGATCAAAAACACGTGCGTGGAAAAAGTCATCCTCCATTCCGTATTCGGCATGGAACAAAAGATCGTCGTGGATGAGGGAGTCCTGCCGCCTCAGGTATATGCGGATTTGATGGCGCAGGCAGATGCAGCCGGTGGTCCGGCAGCGCAGGTATCCCCGGATGACGTTGCTGTCTTGCAGCACACCAGCGGCTCCACCGGAGCACCCAAGGCGGCGGCGCTCACACACGCCAATCTGCTGGCCAGTATTTATCAGTCCAATTCCTGGGTGGGCGCCAAAGGCGCGGGCAACAAGGCGGTGGTGTGTGCCATTCCTTTTTTTCATGTGTTCGGCCTGAGCGCCTGCCTGCTCATCAGTGTGCTCAAGGGATACCGTATGCTGCTTTTGCCGCGTATGGACGCGATGGATATACTGTCCCTTTCCAAAATGCTCAAGACATACAAACCAATTTCCTTTCCGGCCGTGCCCAGTCTCTGGCGTGCCATTTTGTCCTTGAGCGACGAGGAGATACGTGAGTATCTGTCGTCAATTCATGTAGGCACAAGCGGCGGAGCCCCCCTGCCGCCCGAGCTGTACCGGCGCTACCGGTCCGTCACGGGAAGCAATATTGTAGAAACCTACGGTCTTTCAGAGGCGTCGTCCGCCACACACATGACGCCTTATCCCGAAGGCGGGCCCGTCGGTTCCGTCGGTGTGCCTCTGGCCGATGTGCAGGCTAAAATTATGGATCTGGAAACAGGACTCAGGGAATGTCCGCCGGGTGAGATCGGCGAGATGGTGATCAAAGGCCCGCAGGTGATGAAAGGCTACTGGAATGATCCTGAGCTCACCGCGGCCAAACTTCGTGACGGTTGGCTATATACGGGAGATCTTGCCCGCATCGATCAGGACGGGTTTTTCTATCTGGTGGATCGCAAGGACGATATGATTATTTCCCAGGGGTTCAATGTCTATCCGGGACAGATAGAAGAGATCCTCAAGGTTCACCCCGCGGTGCTCGACGCGGCCGTGGTCGGAGTCGATGACCGCCTCCGGGGGCAGGCTATTGTGGCTGTAATCGTGCTGAAGGAGGGGGCGCAGGCGAAAAAAGACGAGCTGATGGCCTATTGCAAACAACACCTGCCGGATTACCGTGTGCCCAAAACCATTCTCATCCGGGATGTCATTCCGCGTGACCCGGCCGGAAAACTGCTGCGTCGCGTACTGAGGCAGGATGTACGGGAGGCCTGAAGCGCGTATCTGAAGATATGTTTGTTTAAAAATTTTTGTCAGGAGTGATTTTTATGATCATTGTCACCGGCGGCGCGGGCTTTATCGGCAGCGCCTTTGTCTGGAAACTGAATCAGGAGGGAATTGACGACATCATCATCGTTGATCGCCTTGGGACAACTGATAAGTGGAAAAACCTGGTCAATCTGCGGTTCGTCAACTATCTGCACAAAGACGATTTCCGCGAGATGATCTACCACGATACAGTCCGCTTCGATATCGACGCGATTATTCACATGGGCGCGTGTTCCTCCACGACGGAGCGCGACGCGGACTACCTGTGGGACAACAACAATAATTACACGGGCCTTCTGGCCGAGTGGGCCATTGACCGGGGTGTCCGCTTTATTTATGCCAGCTCCGCCGCGACCTACGGTGACGGCCGGCTGGGATTTTCCGACGATCACGAAAAGATTCATTCGCTCAAGCCGATCAATATGTACGGCTACTCCAAGCAGATCTTCGATCTGAGGGCGCTCAGACACGGCTGGGAAAACAAAATCGCGGGCATCAAGTTTTTCAACGTATTCGGCCCCAACGAATACCACAAGGGGGAGATGACCAGTGTCGTTTTTAAATCCTTTCATCAAATATGCCGGACCGGCAGCGTGAAATTATTCAAGTCCTGTCTTCCCGAGTATGCCGACGGGGGGCAGATGCGTGATTTCGTCTATGTGAAAGACTGTGTAGAGGCGATGTGGTGGCTGTTTAAAAATGAAGACGCCAATGGGATCTTTAACCTCGGAACCGGCAGGGCCAGAACATGGAACGATCTGATCAGAGCCGTTTTCGATGCCATGGGGCTTGCGCCCGAGATCGAATACGTGGAAATGCCGGAGGCGCTGCGCAATCAGTATCAGTATTTTACCGAGGCGCAGATGGGCAAACTTGGCGACTTCGGCTGTCCTGTGGATTTTTCACCCCTGGAGGATTCCGTACGGGATTACGTTCAAAACTATCTGCGCGCCGCTGACTCGCATCTGGGAAATGAAGCGGGCAGGAGCGTCTAAGCTTTTGTTTTACCGACGTTTTTTGTGTATTTCCACAAGCCCGCCAGAGCCGCGGCGGCCGCTTCGGGCGAGGTGAAAACCGGAATCTCATCACCGGCAATGTCGGAAATCTCGTCCACAAGATCAGCATGTCCGACGACGGTGATCACGAAAGGCTTGGGTGCCGCCAGTTTTGCGCGCACCTCATGGAGTTCACCGAAAGCATCGGCGAGCTTTACCCCCATCTGTTTGATGACTTTTATGTATGAGTAGGGCACGGCAATAATCAGAAGAGCCATGTCCACCTGCGGGTCATAGATGAGCATCGGCGTGAGCTGATTAAAAAGCCCCGACGGCCCGAGATCCAGCGGGTTTTTTACGTTCATCCAGTCGGGAGCGATATCGCGCACCTGCCTTACCGTAGCTTCAGACAAAGGCTCCAGCGACAGGCCGCCGGCCACCGCGACATCCGTGGCGAGCGCCCCCATGCTGCCGCTGGAGGTGACAACTCCGAGGCGATTGCCCTGCGGCAGGGGCTGGGTCGTAAATACTTTTGCAAAATCGATCAGTTGGGGGAGACTCTCGGCCCGCACCGTTGCGGTCTGGGCAAAGATGCCATTATAAATTTCATCTTCACCGGAGAGGCTGCCCGTGTGCGAGGCGGTGGCCTGCTTTCCCTCGCTGGTGCGCCCGCTCTTCAAAATGATGACCGGCTTTTTTTTCGTGACGCGCGCGAGTGTCCGGTGCAGGCGCGCGCCGTCGGCCGCTCCCTCGAGATAGATCGCAATGACTTTGGTTGCCGGATCGTCATAGAGATAATCGAGCATATCGCACTCATTGACATCAATTCTGTTTCCCAGCGTGATCGCTTTGGACACATAGATGCCACGCTGAAAGAGAAAATCCAGCAGGATGTTGCCGAACACGCCGCTTTGCGCGATGACGGAAAGAGGCCCGGGCGTCAGGGATTCCTCAAGCAGCTCAACGGAGGCGAAGCGGTTTTCCGTATTGATGACGCCGACACAATTGGGGCCGATCACCCGCAGGCCGAGACGCGCGGCCAGCTCCCTGATTTCCTCCTGCAAAATGCGTCCTTTTTCGCCTGTTTCGGCAAATCCGGCACTTTCGATGATTACATGTCTGATGCCGCGCTCGGCGATCTGTGTGAGCGCTCCGGCAATGGCATTGGCCGGTACAATGACAATGGCCAGATCAACAGGTCCGGGTACATCCGCTATTTTTTGATAAGCTTTCATGCCGCCGATTTCACCGCCGGAGGGGTTTACCAGAAAAGTCCTGTCCCCCCAGCCGTTTTTCTTTAAAAAAGCGGGGATGCCGAATCCGAACCCCATAGATCTGCGCGCACCGACAATTACGACGCCTTCCGGACTGAAAAAACTGTGAAAATCACCATTGGCCATAACACGACTCCAAAATCAGTTGAATATTTATACTTTCCCTCTGAATATGAGCACATTTCAGATTGAACCTATGCTCCCCTAGCATGTTTTTCTATTGTTTGACAATTTTTTAGTGTGCTGCCGCGCGTAGAACACAAGGGCGCGCCCCGGCAGATTCTTCCCCCATGGCCCATAATCTTTTGACGCGAACCATGAATGCAGCACGGCAGCGGGACTTTTTGTTCATTCATCAATATCACTTTGACTTTCGCCCGCCTTGGCTTTATGTTGAGTCATCCCGTTTCTGAAAGCCGCATGGTGTCTCGTGAGCAGATTTGTGAAAAAATCCGGCCTGAAAAAGCCCTTGGTGCTGCTGTCTATTGCTGTTGCGGTTGTCCTCATTGGTGCGTCTTGCATGGAAAACATTGCCTATGTAGTTACGGGAGAGGTAACAAAAGTTACGGACGGCAATACCTTCGAGCTGGTTACTGAAGTGGGCAACAGACTGCAAATCCGCCTCTACGGGATTGAAACACCTGAAACATTTCCGGTGAGACGGCCCGGCGAAGCCCTCCTGACCGCGCATAACCGCTACGGCCTTGCTGCACTAAAAGCGCTGGAAACAAAAATTCTGGAAGAGCCGGTTTATGTGGGTGTGATCAGGATGGAGGGGCAAAACCGCCTGCTGGGTATTGTCTGGTTCAAAGACAGAAATATCAATCTGGAAATGCTGCGGGAGGGGCATTGCGATGTGCTGACCCGGGAACTAAAGCCGCCTCACCGTGCAAAATTCATGGTGGCACGAAACGAGGCCAAAGCCGCCGGACGCGGTATCTGGTCCGCGCCGGAGTATAAACGCCTCGTTTTTTTTGTGTCTGACCGTAAAGCGGCTCAGGGCAAGCGACGGGTAAAGCACACTGTACACGCGCCGTATTTTCCAGCCTGCCGCGCCGCTGATCCAGCCCATGTTGACATCTATTGTTTCATCATCATTTTAAGTTCTTGAAATGTCCTTAAAGAGGTTATCGCCCCGTGTCAGCCCGAAATCGATTTGTTTTTCGTTTGATCATCGTCGTACTGGTCTTTTTCCTGGTCTGGCTGGCCTGGCAAAACATCTCCGATTTTCGCGGGCGGCCAGCCCTACAGCGCGACGCGGCGCCGAGAACAGTAACTGCGCGCGGGGATCTGGCCGACGACGAGAAGGTGACCATCGAACTGTTTGAGAAAGCAAAAGACTCTGTCGTATTTATCACCACCAGGGCGCTGGTGCGCGACTTCTGGACGCGTAATGTCTTTTCCGTCCCCAGGGGCACAGGCTCCGGCTTCATCTGGGACGACGCGGGTCATGTCATCACCAATTATCATGTGATTGAGGGAGCCAGTGAAGCAATTGTGAAGTTGAGCGACGGCAGCGATTATAAAGCCTCGCTCACGGGGGCCAGCCCGGCGCACGACATTGCCGTTTTGCGCATCAGTGCGGGATTTAAACGTCCCTCGCCCGTGCCGCTGGGAACAAGCGGCGATCTCAGGGTCGGCCAGAAGGTCTTTGCCATCGGCAACCCGTTCGGCCTGGACTGGACTTTGACCACCGGCATTGTCTCCGCGCTGGATAGGTCTTTAAGCGGCGAAAACGGCACCATCGAACATCTGATCCAGACGGACGCGGCCATCAACCCGGGCAACTCGGGAGGGCCGCTTCTGGATTCCGCAGGCAGGCTCATCGGCATCAACACGGCCATCTACAGCCCCAGCGGGGCGAGCGCGGGTATCGGTTTCGCGGTGCCGGTGGACACCTTGAACCGTGTCGTGCCGCAACTGATCAAGAGCGGGGCATACACCCGGCCGTCTCTGGGCGTCGAATTGGATGAAAGAATCAATCAGCGTCTGAAGGCGGCGCTCAAGGTTGAAGGCGTGGTGATCCTGAAAGTGCCGGCCGGGTCCGCCGCCTTGCGCGCAGGACTGCAAGGCGCGAAGATAACCGCAGACGGAGAGCTGATTCCCGGCGATATCATTACGGCTGCCGACGGCAGGCAGGTGGATACGGTCGGAAAGCTCAATGCCGCACTGGACGAGCGCACGGCGGGCGAGACATTCAACCTCACGATTTCGCGCGGCGGCAAAACCATGGAGATCCCCGTTGTGCTGCAATCAGGAAAATGAAACGACGGGTTTCTTTTTTATCAGATTGAATTTTCCCAGCCCTGACCGAAATCAGCCAGCGGCCGGATGCTTGAGACGGAAAAAGTGACTGCCGCGCGCATCATTTCAGCCGCCGCCTCCCCCGCTCTTTCGGCAATCGCCCTTCTCATCATCTCGAGCGTTTCGCCTTCATTTTCGCATTTGGTCATCATCAGATAAATGCGCAGGCCTTTCCACTCCATGATGCTCTTTCCCGGTTCCATGATGAAATAGCATGCGTGAGGGTTTTCCTGCAGATTGGCCAGGGTTTTATTGTCCCCTAAAGCCACGACGAGAGTTGACTCATCAGTCATGCGCGGTGAGCCGAAATAGGCGCAATCGACCTGGCCGGCTTTATCGCTGGTGGCCAGCACACCCAAGCGGTCTTCCCTGTTGAAATACTCCATCAAACTTTTAGACATATCCTCCCCTCCTTTTTTCATTCTTTTTTGAGCTGATTGCGGATGCTTCTTTTCTTGTTAAATTGCCGGCGTATGTAACCTGCAGCCTTTATTGCGTTTTATGTATTTTTTCGCGAAAGGTCCTTTCCATTTCCGCGTGAAACGCATCTGCGTCGGTGGCGGCATAAAGACATGCCTGCCAGCCCTTTAGCCGGGCCCGCCCGACATTTCCCGGATCATCATCGATAAACAGAATCTTTTCCGGCGG
>JAAYKU010000134.1 GCA_012522275.1 Smithella sp.
ACCAGAACCGCGATAATCTCGATCAATGTAAAACCCCTTTGATTGCGTAACATTTTTCCCTCCTGCTTTCCTTTTATTTTTTACTCAGCAATTGTTTCCCAATTTCTTTCGAGAAATGTAATACAATTTTCATACCAAAGACAGAAATTATCAAATTATTTTCTAACTGCTTAAATACAGGATATCTATTTGATATTACACAATATACATGGGTAGATCTTCATTCGCGGCAAAATTTTGCAGAGTTATGGGGCGGCGTTAAATGGCGTATTTACAAAACATTTGTACATCTGCTACATTTATTGTAGATTTTTGAAGGTCGCAACATCGATCCCATGCTTTTTGATTCTGTGCCAGAGGCTACGCTGATTGATGCCCAGAATACCTGCCGCTTTTACCTGCACGCCCCCTGATTCCTTGAGGGCCTCGATGATCATTTCCTTTTCCAACAGATTGATCTGCTCATCGAGCGACGCCTCTCCCTTCAGGGCGGCAAAGCCTTTTTTGTCGTTGCCCCTGCGGATGCTCTCGGGCAGATGATGCACTTCAATCTCTTCCCCCTCTGACATGATGGAGGCTCTTTCCATGACGTTTTTCAGCTCGCGGACGTTTCCGGGCCAGGTATGGCCTATCAAAACCTGCAAGGCGGCTGTGGAAAGCGTGGCGGGTCTGGGCGATTGAGAAAGAAAATGAGAGGCGAGCATGGCGATGTCCTCTCTTCTTTCCCGCAAAGGTGGCAGCACGATGGAAAAAACATTCAGGCGGAAATACAGGTCCTCGCGGAAAGTACCGTCTTCGATGCCTTGCGGCAGGTCTTTGTTGGTCGCGGCGATAAACCTGACGTCTATGTTGATCGGCGTAGTTCCCCCTACCCTTTCGAACTGCCTTTCCTGCAGCGCGCGCATGACTTTGGCCTGCGTAGCAAGAGGCATGTCGCCGATTTCGTCGAGAAAGACCGTGCCGCCGTTACCCATTTCGAATTTGCCCGTTTTGCGCGCGGTTGCCCCGGTAAAGGAGCCTTTTTCATGGCCGAAAAGTTCGCTCTCGAGCAGTCCCTCCGGTATGGCCACGCAGTTGATGGCGACAAACGGCTTGCCTTTGCGCAGGCTGTGCTCGTAGATGCTCGAAGCGATCAGTTCTTTGCCCGTGCCGCTTTCGCCTGTAATCAGAACAGTGGAATCAGTGGGCGCGACTTTGACTATTTGTGTGAAAATATTGCGCATGGCCGCGCTCGAGCCGATAATGTCCGGAAAAAGTTCTTTTGCCTCGACATTGCTCAAAATATTGGCGACATTGTCGAAAACTTCGCTTATCTGGCTGATGTCGTCGGTGACATTTGCCTTTTTTTCTGTTTTGGAGGCGGAAAAGATGGGCATTTTTCTGGTTTTTTCCACAAAATCAACCATGGGTTTCAGCAGCAGGCGCAATATTATGAAGCTTGCCGCAAAGGAGATGAGTCCCGCGGCCGGCACCAGCGTATAGAGATTGATGATTGACGACTGACCTGCCCTGCCCGTTGCGGAGGCGGCCTGAAAGGCCAGAATCACCCCGAGGATGGTGATGCCGGTGTAGATGACGGGAATGAGCACATACAGGTTGACGTAGAAATTTTTCGGGCCTTTCGATGTGCCGGGCGTTTTCGCCTTTTTTGTATCATGTTTAAGTGTGGTCAATTTTTCACCGCCGGTCAGTGTTGTGTCGCAATTTTCGTCAGATCCCACATGGGCAGAAAAATGGCCAGCGCGAAAAATCCGACTACCGCCGCCAGCCCCACAATCAGTATCGGCCCGATGGCATCGGAAAGGGCCTTGACCGCATATTCAACCTCATCGTCGTAATGCTTGGAAATTTCGCGCAGCATCTCCTCGATGTTGCCTGACTCTTCACCGATGGCGACCATGTCCACCACCATGGGGGGAAAGTACGGCGCGCTTTTCAGCGGGCCGGCGATACCGGAGCCTTCCTGAATTCTGTCGCGTACATGATCGAAAGAACGGGCGATGGCGGCATTGCCGATGGTGTCGGAAAGTATGGTCAAAGACTGCATGACCGGCACGCCGCTGGAGTGCAAAATAGCGAAAATGCTGGAAAAACGCGACATGGCCGCCTTCTGGAAAAGCGCCCCCAAAACTGGTACGCGAAGCAGCAGGCTGTCGCGCACCACCTTGCCGCCGTGTGTTTTAAAATACTGCCCAAGCGCGATGACAACCGCCACCACCATCCCGATGAGGATATACCAGTATTTTTTCAGATAAATATTCAAGGCGATGGCTATTTTGGTAGGCAGCGGCAGATCGAGGCCCGTTTTACTGAAAAGCATGACGAACTGTGGGATGACAAAGGTGAGTAAAACGATAAAGGCGATGCCCAGGGCGATGACGACAATCAAAGGGTACTGCATGGCCGCTTTGATGTCCGATTTTATTTTTTCTTCATGCTCGATGATGTAAATGACGCGCTCCAGCACGGCGGGAACGGAACCGCTGGCCTCGCCCGCCCTCAACATGCTGCAGTACAGAGGAGGGAATATTTTAGG
>JAAYKU010000135.1 GCA_012522275.1 Smithella sp.
ATTGTATTACATTTCTCGAAAGAAATTGGGAAACAATTGCTGAGTAAAAAATAAAAGGAAAGCAGGAGGGAAAAATGTTACGCAATCAAAGGGGTTTTACATTGATCGAGATTATCGCGGTTCTGGTAATTCTGGGCATTCTGGCCGCCGTGGCCGTGCCCCGTTACCTCAATCTTCAGGATGAAGCAAGAAAACAGGCGGCACAGGCGGCCATTGCAGAGCTCAAAGGCAGAGCGATGAATATTTATGCAATGAAAGCATTGCGATCACCTAATGACCTTCAGGGAACTGATGGTGGTTGTCCTAAAATTCTTACCTCCTTACAAGATACAATAAAAGACGATAGCCCAAGCTCATTGGAGCCTGATTTCACTGTTAAAGCGGAGGATGCTTGTACAAGTGGCGGCATAAGATTGGAGGTTTCTGCGGTGAAAGGTGTTACTATTACTCCCCCCGTTACCTCAACCTGGATGTACCCGACGCCAGATTGATGGCTTTCTGACAGGAAATTATAAGAATTAATTTATAAAAACAGCGTGAGTTTTCTCACGCTGTTTTTTTCATCTTATTTCCTGAAACTCAGTGGAGTTTTGGCGCAAAAAATTGGCAGGCATTCGATTGCGCGAAAAGTCAGCGGTTTACAACGGGACATCTGTCGGCCAGAAAGGCAAAGTCTTCGCTACGGGGGACATAAATCGTCAGCTTTTCATCTTTCATCAAATGCTTGATATAGTCACTGAGCTTCAAAGGCCCCTGCAGATACAATAAATATCTGATTTCACGCTCGAGCAGCTCCTTCTGGTTAGTTTTGGAGTACAATTCAATCAGAGCCAGGTTGGCGTAATTGTTTGGAGGGTCAATCGCGCGCACTGATTGCCAGTAAAAAATCGATGCCGGATAGTTTCCCGACTGGCGGCAGATTTCGGCCATAATCATCAGAGGGTATTGAGCATCCGGTCTTTTCGACAGATATTTGCGGATATAGCCGCGCGCCTCGTCGAGCCTGCCTTGCTTCAACAAAATAAAGCCGTATAGTTCCAGAAGTCTGGCGCTTTGGGGATATTTTTTCACTTTTTCCCCGATCAGTCTTTGTGCCTCGTCGATGCGGTTTTGGCGAATGTTGATTCTGGCGATATACACCAGATTGTCCGTGTATTCCGGCAGCCTCTGTGATGATTGTTCGAAGTATTCCATGGCGAGGTCATCTTGCCCTTCGGCGAAGTAATGGATGCCGATATTGGATTTAAGCTGGGAGGCCACTGATTTGTTATCAAATCTGTTGAGGGAAAGAGCCTTTTCAAATTCCTGAATCGCCTTTTGCCTGTCGTTGAAATTGAAGTAGATCCTGCCCAGGTTGGCATGCGGACGGCTGAGCCCCGGCGCTTTATGGATATTGTCGGCCCATAAAAGAAAATCGTCGGCAAATACCTTGTTGCGCTCATAGGTCGTGACGGCCGTCAGAGTCAGCAGGCAGGTGATGCCCGCCGCTATCGTGAACTGGATAACTTTTTTATAGGAGAAATAATCAATAGCATAGACAAAAAGATACACCGGCGGCACAAAGATGAGCATCGACGGCAGGTAATTGCGATGCTCATAGACCATCTCCAGAGGCAGGATGGTGCTTTCTATGAGGTGATTCAGAAAATAAAAAATGATGCAAAAAGACAAAAGAGGACGTTTTCTTGCCAGATAAAGGGTAAGGCCGACAATGAGCAAAACTGCAAAGATGGAAGGCATCGTCGTCCACGGCTCCAAAAGCGAGCGTGAGGGAACGATATCGTGCAGCAGTGTCATTTTGCCGGCGACGGGATAAAAAAGCAGCGAAAGGTAGAGCATGATTACGCGCGGCTGACTCAAAAGCCTCTCCACAAGCGTAAAATCCCGCACGGCGTATCCGCTGAAGGCATTGGCAAAACCGCCCGTGTAGATGAAACCGGCCAGCGCGATAAATAACACCGGGAGAACGGCGAGCTTGCCGAGTTTCAAAATGTTTTTTTTGTCTGCGCCGCGGATTAAAAAAAGCTCCAGAAGCAAAATGCCCGCCGGCAGAAGCACCGAGTTTTCCTTCGAGAGAAAAGAAGCGGCGGCACAAAGCAAGCACAGGCCGAAAAAAACGAAAACCGCAGAGGTTTTCTGAGACATTCTGGCCTTCACGTAAAAATACATCGACATGATGTAAAACAAAGCGGCCATGACGGACATTCTCTGAACGATGTAGGAGACAGTGCTTACCTGCAGAGGGTGAACCGCCCATATTATCGTGGCCAGCAGGGCCACAAAATAGGCAATATGAGCATATCTTTCCCTCAGCAGCGGCAGTTTGAGCACATTGTGAATAAAAAGAAACAAAAAGACGGCCGCCAGATAGTGAATGAAAAAATTGACCAGATGATACCCGAAGACATCCAGGCCGCCGAATCTGTAATTGACGGCAAAGGTGAAATAGGCCAGCGGCCTCAAGATCCTTTTCCCATGCACGCCGGACATGCTGGTTTTTATTTCGCTCAGGGATAATGATTTTACTTTGATATTGGAATTTTCCAGTATGTTCGGAAAGTCGTCGAAATGCCACTCGCCTTGAAAGCTGTTGGAATAGACGGCAAGCAGCATGACAAAAAGCGAGATGAAGGTAAAAGCATATTTTTTCGTATCGGGAAAATCGAAGCGAAACGGAAGCGCGAAATTGTTTTCTTTGGTCAGCATGTTTTAATCCTGCCCGTGCGTGACAGGCGTGTATTATAAAGCATGTCGGGAACCCCCCCCTGCCTGGAGGCACAGGCGGCATCTTTACTATTTTTGTCTGCGTTTGTCCAAGGTAAATTTATCATATCATTTGATTTTACTCGATATTCGGCTATACTCCAGCCGTACGGATCATTTTAGCTCACAACAGTTTTTTAAGATGAAGCAAGCTGCGCTAAGCGCGGCGACCGGTGGCATGAATCAGAAAACAGACGCTCAGATTGTTGCAGAAGTTTTACACGGAAATCGCGGGGCCTACGCGCATCTGGTGGATAAATACAAGGGACCGGTTTTCAATCTGGCGCTGGGCATGACGGGCAATTACCATGACGCGGAGGATCTGGCGCAGGAAACATTCATCAGAGCCTATGAGAAGCTCAATTTGTTTGATGAGGACAGAAAATTTTTCACCTGGCTTTATACTATCGGCATAAACCTGATCCGCAATCATCTGAAAAAAAAGCGCGCGGAAACATCCGCCGTAAAGCTCTTTGCCCACCGGCCGCCGCGCGCCCCAAGCGGGGGCACAGGCGGTGAAGCCCGGCAAGACGATGTACTGGGTCTCGAAAAAGCCCTTTTGCGCCTGAAGCCGGAGGTCCGGCAGGCCATCATACTTAAATACCGTCAGGGGCTCACCTTTGAAGAGGTGGCCGAGATAACCGTAAGCTCGGTCAGCGCGGTGAAGATGCGCATTTACCGGGGGCTTTCCGCTTTGAAGGGGATGATGAAAGAATAAAACAGATGTGACTTTTTGCGCCGCACGCATGTATATGCTAAATGAGAAACGTTGCTGGAAAGGACGTACGGAATTTGAACACAGGCAAAATCAAGAAATACGCCAAAATCATTGAACAACTCGAGGCGCTGCCCGACCGGAGCCCGCCTCCGGGCCTGAAAGGTTCGGTGATGGCGCGCCTTGAAGAAACCCGCCTGCCGCAGGCGCACGTTCAGGAAGGCATGCTCTCGCGCGTGCGAAATATTTTTGCACCGGCCGGCAAGGAAACATCCGGCAAAAGCGTCTGCTTTCTTTATTACATGATGACCGGGCTGTTTTATCTGATCATAGGCGTCGCGCTGATAGCCGGCATGGAAAAAACGGGCGTCGGCCGGGATGCCGGCTGGCTCAGTCTTCAGCCCTACATGGCGCTGGGCATTGCCCTGTGGCTTTTCGTACTGGGGTTCACGCTGGCCCTCGACGGGCGCAAAGGCTTGAAAATTGTGAAATACGGTACGCTTTTATATATATCCGCCGCCGTTTTTTTCAGTCTTGTGCTTCAGCCCTATCTGCTGGTTCCCCATGCGGCTTTGTTTATTGCCGGTCTGACCGCCGCGGGCGTGATCATGGGCGTATCTCTGCTGGAGAGCGTCCGGAAAATGGAATTGATTAGTTTTTGA
>JAAYKU010000015.1 GCA_012522275.1 Smithella sp.
CACGTGTGCGGCCCTCATTCGCGAGACTTTCACGAAACCCCGGATCGGCAAGCAATCTTATAATTGAATCTGCAAGCGCTTTTGTATTTCCGGAAGGAAATATCAGGCCATTAACTTCATGGGTGACAATGTCATGAATGGCGGGCAGATCCCCTGTAATGACAGGACATTCACAACCCATCGCTTCTACCTGCACAAGCCCGAAGCCTTCCTGGTCTCCACTTTCGGCAATAATAAAGGGAAAGACGGCAAGAGTTGCCCTTTGATAAAGGCCGGGTAATTCCGACTGATGAACCATTCCCAGGAATGTGACCTTCCCGGACAAATCAAGCCTCTGTATCTGCTGATTGAGGTCTTTCTCCATCGGTCCCGAACCGGCAATGCTCAACTTGATTGACGGGAACTTTTTTAAAACATACGGCATTGCTTCCAGTAAATAACTCACTCCTTTTTTTTCAACCAGCCTTCCTACAAACAGGAGTTCATCAGTTTTTCTCAAAACAGTTGTGTCAGGTATAAAGTTATTTTTCAAATCAACTCCCATGGGAATCACCTGCACTTTGTCTGCCGCAACCCCCATATCGACAACTGTTTCCTTCATTGCCCGACTGACCACCGTAAGAGCGGCGCTGTTGTCCATTACCCATCTTTTCAGGCGCTGAAATATCCTTGCCTTTAGTGCAAACAAATCGCCTCCGTGAGATGTGCATACCAAAGGGATAGGCTTTCGCGTCAAAAGCAGACCGATCACGGCGATCAATCCCTGCGGAATCAGCCAGTGGGCGTGAATAAGATCAAATCGCTCTTTGTGCAGCAGGCGGATTAAGGCCAGCATCTGTCCCAGCAGGAAAAAAGGCACTAACAGATAATTGAACGGATTGGCCCGCAGTCTGTTTAAGATACCGCCGCTGTGCGTCGCGAGATTTTCCCACCGGGACAAAAAATAAGGAAAGCGAATAACTTTCAGTCCACCCATGGACTCTTCAACGAGGCTTCCGGGCGAGCGCGGCGACAATACCGTGATGTCAAATTCATCAGACAACCTTCTGCTTAATTCAAAAACAAAGGCGGGCTCCGAGTCATTCTTCCACCTGGGAAATGTGGAAGCCATAACGAGAACACGCGGTTTCCTGATAGTATCACTTTCCATTGCTCGATGTTGCCTCCCGTACGGATCCAGTAGATACGAAACCATCGCACAATTCATACAAATCGACAAGATGGTCATTACTGCGAAAATAGACCCCTCAAATCATGCTCATGTCTGCGTGGCCCCGGGGGAGAACATGAACGTTTTCCACGAAGGGAGAATCAGACATTATCACTCCTGCTGACAGCTTCATAATTGTATTTACATTTGACATGTCGCCTTTTGCAAGCATCCGGCAGGCAATATCAAGACCTGCCCCAAACAAAGGAGATTGTCTGTGATCTCGGGAAAATGGCCTTGCCTGCATGAACTTTTTTTCGTATGAAACCTTTGAATAATACCTCCTCTAGTCATTCCGGGCTTGACCCGGAATCCAGAAAGCACTTGATAACACTGGATACCGGCCTTCGCCGGTATGACGACATTGCCGGTTACGCAGGGTTTGGCAAAGCTCTACGTATGAAACAGCATTGCAATCCGGAAAGGCTGCAGAAATCACCGTTAAATACCTCTTTGATCATTCCCGCACGGGCGGAAATCAGGCTCATTCACGCAGTTATGGACGCCTTCCGGAGCCCGTGCAATAGATTTACTGATTTTTGCAAACCACTACAATGACTGGACCGCACGGTATATGACCAAATCTGAAAGAATTAAGTATTTCGACAGCATTGCGGCCGAAAGGAAATACTGGAGAAAAAAAGGGGCCTATTATCACGGGGAACTCGAAAAATATCTTCAGTTTGTAATCCCCCCTGAATCTTCTGTAATTGAAATCGGCTGCGGTACGGGAGAGCTGCTTGCAAGCCTCAAGCCCAAAAGAGGCCTGGGCGTCGATATAAGCCCCAAAATGGTCGAACTGGCTCAAAGGCAGTTTCCTGATTTGCAATTTGAGGTCGGCGATCTGGAAAATCTTCAGACAGAGGAAAAATTCGACTATGTGCTTGCAGTGGAAACCATCGGCCATGTTGACGACATTCAGATGGCCTTCAAGCAGTTGCACAAAGTATGCAAGCCGGAAACGCGCGTCGTTATCGTATATTACAATTACCTGTGGGAGCCTTTTTTAAAGCTTGCACAGATGATGCGCCTGCGCATGAAACAGCCCCTGCAGCACTGGCTGCCCCTGGAGCACATCGCCAATCTGCTTTATTTGAACGACTTCGAGGTGATAAAAAAAGGCTACCGTTGCCTGATGCCGTTTTACGTTCCTCTTTTGTCTGCCTTTGTCAACAAGTTCGTAGCCAACCTGCCATTTTTCTGGAAACTTTCCGTCAATCAAATACTGATCGCCCGCCCCTTGCTCAAGCGGAAAAAACCGGAAGATATCACCTGCTCTGTCATCATCCCCTGCCGAAATGAAAAGGGCAATATCGAACAGGCCGTTTTGCGAACTGCCGGCCTCGGCGCGAAAACGGAAATCATCTTTGTCGAGGGGCATTCGCAAGACGGAACCCTCGAAGAATGC
>JAAYKU010000136.1 GCA_012522275.1 Smithella sp.
CCGACCCGGCAGGCAGCGTTGCCCGACAGAATACCAAAACAAAAAACATTCTGGAAAAAAGAGGCGTGAAGGTTTATATGGATGAACCGGGCAGGACGACGCACACGAAGCTGGTTGTGGTGGATCAGAAACTGGTGTTTGTCGGGAGTCATAATTTCACCCCCTCCGCTTTCAATCACAACAATGAGATCACCGTGATGATCGAAAAGTCCGGCCTGGCAAAAGAAGTACGTGCCTATATCTTGAAACTGATCAGGGAGGCTAAATGAACAATTACCGTCTGTCGGCTGTCTTGTCTTTCGTGTTTCTGCTGGCGCTTCTTGCCGGATGCGTGAAGGGGCCTTTTGTGGCCGAGAAACACGCGGAAGTGTCCGATGTGAAAATCGTCGAGCGGGCGGCCGAACCGGCTCAGGCAGGTCCGCCGGAGGAAACGGCGGAGCCGGGCGAGCCTTCCGTGATGGTTCCCCTGCCCGTTTTGGCGGACCGCCAGGCCATCGGCTGTATCTTTCCCCTTTCCGGCCGTTTTGCCGATGAGGGCAGAAAAGCTCTCGACGCCGCGCTTCTGGCGGCTCAGATTTTCAGCCACTATTCTTCCTCCCCCTGGAAAATAGCTGTCGCCGACGGAGGGGAAGACGCCGGTGGAATAAAGCAGGCGGTTGCCTATCTTGCCGACCAGGCAAAAGTGATGGCGATTGTCGCCGTGTGCGGCGCTTCCGATGCGGTTGCCGCGGCGGCCGAGGCCCAGCGGCGTCAAGTTCCGCTCATACTGATTTCTTCCAAAGAGGGTGTTACACAGACGGGCGAGTATGTCTTTCAGCATTTTCTTACGCCGTCTCAACAGGCGGAGGCGCTGGCCCGCTACGCCCTCGACACGCTCAATGTCGCTATATTCACCATTTTATATCCGGAAGATGATTACGGTGAGGAGATGCTCGGGCTGTTCGGCTCCGAAGTGGGGAAAATCGGGGGGAAGCTGCTCAGGAGCGTTTCCTACAATAAGTCACAGACGGATTTCACCGCGCAGATACAAAAGCTTACCGCAAACAAGATGGTGCGGCCGGGAAAGACATACGCGACCAGGCAAGAGGCCAAAGAGCACGAGCCTCTCGATTTCGAGGCGATCTTCATCCCCGATTCGGCATTCCGTGTTAAAATGATTACCTCCCAGCTTGCCTTTTACAGCGTGCGGGGCGTTAAACTTTTAGGGACCAGTTTGTGGCATTCGCCCGAACTGCTGAAAAAAGGCGGGGAGTATCTCAATGGGGCTTTTTTTACGGACAGTTTTTATGTGAACGGCTTTCTGCCGGAAACAAACGATTTCGTGGACGCCTACTACGCGGCCTACGGCAGGGAGCCCGCCGGCATGGAGGCTCTGACCTATGACACCACACGGCTGGTGATCCGTGTACTGGAAAGCAGCGCCGTGGGCTCGCGCGCCGACTTTATACGGTCGCTGCAGGCGGTGACGGGATTTTGCGGCGCGACCGGATGCATTTCCTTCCGCGACAGCCGTGTCGCCTACAAAAACGCCTTCATCCTGAAGGTGGAAAACGGGAAGCTGGTGCAGGTAAAGTAGCAAAGGGATGGATGTTCGATAAATGAGAATTTTACTGACCAATGACGACGGGATTTATGCCCGCGGTCTTTCCGCGCTTTACGAGGAGCTATCCAAAGATGCGGACTGCCTGATCGTCGCGCCCGAGATCGAGCAAAGTGCGGTAGGCCACGCGATAACTCTTTTCCGCCCCCTGATGGTCCGCAACGCGACCAAGGGCGGCTCTTTTCTGGGCTACGCGGTTTACGGTACGCCGGCGGATTGCGTCAAAATCGGCATCAAGGAGCTTGCCGGGCAGACTCCGGATATGGTTGTCTCCGGCATCAACCGCGGGGCGAACTGCGGCAACAATGTGATTTATTCCGGCACGGTGTCCGCCGCGACGGAAGCCTCGATGATGGGCGTGACCGCCATGGCGGTTTCACTCGATTCCCACAGGGATGAGGCGGATTTTTCTTATGCCGCCCGCGTGGCGGGCAAGCTTGTCAAGCTGCTCAGGGCCGACGCCTCACTGGCCGGAGGCGCTTTCAATGTGAATGTGCCATGCCTGCCGGAAGGTGAAATCCGCGGTATAAAAGTTGTGCACCAGGGACGGGGCAGAACCATCGAGTCCTTCTCCAAGCGTGTGGATCCGCGCGACAATACCTATTACTGGATGACGGGTGAGAAAAAACCCGTGCCGCGGGATACACAAACGGACACGGGCGCGCTTGCCGCGGGATATGTTACTCTCACCCCCCTGCACTATGATCTGACCAGATACGATCTGCTGGAGCCGTTGAAAAAATTCGAGTTTCTTTAGAGAGGCCTCCCCCTTTTGACTTTGCCGCCTGGCTTCAGATAATTCAGGACGGGCTTGTCATCGAGGGTGCCGCAACAGTTGGAAAACGGAATTTAGCGCATCAGCAAAACGGGAATTGTGCTTTTGCGGATGACCTGTGAAGTGGTGCTGCCCAGAAACAGTTCGCGCAGGCGGTTGTGGCCGTAAGCACCCATGGCCATCAGTTCAACCGCTCCCTCCCGGATGAAATTGATTATTACATCCGCTTCGCGTCCCTCTGAAATAATCACCTCGCAGTCCGCCTGGGCCTCCTGGGCCAGATCTTCGACTTCGGTGGCAAGCTCGGCCGCCTTTGCGCCGTCTTTGTTGATGATGAGGGTGGTGATGGGCCACTTCGCTTTTTCCGAAATATACAGGGACAATTCCAGCACTTTACGGGCGGAGGCGCTGCCGTCGTAGGCCAGCCCCATGCTTTCGATCTCGCAAAAGCCCGGCGGAATAACCATCACCGGTTTTCCCGAGCGGCGGATGACGACCTCGGCCACCGAGCCGAGAAGTGAACTGTCCCTGATATGGAGGTGCTCACCTTTTTTCGCCATCAGTATCAGGTCGGCCTTTTCAGACTCTTCGATGATGGCATCGCTGATTTTGCCGATGCTTCTTTTTGCGCTGCATTGCACGCGGGCCGCCCGGCAACGGTCATCGAAATCTTTGAGGACCTTGTCGGCCTTTTCTTTCAGTGATGTTTCGATGACGTCAAAAAAACCGTCGTAAGGAGGCATGGTGACGGTGCCGGTAACGTCGCTCATCATCGGGCCCTGAATCAGATACATGTCGATGACATGCAGGCCGGTTACAGATGCTTCCAGTTTCGGAGCAATATAGATGCCGTAATCAATGGCAACGCCACTGTTGGCGGATCCGTCAACGGGAATGAGGATAGACTTGATCATGGCGGTTGTCTCCCCGAATCAAAAATCTTGTCATTTTTTTTTCTGATCGAAATGACTCAGGTCGTGTAAAAGGTCGGCAATGTCTTTTTCCTCCCAGACGCGCCCGGACGATTCTTCGTCAGATATGTCCTGGTCGGCTGGGGCGCCGTTTTCTCCAAAGGTGAGAAACTTTCCCTTCAGATTGCCGTTTTGATAGGTTGCCTGCTCGCGTATCTTGCCGTTTTTATAGTAGGCCACGTAATCGCCTTCGCGCTTGTCGTTTTTGAAGGCGCCCTTTTCTTTAATCTGCCCGCTTTTATAGTAGCAGACATATTCTCCGTCGAACTTTCCGTCACGGAAATTCTCTTCTTCTCTGAGTTCGCCTGTTTTGAAATAGCGGCGATAAGTGCCGTTGAGCTTCCCTTCTTTGTAGAACTCCTCCTCGCGCACATGGCCGTTTTCAAAGTAGGAAACATATGAACCGGACATTTTGTCGTTGACAAAAGTTGTTGTTTCCCTGACCTGCCCGTTGGCAAAGTAGCTGACGGCCGGGCCGTTTTTCCTGCCGGCGGTAAAATGAAGACGCGACATGATCTGTCCGCTGGGGAAATAAGATGTGTATTCCCCCTCCATCTTTCCTTCCTCTAGATATTTTTTTTCCTTTATCGCGCCGCTTGGGTAATGGATAATCTTTTCCTGAGCCATGGATGCACCATTGGCGGCCGTTTCCGCCCCGTATTTCCTGATTTTTTAAATTTTTAAACAATCCACCGAGATAATGCAACCAAAAAAGGCGGCAGGTGGAATTTTGTTTACTTTTTGCCCAAAGCCTATTAGAAGTTGACTTCCGGATAAAATGTTCAATATAATAAATCCGTTATTTAAATGATGAGCATGCATGAATGATTACTTCCAATTTAGACACAACCAGGGTTGCCATTATCGGACCGGGCCGTCTCGGCACCTCATTCGCCTATAAACTGGGGCGCGACAACAAGCGTGTCGCCATTTATTACCATAACGCGGATGTCTGCAAGGCGATCAACCGGGATCGACTCAATCCCATTCACCTGACCGAGGACTTGTCCGTACGCCTGGGCGGCATGGACATAGTGCCCAGGCTGTCGCAGAAAGTTTACGCGACAAACGACCTCGAGCATATCGTCGAGCATAACGACTTTATCATGCTTTGCCTGACGATGAACCGGCTGCCGGAAATGCTCAGCTATCTCAAGCCGATGATCGATAAAAAGCCCGGCAACACCTGCCTGATCTCTCCGATCAAGGGCCTGATCTCAGACGAGAAATCCAGAGAGCTCATCACTCCATCGCAGTTGATTCACAATCATTTGTATAACCTGGAGCAAAAATACCAGGTGGTGTGCTTCGGCGGGCCTTTTTTTGATGTGGACATCGCGCTGGGCAAACCTGTCTGCCTGACGGTTGCCGGCGACCGGCGCGCGGCCCATATCATCAAAGACCATCTGCTGATGTTTAACCGCAAGGAGCTCAATGCCTACTATAATTTTGACAAGATCGGCGTGGAGGCGTGTGGCGCGCTCAAAAATATCGTCGCCAACATCAAAGGGCTTTCCGATTCACTGGATCTGGGCGATTCGATCGCCGGGACCATCTTCGCACGCTCCGGCGTGGAGATCCGCTCGCTGACGCGCGTTCTGGGCGGAAGCTTTCAGGCTTTTCACTCCCAGGCGGGCGTGGGCGACATGTATGTCACCGTTTCTTCCATGGCGAGCAAAAACTACCGCTACGGAAAGTATTTCTATGAACTCTACACAAGCAATCCCATTGAAACAAATCTAAAGGTGTTAAGCAGAATCGACGGCACGCCGGAAGGCCCCAGTACGGTCCGCAACGTGTACAAGTATCTGGAAAAGAAAAACATGTACAGCCCGCTTTTTTCCTGCGCCTACAACATATTCAACAGGGGAGGGGATAAAGAGGCAATTAAAGACATGATCATCAAGGCTGTCCAATTCGATAAAAGAAACAATGAATACATCGGCCCGGTTTCCCGGTTTATGTATCGGGTCATTCCCGATTACTGGTACAGGCGCGACAGGGAAATGTTTGACTGAAAGAGAAATGCCTAAAAAGTCCTTATACCGTTATTGGACGAGAAAACCGGCCCGTGGTAAAAATATCAAGAAAGTATCGGGCGGCAATGTCGGCATATCATCTGTGGATGGGCAAGATCTTATGTGGAAGCGAAAAATTGTAACCCCCGAACATGTGTTGTCTAAAATCGATCCCGGCATGCGGATTTTTCTGGGCACAGGCATGGCGGAGCCGCGGACCATGGTCAAAAATCTGATGGAGTCCGAACAAATCAACCTGCAGGATCTGGAGCTGATCCAACTGGTGAGTCTGGGTGACCTGGTGGCGATAGATGAACGCTACGCGCGAAAATTCCGCCTGAAAACATTCTTTTCCGGATGGATCGCCTCCGACGCGATCAGTCAGGGGAGAGTTGACCTGATTCCCAGCCGTTTTTCACGCGTGCCCTGGCTTTTCAAGGCAGGTGCGATAAACATCGATGCCGCCTTCATCCAGATAACCCCCCCCGACGACAACGGCTACGCCTATCTGGTGGGTGTGTCCGCGGAAAGGCAGGCCATGGAGATGGCCAAAATAGTCGTCGGTGAGATAAACGACCAGATTCCCCGGACGATGGGCGACACACTGGTGCATGTGGACGAGTTCAATTACCTCATCAGGGCCACAGACCCGCCCTACTATGTCAACCGCTGGCCGCTGCAGGATGTCTATCTGAAAATAGCCGCCAATATCGCGCAGGTAATCCGTGACGGCAGTTGCATCTCCTACGGACTCGGGCCGCTTTTCGAGGCTCTGGCCAAGGCGCTGGCGACCAAAAAAGATCTCGGCATTCACTCTCCGTTTTTTACGGACGCTCTGATGGACCTGGTCAAAAGCGGCGCGGTGAGCAACCGCTATAAAGGCGTCTTTCGCGGCAAGTCCTGCGCCTCTTACGTTATCGGCACCAAAGAGCTGATGCAGTGGCTGGACATGAACCCGCTTCTGGAATTTCAGCCGCAGGACATTGTCATGGACCCGTGGACGATCGCCCTCAATGAAAACATGGTCGCCATTTTCCCCGCCCGGAAGGTTGACCTGACCGGCGATATCGCACTGCATACCGGCAAGGGGAATGTGACCGCCGGCCCGGGCAATGTCCAGGAGCTTTTCGCCGGAGCCGGCCAGGCGAAAAACGGCCGGACGATTTTCGCTCTGCCGAGCCGCAACCGCAAGGGGCAGCCCAATATCAAAGTCTCTCTCGATGAATACCCCTTTCAGTTCACCAACCGCGAATCGATGGACATGGTGGTGACGGAATACGGCGTGGCGTATCTGATGGGAAAGACCCTTCGCGAAAGGGCGCAGGCGATCATTGAAATCGCCCATCCCGATGACCGCGAGGAGCTGGTCCGCCAGGCAAAAGAAAGAAAAATGATTTATGCTGATCAGATATATTTTGCCGAATCCGGGCACCTTTATCCGGAAAAGATCGCCTGTTCACACAGGTTTAAGGACCTCTTGACCGTTCGTTTCCGCGCCATCAAGCCTTCCGACGAAGAGGAGATGCGCAGGCTCTTTTACCGGTTTTCCGACCAGGCGGTTTATTACCGCTACTTCAGCCCCATCAAAACAATGCCTCATAAAAGGATGCAGGAATATGTCAATGTGGATTACCGCTGCACCATGTCCATTGTGGCGATCATTGACGAGGCGGGTGTCGAAAAAATTATCGGCGAGGCGCGCTACGTCAAATCTCAGGATGATCCTTTTGCCGATACGGCGTTCATTGTCGATGAAAACTATCAGGGCATGGGCATTTCCACCTACCTGTTCAATCTCCTGATCCGCGCGGCGCGCGAGGAGGGAATTGCGGGGCTGAGAGCCGACATTCTTGAAAACAACCGGGCCATGCTGAAAGTTTATGAAAAAGCCATCTACCCGGTGCAGACCGTACTAAGCGGTGGTGTTTACAAAGTTACCGTTCCTTTTGAGTCGCCCGCGTCGCCCACGTGAGCGCGCATTCCATTTCCGGAATCGTGTCTATCGAGCAGCCCCGGCCGGACGCCGCGGCGTCCTCTTTTCCGATCCCTTAACCCCTTCCCTTTTGCCTTTGCGCCACTCTTTTTACACGGCAGGTTTGTGTGTCAATCTGAAACAAAGTGTGATAAATGAAACCATAATAACATTGTGTGTCGGAACCAGCGCCCCGGGAAGGTTTGCGGAACAAATTTTCGTCCTTCCCGGATGTCTGTGTGATAGATATATCCTTGGATATGAAACGAATGCCTGAACCCGCCTGCTGGAAGTTTTAGATGCCGGAGTCTGACAGATCATGGTTATGAAGGCACAATTAAAAAACCCCAAATTTTATCTGCTGATATTTCTGGATATAGTCTTTTTTGCCGTTTCGCTCTTTCTGGCCTATCTGGTGCGCTATGAGTTTTACCTCGGCAATAAAGATGTCATGCAGCTTGCCGGCCTGCTTGTCTGGATGATCCCCCTGAAATTTCTGGTTTATCTCTTCAGCGGTCTGTACACCGGCATGTGGCGCTTTACGAGTTTGCGCGATATACGCCTTCTGGCCATCGCTTGTCTGCTGTCCACAATGCTTGTCGTTCTGATCGTTTTGGCTCTGCACAGGTTCGAAGGCTATTCACGCAGCATTTTTTTAGCCGACGGCATCCTCACTTTCGTGCTTACCGGCGGCCTGCGTATGGCGATACGCTACTATTATACAATTCAGCGTCAAATCGGGACGGATAATGAGCCTGTGCACTCTCCCCACGCGCCGAAAGTTCTGATTCTGGGCGCCGGCCAGGCGGGTGAGAAAATTCTGCGGGAAATTGAAGAAAACAAGACACTGAATTATAATGTCGTGGGGTTTATCGATGATGATCCGGCAAAACAGGGGCTGACCATTCACGGTGTACGTGTTGTGGGGAATACAGACCGTCTGGGCGCCATTGTCGCCCGGGACAATATCGACCAGATTTTCATCACCCTGCCCTCCGCCGGAGGCGAGGCGATCCGCAGGATTGTGGACGCCTGCCGCGCCACGGGTGTTTCTCACAAAATACTGCCGGGCATCGGCGAGTTGATTGACGGCCGGGTCAGCGCCAAGATGCTGCGCGACATCAGTTACGAAGACCTGCTGGGCCGCAAGCCCGCCCGGCTCGACAATAAAGGCATCCGCGACTACCTCGACGGCCGGGTCATCCTGGTGACGGGCAGCGGCGGTTCCATCGGTTCTGAACTTTGCCGTCAGATTGTGAAATATCAACCGGCAAAAGTCATTCTGCTCGACGCGAGCGAGCTGAATCTGTTTGACATCCAGACAGAAATGCACCACGAGCGCTGCCTGCACCACTTCGAGCCGGTTCTCGGGCGGGTGCAGGATGAATCCCTCATGGACAGGGTTTTTGAAAAATACAAGCCGGATGTCGTATTTCACGCGGCCGCCTACAAACACGTTCCGATGATGGAGAAAAACCCCTGGCAGGCGGTTTATAACAATATCATCGGCAGCCGGGTGGTCATGGATATGGCGATCAAGCATCATGTGGATCGTTTCGTCCTGGTTTCCACTGATAAGGCGGTTCGCCCGACCAACGTCATGGGCGCGAGCAAACGCGTGACGGAGCTGATCATGCAATGCTGCAACGGCAACGGCACAAAATTCGTGGCGGTTAGATTCGGAAATGTCGTCGGATCATCCGGATCCGTAATCCCCTTTTTCCGTCGTCAGATAGCCCACGGCGGTCCTGTTACCGTCACGCACCCGGAGGTCAATCGTTTCTTTATGACCATACCGGAGGCGTCACAGATGATTCTGCAGGCGGGGATGATGGGGGAAGGCGGCGAAATTTTTATTTTAAAAATGGGAACGCCCGTTAAAATAGCCGATATGGCGCGCGACCTCATCCGCCTTTCGGGAAAAGAGCCGGATGAGGATATACGTATTGTTTATACCGGTCTGCGTGAAGGAGAGAAACTCTATGAGGAGCTGATCACGGAAGGAGAAAATATTTTATCTACCACGCATAAAAATGTGATGGTGCTGCGTGGGGAAAATTGTTTCAACGGCGCGTCTGAACCGGAGGAAGCCAGGAGCGAGCTTTACCGGCGGATCGATGAGCTTTTGGCGATAGCATCGCGCCACGATGCGCAGGGAATTAAAGACAAACTGAAGGAAATTGTGCCTGAATATATCCCCCAGGAAAACGAAAGCGTTTTGTAATCGACGTCTCCCCTTTAAAAAAGACAGAAAAATGATAAAAACGAAAGGTTTCATAAAAAAGCCGCGGTCGGGGCGCACCGTTTGGGCTATCAGAGGGTTGGAAAAAATACGATGACCACAGGCGGCAGTCCGCACCGCAGATGGAAAAACCCGACATCTAGCCGCCACCTGCAGGCAACTGCTTTTAAAAGGAGATTTTTAACGCAGACTGCTTTAAAATCCAACCCGGCTCTCTTTTAGAAGAGGAGCAAGTTAAAATGAATACTGCATAAAGGAGCAACAAAAACATGAAACGAATACTGATTACCGGCGGATGCGGCTTTATCGGCTCGAACTTTATCCGCCACATGCTGAAACAAAATCCCGACGACCGGATTGTCAATCTCGACAAGCTCACATACGCGGGGAATCCCGCCAATCTGGCCGATGTGGAGAAAGACCCGCGCTATCTTTTTGTGAAAGGCGACATCGTTGATGCGGACCTGGTCAAGGATATTTTTTCCGGACAGCAGATAGACACGGTGGTGCATTTTGCCGCAGAATCCCACGTGGACAGAAGCATCACCGGTCCTGCCGAGTTCATCCGGACCAACATTCTGGGAACGTTCAACCTGCTGGAAGCGGCGCGCGAGGCGTGGCTTAAAACACCCGCGCCCGGAGTTGATGCCTCTGAAAAAGGCTGCCGCTTTGTGCATGTCAGCACCGACGAAGTTTACGGCTCGCTGGGGGAGACAGGCGCCTTTCAGGAAACCACCCCCTACGATCCGCGTTCACCCTATTCCGCCAGCAAGGCCTCTTCCGATCACTTGGTCAGCGCCTATTTTCACACCTACGGCCTCCCGGTTCTCATCACCAACTGCTCGAACAACTACGGCCCCTATCAGTTTCCGGAAAAGCTGATCCCTCTGGTCATCAACAACGCCCTTCAGGGAAAATCTCTTCCGGTTTACGGCGACGGGAAAAACGTCCGCGACTGGCTGTATGTCATCGACCACGGCGAAGCCATCCGGACGGTACTGCACAAAGGAAGAGTCGGCGAAACATACAACATCGGCGGCAACAGCGAAAAACAGAATATCGAAGTCGTGCAGACCATCTGCGACCTTCTCGACGAAAAAACCGGGAAACTCCCCGGCGGCAAGGACCGCCGGTCGCTCATTACCTACGTTAAAGACCGCGCCGGCCATGACCGCCGCTATGCCATCGATGCCACCAAAATCCGCACCGAGCTGGGCTGGACCCCGCAGGTAACCTTTGCCGCAGGCATGGAAAAAACCATCGACTGGTATCTGTCTAACAAGGCCTGGATCGCCTCCGTCACCGACGGCACCTACCGGGAATATTATGAGAAGATGTATGGTAAGAGCTGATGGTGGCTAGTGGTTCATGGATAAAGTATAAAGGATAAAGTATGCTTCGACAGGCTCAGCACGAACGGGTTGTAAAACTCAGAATGAATGGTCAATAAAGCGCGAAGCGCATCCTTCTTGTCCTCCGCCGGCGGAGGTGCCCCGATTCATCGGGGCGGAGGTGGAAAATAATAGTCCATAGTTTATAGCTCGTGACAGGAAGCTTTCAAGGCATAAGGGTGTATTTTATGAAGGACGCCTCTGGCTTCGGATATGAGAAACTTTTGGTATGGCAGAGGTCTGTTGAATGGGTCTGTAAGATAATCAATGCTGCAGGAAGCATTGATACTGCAAGGAAACATTACAGACTGGTAGAACAGCTGGAAGCGGCAAGCGCCTCGGTTTCAATGAACATAGCCGATTATCGCACGTGGATCGATATACGAGGCTCTAACGCTTCTGGAAATATTCTACAGGCACAAATGGATAGACGCTTCAACTTTAAATGAACTGAGGTTGGAGGCCACAGAAATTGTGAAAATGTTGAACAGTTTAATAAATTCTATTAAATCCGTTCAAAATGAACTATAAACTTCCTTCCTCAGACTATGAGCCATGAGCTATGAGCTAATAATGACCGGAGAGAATTCATGAGCGGAATAAAAAAAGGAATCATTCTGGCAGGAGGTGCCGGAAGCAGGCTCTACCCGCTGACGCTGGTAGCCAGCAAGCAGTTGCAGCCGGTTTACGACAAACCGATGATTTATTATCCACTGTCCACGCTTATGTCGGCGGGCATACGCGACATCCTGATCATATCCACACCGCAGGATACGCCGCGCTTTGAGGCACTGCTGGGCGACGGAAGCCGCTGGGGGATAAAGCTGTCCTATAAAGTACAGCCGGAGCCCAAAGGCATCGCTCAGGCATTTCTGGTCGGCGAGGAATTTATCGCCGGGGAGGCGGTGTGTCTGATCTTGGGGGACAACATCTTTTACGGCAAGATGGGCGTTCGCGAAATTGTAAAGAACTTCAAAGATGGCGCGGTCATTTTCGGCTACTATGTAAATGATCCGGAGCGCTACGGCGTGGTCGAATTCAACGACGACGGCGTGGCGGTAAGCATTGAAGAAAAGCCCGCCCGGCCCAAAAGCAGCTATGCCGTGCCCGGTTTGTATTTTTATGACAAACGCATTGTAGAAATCGCCAAGTCCATGAAGCCTTCGGCCAGGGGCGAGCTGGAAATCACCGATGTGAACATGGAATACCTGCGCCGCGGCGAGCTGCACGTCGTGCCTTTGGGGCGCGGCATCGCCTGGCTCGACACGGGCACACACACCAGCCTTCTGGAAGCGAGCCATTTTATCGGCACGCTGGAGGCGCGCCAGGGGCTGAAAATAGCCTGCCTCGAGGAGATCGCCTTTCGCATGAACTTTGTGGACAGAAAGGAAATGGAGCAGGTTATCGATGAAACACCGAAGTCCTCTTACCGCGACTACCTGGAAAGACTCCTCGAAGAAAGAGTGACGTTCGATAATCACTGACCGGGCAATCCAGGCATGTTGAGCGACAGCCGCCGTCTTTGCAGCAAGCGTAAGCCCTGTCCGTATGAACCATTTACAGTCAGCCGGGAGCAGATCAGTATGAATATTATTAAAACCGCAATACCTGACGTGCTCGTTATCGAACCGGATGTTTTCGGCGATGCGCGCGGCGTCTTTCACGAAAGCTTCAACCAGCAAGCTTGGAGGGAAGCCACCGGTCTGGACACAACGTTTGTGCAGGACAATCACTCCCGGTCCGTGAAAAATGTTTTGCGCGGCCTACACTATCAGATTCAACAACCGCAGGGGAAGCTGGTGCGGGTGGTCCACGGCTCAGTCTTCGATGTGGCCGTGGACATCAGGCGCTCGTCCCCGACTTTCGGTA
>JAAYKU010000137.1 GCA_012522275.1 Smithella sp.
ATGGGTATTTTGGCAACCACGGACATGACACAAGACTCTGTAGCCCTGGACATCGGCGGCACCACGACGGACATTTCCGTTTTTGCCGACGGCGTACCGTTGCTGGAGCCTTCCGGCGTAACGATCAACGGCCGCAAAACGCTGATCCGCGGCCTGTACACTAAATCAATAGGCGTCGGGGGCGACAGTGTTGTGGAGGTCGCAAAGGACGGACTGACCATCGGGCCAAAGCGCGAAGGCCCCGCCGCCGCGTTCGGCGGCCGGACGGCCACGCCGACGGACGCCATGATCGTGCACGGCGTCGCACACATAGGCGACATGCAAAAAGCCCGCGACGCAATTGAAAAAATCGCCGTAAAACTTGCAATGAGCGTGGAGGACGCGGCGCGAGTCATCGTGGAAAAAACCGCCTCTCTGATTGCGGATCAGATCCGGATGACCATCGCCGAAGTCAATAACAAACCGGTGTATACTATCCACGAGCTGCTGGAAGGAAAGATCGTCGAGCCTAAAATGCTGTATGTCGCGGGAGGCCCGGCGGCCCTGGCCCCGTTCATTGCCAAAAACCTGGGCTGCCCTCACTCGATCCCGCGTCATTTTGAGGTGTCCAACGCCCTGGGCGTGGCGCTGGCCAGGACAACCGCGGAAGTCACGATTCTGGCGGATACGGAAAAAGGCGAGCTTGTCATCAGTGAAGAAGGTTTAATCCGGAACATCCCGCGTCACTTCTCTCTTTCAGACGCAATAGATACAGGCAAAGCCGTACTCAGAGAAAAAGCTGTTGCCATGGGGGCAAGGCCGGAAGACCTCGCGATTGAAGTAACGGAATCACAGGAGTTCAATATGATCCGTGATTTTTGCACAACAGGAAAAAACATACGCGTGAAAGTCCAGATAAAACCTGGACTGATTGCCTCCGGCGCTGAAAGGTAAAAATAATGTCCGATAAAACAAAAAAAACCGGCCTGATCTTCTTCCCGGCGTTCGACTGGGCCATCTCCCCCAATCACCCGGAACGTGAAGAAAGGCTTTTGTACACACAGGATCAGGTTTTCGAAGAAGGCCTGCTGGATTTCCCCAACATCGTGGAATACAAACCGGGCATCGCCACTTACGCGGATGTCAACCGCTGCCATATCTGTGTTCCGGATGCACAAAACCTGACGACCAGCTCTCACCTCATCTCCGCGGGCGGAGCGATAACGGCGGCGCAAAAAGTGCTCACCGGCGAGGTGCAAAACGCTTTCGCCCTGGTGAGGCCGCCCGGGCATCACTCCATGCTGGTTGCCCACGGCGCCCGCGGCTTTTGCAACATCAATATCGAAGCGGTAATGGTTGAATATATCCGCCACACCTTCGGCGTCAGACGGATCGCCATCGTCGATACAGACTGCCATCACGGAGACGGCACACAGGATATTTACTGGAACGACCCTGATGTGCTTTGCATTTCCATGCATCAGGACGGACGGACCCTTTACCCCGGAACGGGCTACATCGAGGATTTCGGCGGCCCCAACGCGCTGGGCGCAACAATCAACATCCCCCTGCCCCCGCACACATCGGATGAAGGATTCCTGTTTGCTCTGGACAATGTCATTCTTCCAATCCTCGATGAATTCAAGCCGGAAATCATCATCAACTCGGCGGGTCAGGACAATCATTACAGCGACCCGATCACCAACATGAACTTCAGCGCCCGGGGCTACGCTCTGTTGAATGAGAAGCTCGCACCGGACATTGCCGTTCTGGAGGGAGGCTACTCCATCGAAAAAGCGCTGCCCTACGTGAATGTAGGCATCATTCTGGCCATGGCCGGACTCGACTACTCCCATGTGCGCGAGCCTGATTACGACGAGCGGCGCATCCGCCAGTCACCGGAGGTGACCAGGCTGATTGAACAGGAAGTGAAAAATGTGATGACCCTGTGGAAGAAAAAGAAAAATCTCAAAAAACAGATTACCGGTTCCGCCGCCTACGTCCGCCGTGAAAAGAATATCTACTACGACACGGATGAGATTGTGGAAAAACAGATCGAGACCGTCCGCGTGTGCGACGACTGCGGCGGACTGGTCACCATTGAATCGGCGGCCGATACAGGTAAAAGGATTTTCGCGGTGATTCTGCCCAATGGCTGTTGTCCGGAATGCCGGAAAAACGGCGAGACATTTTTCGACCGGGTCAACGGCGCGCAATATCATCACGTTTATTTTCAGGACAGGCAAAAAGATATTTTTATAGTCAAATAGAATCTGACGCAAATCATCTTTCAAAAAACTGTTGAAAGCTTAGACGCGGTCACATGCAGGCATCGGTATTCAAAACTCTGTCGGTAGTCATACCGGTTTATAATGAGCAGGAGTATCTGGAGGAAATTGTCCGCAAGGTTGTCCGCCAGCCCCTGCCGGGTAGCCTGGAGCGTGAGATTATCATTGTAAACGACGCCTCGACAGACACGTCATGGCCCCTGATACAGACGCTGCCCGCCAAATACCCCGCAGCAAACTTCAGGCTGATCAACAAAACGGTGAATGAGGGCAAGGGAGCGGCGGTAAGAGACGGCTTCGC
>JAAYKU010000138.1 GCA_012522275.1 Smithella sp.
CCTTAAACTCCAGCGCGAGGTAACTACGGTCGCCCTACGGGCTCCCTCCGTTGCCTCGCTATTGTTCACCATACCAGGTAGTGTAATGCAATCTACATTTTGAGACATGAATTCAGAAACAAAGGGTGTCCGGCTTGTCTAAAAGGAACGCCGCATTTTCACGGTTGTAGTATTCCACTCGCCGCGCCGCATCTGGCTCGTTTTCCATATCAATATATTTTTCTCTATCAAAAAGTTTTACCGGGTAGTTAATGATCACCCCTCCGTCCACGTAAACATCCTCACGTTTGCCATGCCTGATGGCAGCAAAAAATAACGGGATCGACATGCTGATCCGCACTGCATCAGCTAATGTCATGTTTTGATGGCGCTCGACTGAAAAAACCTCGGCATACTCTGTCGAAAGATTTGTGCCCGTGACGTATAAGTCCGGCTTTCCGGAATCGCTTAAATCCTTAAAGGTCGCTTTCTTTTTACCCATCTTTTCTTGTATCAATTCTTCTATCCAGCCCAAAAAATAATCGCCCCTGTTCCACCCGAATTTTTTAATGAGCCGATTGACGTCTCTTATAATGCCAAATGAATTGTCCATGAATTTCTTGAAATCGGTCGAGTTAAGGATGTCGCGCTGTTCCGGTATGGAATATCCCAGGGCAAACAAAAGCGCATTGATCGCTCCGGCACTTGTCCCGCCGACTCTTTTGATTCCAGCCAGATGCCCGCGCTGCTCCAGAATCTGCATCGCCCCTATGTACGCAATGCCTTTGACTCCACCTCCTTCAAAAACTAAATTCCTGAACTGTGCTTTCATGCTTTACCTCCATGATTAAAAGCCGACAATGTGCTTCGGTTGAAAGTTTTTATTTCTTTTATTGCAAGAGATGACTGAGGCTTGTTCTTTATCTGCAGAAAGGCCGGACCTTACAGGAAATCCAGTTCCCGCAGAATGTCGCGGACGCGATCCACGTCTTGTTCATCGACCAGCAGGCGCGGGCGGGAGCCGGCTGCAATGAGGAGGTTGATGTTTTCGCCCTGAAAGAAATAACGGATACCCTCCCCATCCAGTATGGATTTGATGACGGCAATTTCACCGGGGTTGTATGTCGAAAAAACTTCCACCATCATCTTTGTGCCTTGCCTGCTGAATTCTCTTTAATCATAACCGGGCGGCGGTGTAAACCCTCCTGAAACTTTTTCGATTCTCGCGGCCAGGTCCAGTGTTGTGGCGTCTTCCATGTAAGGCCCCATGATCTGAATGCCGACGGGCAGATTTTGTGCCGTCATGCCGACGGGAATGAGTGTTACCGGCAGGCCGGCCAGTGTGGCAGGCGAAATCCATTTGAATGTCTCGACATAGTAGCGCAGCTTATCCGATGCCTCAATGATGCGGCCCCACATGTTGCGCTCATGGTTATGGGCAAAAGCCGGTACACAGTTGGCGGGCATCAAAAATGCGTCAAAAGTTTTGAAATACTCCTGCCATGCAAGACGCGACTGGAGTCTGATCAGGCCCAGTTCAACCCAGTTTTTGTGTGAAATCGTCAATCCCTCTACGAAGCGGCGCTGGGTGTCACCGAAAGGCATGTAAAAAAGAAGCTTCATCATCTCGATGACGGAATCGGTAAAAGCAGGTGATTGCGAAACATAAGCCGCCAGAAGCTTGAAATATGTTTCAAAGATATCCGAAAAAACGATGCCCTCGGGCCAGCCTTCGCGCACTTTAACGCCCTGTGCCCGCAGAGTCTTCGCTACGGAGGCAACGGTTGCTTTGATTTCCGGGTGAACCGGGCAGAAGGGATCGTCTGTGACGAATCCGATCTTATAGTCGGAAAGTTTTGTTTTGCGCGGCTTCGGCATGGACCAGCGGTAGGCGGCGGCGTTTTCCGGCGCGGGGCCGGCAATAACGGAAAGCTCCAGTTTCAGATCTTCCGCCCAGCGGGCCATCGGTCCGACGACGGCCAGGTCATTGAGGCCTTCCAGATTGATGCCCGGGTCGATGGACGAAGGCAAAGGTGGAATGGCGCCCTGGAAGGGGACAAGGTTAAGAGACGATTTGTGGCCGCATGTGCCGCAGAAGTTCGACGGAGTGCGGATTGACCCGGCCAGGTCCGACCCCAACTCGAGAAAGCCCATGCCCGCGGCCAGCGCGGCCGCTCCGCCG
The DNA here is from genome assembly GCA_012522275.1 of Smithella sp. GTDB lineage: Bacteria > Desulfobacterota > Syntrophia > Syntrophales > Smithellaceae > UBA8904. Next base: position 2,162 of record JAAYKU010000138.1, read on the forward strand.
CCGGTGGATCCGCCTGATGTCTTTTTTGCATCCCAGGGGTTGTTGGTTGTTCCCGTTACCTTGTTATAGGTTTGAATATCACTTGCCCCGATGGGGCTGTTGGTCTTGCCCACAATAATGGCTCCCGCATCAACAAGTCTTTGCACTGCTACTGCGTTTTCACGGGGCACATAATTTTCCAACTCACGAAAGCCACAGGTGGTGCGCAGTCCGGCCGTTCGGAACTGATCTTTGATGACGACAGGCAGACCGTGCAGGGGCCCGAGTACATGCCCCTTGGCCAGCGTCTGGTCAGCTCTGCGGGCAAGCTTTAAGGCCTGCTCTTCGTTCAACGTGACGAAGGCGTTGATTTTTTCATTGTGCTTTTTTATGCGCCTGAAAACATGCTTTGTCAGCTCCTTTGAAGAAATGACGCCCGCCCCGATGGCTTTGAGCGCCCCGACGGCTGAGCCGAAATCAGGATCGAATTTAATGCGCGGGGAAGTTTTGGAGATGTTTTTTTTCATGGCGGTAGGCTCCCTTCTCAAGGATGGTGCATGATGGCACGGTTTGCCGGCCATTTCCACAGATTTTTTGTCAGACCCTGTGAAATGAAATCAGTGTCGCGCGATAATGGCGGTATCTTACCGTGTGGCGAGCGGTTGATAAAAATGAGCTGCGGCCGGGTGAAAAATGCTATTGCCGCGCAGGCGATTGTATTGTACGTTTCGCAAAATCAAATATGTGGGAAAGAGGCTATGGACGGGTTGAAAGGATCACAGCGTAAATATCTGCGTGCGCAGGCGCATCATCTGAAGCCGCTGGTCATCATCGGCACGAAAGGGGTAACGCAACAGCTTTTGGGCTCGGTTGACCTCGCACTGAAAGATCATGAACTCATCAAGGTGAAATTCGGCGAGTTTAAGGAGTCAAAAAAGGAACTTTCTGAGGAAATTGCCGACCGGACGAAAAGCGAGCATATCGGTCTCATCGGCAATGTGGCCATTTTTTACCGTCCCCATCCCGAGCCGGAAAAGCGAAAAATTAAACTTCCGTGACGGGGGTGCATACGTAAAACAAATCCGCCCGCCTTCGGTTTTGTCCCGGAGAGCTTCGTTTATCTTCTGGTGAGCTGTCTGTATTTGATCCTGTGCGGCCGGCCGGCGGCTGCCCCGAATCTCTTTTTGTAGTCCTGCTCATATTCAGTGTAGTTGCCGTCGAAGAAAAGGACTTTGCTGTCTCCCTCGAAGGCGAGGATGTGCGTGCAGATGCGGTCCAGAAACCAGCGGTCGTGACTGATGACGACGACGCACCCGGCAAAGCTCTCCAGTGAGTCTTCCAGTGCGCGCAGCGTGTTGACATCCAGGTCGTTGGTCGGCTCGTCAAGCAGCAGAACATTTCCCCCTTCCTTGAGCATGCGCGCCAGATGGACGCGATTGCGCTCGCCCCCGGAAAGCGTCCCGACTTTCTTCTGCTGGTCTGTGCCGGAAAAATTGAAGCGCGACACGTACGCGCGGGAATTGATGGGCCGCCCGCCGATGCTGATCGTGTCCTGCCCGTCGGAGATCACCTCCCAGATGCTCTTTTCCGGATCGAGCGCCTCCCGGCTCTGGTCAACATAGGCGAGTTTCACCGTCTCGCCGATGCGGATGCTTCCCGCATCCGGGCTTTCCTGGCCTGTGATCATCCGAAATAATGTCGTTTTGCCCGCACCGTTGGGGCCGATTACACCGATGATGCCGCCGGGCGGCAGAGAAAAGGACATTTCGTCCATCAGGAGTTTGTCGCCGTATCCCTTGATGACGTTTTGTGCTTCAATGACCAGGCCACCCAGGCGCGGGCCGGGCGCGATAAAAATTTCACGCGTGCCTGATTCACGCTCATAATCTTTGCCCAGCAGCTCTTCATAGGCTCTGATGCGCGCTTTTGATTTGGCATGTCTTCCTTTGGGAGACATACGGATCCATTCCAGCTCTCTCTCCAGCGTCTTGACGCGATGGCTTTGCACCTTTTCTTCATTTTTCAGACGGTTTTGTTTTTGCTCTAGCCATGAGGAGTAATTGCCCTGCCAGGGAATGCCCTGCCCGCGGTCCAGCTCGAGTATCCAGCCGGCGACATTGTCCAAGAAGTAGCGGTCATGCGTGACGGCGATGACGGTCCCTTCATATTTCTGCAGATGGTGTTCGAGCCACGCGACGGACTCCGCGTCCAGATGATTGGTCGGCTCGTCCAGAAGGAGAATGTCCGGTTTTTGCAAAAGCAGGCGGCACAGAGCCACACGGCGGAGCTCTCCGCCGGAGAGCACCTTTACAGGCGTGTCGCCGGGCGGGCAGCGCAGCGCGTCCATCGCCATTTCTAAACGCGCGTCGATGTCCCAGGCATCGAAAGCATCCATCTTTTCCTGAAGCTCGGCCTGTCGGTCACACAATCTGGTCATTTCTTCATCGGACATTTCCTCGGCAAATTTTTCATTGACGGCATTGTATTCGTTGACGACATCCATTATTTCCTGAACACCCTGCCCGACAATCTCCAAAACTGTTTTCGTATCGTCGAGTTGCGGCTCCTGCTCCAGATAGCCTATCGTATGGCCTGGCGAGAGGATCGTTTTTCCCAGGAATTCCTGATCCGTGCCGGACAGAATTTTCAGAAGCGAGCTCTTGCCCGATCCGTTCAGGCCGATGACGCCGATTTTCGCCCCGTAAAAATAGGACAGATAGATGTCCTTGAGCACCGGTTTGTTGTCGTAAACCTTGCTCACACCGATCATGGAATAAATGACTTTGTTCCCCTCGTTGGTCATCGCAGATAATCACCCCCGGTTTTTTTGTCTAAATATAAGGAAATATGTTTTGAATGATGATGTTGAAATTATCCTGCACATTGTCGTGCCCTTCAACAATCCCCATGTGTCCGGGTAAAAGCAGCTCCGCGTCGAGTTCCGACAGTGTGACGATGCTCTTTTTGAGCTGCTGGCCGTTGCCCCCGGGAAAATCCGTGCGTCCGACGTTCTGCTGGAACACGACGTCGCCGGAGAAAAGCACTTTTCTTGCGGGCGAGTAAAGACCGATGGAGCCGGGCGTGTGGCCGGGAATGCAGATTACTTTGAAAATTTCATCGCCAAGCTCCAGCCTGCCGTCTTCGAGCTGCATATTGACCTGCATCTGCGGAACGGTGATGCCGAACAGACCGTAGAGCTCTCCGCCGACGCCCTTGAGGAAATCGACCTCCTTGCGGTGCAAGGCGATGCCGACCTCCCCCGGATCAAAAAGCTCGGAGCCCTGGAAGTGGTCGGGATGGGAGTGCGTGTTGATCACATATTTGATGTCCTCTTTTCTGATGCCGTCGTTGGCCATCCGGTTGAGAAGATCAGGCAGATAGCGCGTGAGCCCCGGATCGATCAGAGCCTTAACCCCGCCACCGATATAGTAGCTGTTGCAGTTGTTGTCAAAGTAGTTTGCCCATTCATAAACGTAGATATCATCACTGTACTTCATTTTACGTCCTTCCTTTTTCCAATCTTTTCAAAATATACTTTTCAGTCGGCTGTCGCTTCACGCGACCCGGGCGGAGGAAGCGTTTTATTCAGCCAGTTGTTTATGTCTGCCGCCGATTGTTCCCAGCCGTTTTCCAGCATGGGCAGATGGGCGAACTGTTCATACTCGATATAATCAGCCCCGAGAAATTCCGCCAGCCTCCTTTGCAGAGACGGCGGCGCCAGAGTGTCTTTGGCGCAGGCGATGACCAGTTTTGGGCATTTCATCCGTGAGGGATAAACAGGGTATCCCTGTGCCGCCTGGTACAGCGTCACGAGAGATTCGGCCACAAACATGCCGAAAACCTCTTTTCTGTCTTTTGGCGCGATATTGTTGAGAAAAGCTTTTTCAGCCATCGCAAACGTCGGCTTGACCGGCCTCATGTTGACCATGCCCCACATGGTTCGGACAAGCGTTCCGGAATAGGGCAGCTCCACGTTGAAATCCTCGGGCGCCGGGATAATGCCAAACGGCGGAGCGCCGGCGATGCTGACCAGCGCCTGGATGCCGGATATGTTTTCCGCCGTTTTCTGCGCGATGATGGCGCCCAGGCTGTGCCCGATCAGTACGCAATCATGAATGCCGAGCCGGCTGATCACTTTTTCCACATCCTCTATATAATTCTCCAGCGTCACATGAGCCAGACTCTCTTCGCGCTGTGACGGTGCGTGCCCCCTCAGGTTTATGGCAAAGGCCTGTCTGCCTTCGCCGGCAAAATATGAAAGATAATTTTTCCAGTACCTGCTTGTGCCGCCCGCCCCGTGAATGAACAGGACGGGACCGTGTCTGATTTTATCTGGTTGTGCTTTTTCCACCGCCAGGTTGTCAATTTTTATCATCAGCACAAAAAGCTTTCCTGCCTGAATCCGTCTTATCCCTGGATTTATGGCCTGTCGGTAGCGCCGCCGGGTTTTACCTGTCGTAAAACCTCATCCGTGCAGCTGTCGTCACAGGCTCATTTGCCAGTTTTCATTATCGGCGTACAGTGAAGAAGGTTGAAAAGAATCTGCGTTTTTCACTTATAAGATTAACATCCGGAGGATATCACTGATCCGTCAGAACTTTCTCCAGAGGCATCTCCGAAGAGCTGTGGCCGATTTTCTTGACGATGCCTTCGCGGTCGAGCAAAACAATCATCGGCACACCGACAACATTATAGGCGCGGCTCACTTCGCCGTTTTCATCCAGCAGCACCCGGTAGGTAATTGAGTTGGCCTTGACGAAGCGGACAACTTTTTCTGCCGGTTCCATAATGTCAATATATACCACGACCAGACCCCGCGGGGAATAGGTTTCGTGAACCTGCTTATATACAGGTATTTCCGCTCTGCATCCGGGGCACCAGGTGGTGCCGAAAAAAATCAAAACCGGCTTGCCACGCTGCTGAGAGAGACGAAATGTCTTGCCCTGTATGTCTTTAATGCTGAAGTCCGGCGCGGCCAGTACCTTTGGCTTGAAAGGTGCGTTGGGAATAAACTGACTCCACGCGGGGAAGGCGGCAAAGAGTAAAACCGCCACCAGGGCCGTGATAATACATGTTTTTTTCTGCATGTCGCTCCTGTGGTTAAAACGCGAGAGTTCCCGCAGTATACAAGAAATACTCAGCCGCGCCAATTAAAATGATGCCGGATACTTTTGACACGATTGTCATCCACGCCCCCGAGCGCGGGAGCGCCGAAACAAACCCGGCGAAAGTTCCCACCGCTATCAGAAGTGTACCCATACCGAAAGCGAAAACAAACAAAAGCCCGATTCCCTGCAGCAGGTGAGTTTTTAGCGCCACAAACCCCAGCACAACTGCCAGCGCCGGGGCGGTGCACGGGCCGATGACGAAACCGGAGGCGGCGCCTAAAAGAAAAGCCGGTACAAACCCTTTTTTGCTTCCGCCCGTATATTTCATGATGCTTTGCGGCACGGGCAGAGAAATTTTGAAAACATCGAGCATGGCCAGTCCCATGATAAGGCAGATGTTGGCCATGATGAAATAGACCACAGGCGTTGTCTGCATCTGACCGAAGAGCTTTCCGGACAGGGCCGCCGCCGCCCCCAGTGCGGCATAAACTATCGACATGCCCAGCACATAGACCAACGAAAGGGCCAGGCCGCGCAGCCTGGAGCCGGCCCCGTGCGCGCCGATGAAACCCGCCGTCACAGGAATCAAAGGATACGTGCAGGGGGTAAAACTGATCAGCACACCGCCCAGATAGGCGACAACAAAAGAAAGAGCGACGGAGGTGTTTAAATATGCGGCAAGGTTGTTTGTCAGATTTTCAATCATTTGCAAAAGTCGGTTTTTAAGCCGGGCCGTTGCAGGCGTTCTCCGGCGGGAGAAGTTTTGCTTGTCTAAAGGCTAATGTTCGTCCATGAAATAACCGGCTGGTACTGTCCTGAAGCGAATATAAAAATGGTGCCGAAGACTGGATTTGAACCAGCACAGGCGTACACCCACTAGACCCTGAACCTAGCGCGTCTACCAATTCCGCCACTTCGGCACGCGAAAGTGACTATACCGAAGCATGGCTCTTGTCAAGTTAAAATGAGCTTGAATTTAATGCTCAAAATGCTATGTTTCGACGCTGGCAGTCTGGGTGGTGGAAAGAACAATGATTGAATTTGAGGGTATTGAATCGATAACAGAAGATTTCCGGGGAGCGTTTGTCACCATCGGGAACTTCGACGGAGTGCACTTGAGCCATCAGCACATCTGCGGCAAGCTGGCCGCGGAAGCAAAAGCTGCAGGTCGCAAATCGCTGGTCATTACCTTTGATCCCCATCCCAAGATGATTCTGCACCCGAATATCCGTCCTTTTTACCTGATTACCACCCGGGCGGAAAAAATGGCCCGGCTGGCCGCCTGCGGGGTGGACGGGGTTGTCGTCATTCATTTTGATCTGGCCTATTCCAAAACAACCGCCGCAGATTTCGTGCAGGGGTTTTTGTGTAAAAAACTCGGGGTAGGCAAGGTCATTATTGGGCATGATTATGTTTTCGGCCAGGCGCGCCAAGGCAATGACGCCTATCTGATTGAGCAGGGAAAAGTCTGCGGTTTTTCCGTGGAAGTCATCGAGGCTTTCAAAATCAACGGTGAAATCGTAAGCAGCACGTTGATTCGCAACTACATTCTGGCCGGCGACATGAAAACCGCCGCGCGCCTGATGGGGCGCCCCTACAATGCCGCAGGTGTTGTGGGTTTCGGTGCGGGGCGCGGCACGGGCCTGGGCTTTCCCACGGCGAATATCGAGACGGAAAAAGAACTGCTGACGCCGCCGGGCATATATGCCGCCTTCGTCATGGTTGACGGCAAACGCTACATGGGTGCGCTCAATATCGGGGCCAAACCTACTTTCGGAGATTACACATCCACCTTTGAAGTCTTTCTGCTGGATTTTGCAGGGGACCTGCGGGGCAAAAAAATAAATGTGCTTTTTGTGGAGAAGATGCGGGATATCGTCAAATTTGACTCTCCCGAAAGCTTGAAGCGTCAGATAGAGGCGGACGTTAAACAGGCAAGACAAATACTCAAAGACAATAAATAGAACAAACTGGAGGAAATTTATGTTGAAAATTGCCATTGTGGGCGCAACCGGCATCGTGGGACAGCAGGCGATCGTGAGTCTTCTGGGTCATCCCTGGTTTAAAATCACCAAGCTTGTTGCATCGGAGCGCTCAGCCGGAAAGAAATATATCGACGCCCTGCGCGACGCCAACGGCTCTATCCGCTGGTGGTGCCCCGAAGAGCTTCCTGGCGACATCGCCTCTATGATGGTGGAAGAGGCCGCCTCTTTTGACCCGACATCCGTTGATGTCATTTTCTCGACCATGGACACGGGGCCCGCCAAAGAGCTGGAACCGAAATACGCGAAAACAACACCGGTCATCAGCACCGCCTCCGCCTTCCGTTATGAACCAGACACGCCGATTCTGGTCGGCGGCGTCAACATGGAGCATGCGGCGCTGCTGGATGTGCAGCGGAAAAACCGCGGCTGGAAGGGCTTTATCTCCCCCAAATCCAACTGCACTATCGCGGGACTGGTCGTCTCGCTCAAACCCGTTCTGGACAACTTCGGCGTCAAACAGGTGATGATGACCTCGCTGCAGGCCATGTCGGGGGCGGGCCGCACACCCGGCCTGTCGGCCATGGATATGATGGAAAATGTTGTTCCCTACATTTCCGGCGAGGAGCCGAAAGTGGAGACGGAGCCCCAGAAAATTCTGGGCAGCCTCTCCGGCGATAAAATCGTCAACGCTCCTTTCGGCATCACCGCCGCATGCAACCGCGTACCTGTGCTCGACGGCCATCTGGTATGTGCGTTCGTGCAGACGGAAAAGCCCTGCTCTCCCGAGGATGTCAAACGGGTCATGATGGACTACGGCCGGGACTTTGCCGAGCTTCACCTGCCCAGCTCACCTGCGCACCTCATCGATGTCACCGACGATCCTTTCCGCCCGCAGCCCAGGGTTGATCGCGACAAAGGCGGCGGTATGACCGTGACCGTGGGGCGCATCCGCAAGGATCCGATCATCCCCAACGGTATCAAATATGTCTGCCTGGCGCACAATACCAAGCTCGGCGCGGCCAAAGGCGCCCTGCAGACCGCTGAATACCTGGTGAAACATTATCTGAAACTGGTCTAGGGTTTTCAATAATTGAGGCGGCGCCGGATAGCGCCGCCTCAATTATGATTTTTCTCCCATTTTAGCGCGCCCAAAGAACCATCAAAGGAGCCATCAGATGGAAGCAGGCAGCAAAAAGACGTACGCCCCGGGTGAGTGCTACGATTATCAATTGCTTATCAGGCATATCCTCGAAAGCCCCCGTGTTTACTCGCCGGACAGGGAAATCGTTTACCGCGACCAGTTCAGGATGACCTACCGTGATTTTTTTGAAAGGACAGGGCGGCTTGCCGGCGCGCTGGCCGGGCTGGGTGTCGGGTTCGGCGACACCGTTTGCGTGTTCGATTACGACTCGCACCGCTATCTTGAATGCTTTTTCGCGATTCCCATGATGGGCGCGGTTTTGCACACGCAAAACTGGCGGTTTTCTCCCGAGCAGATTCTCTATACGATGAACCACGCCGGAGCCAAAGTCGTCTTGATCCATGCCGACTTTCTTCCCCTGCTGGAGCCTCTGCTGGACAAGCTGACCACGGCGGAAAAATTCATCCTGATTACGGACGACGGCCACATACCCGCTTCGGCCATTTCGTTCGACGGAGAGTATGAGACCCTGCTGGCCGGAGCCGGCCCGGACTATGACTTTCCGGAATTTGACGAGCGCACGAAGGCCACCACTTTTTACACAACAGGTACCACCGGCCTGCCCAAAGGAGTTTATTTTTCGCACCGCCAGCTTGTGCTGCATACACAGGCGGGGATCATCAGCCAGGGGGCCTTCGAGTCGGTTTGCCGCTTCCGCTCCAATGACGTTTACATGCCGCTCACGCCCATGTTTCATGTCCATGCCTGGGGCGTACCCTACGGCGCCACGCTGATGGGCGCAAAGCAGGTTTATCCCGGCCGCTATGAACCGGAAACGATCTTGAGGCTCATCGCAGAAGAACAGGTCACCTATTCTCATTGCGTCCCCACCGTTTTACAGATGGTGCTGGGGCACCCGTCGGCGGCTACAGCGGACCTGTCACGCTGGAAGGTGATTATCGGCGGAGCGCGCCTCAACAAGGGGCTGGCGCTGGCCGCGATGGAAAAAGGCATACAAATCTACGCCTCCTACGGCATGTCGGAGACCTGCCCGCTGGCCACGCGGGCCAACCTCAAATATCACATGCTGGGCAGGCCGCCCCAGGAACTGGTCGATACGCTCATCATGACCGGGCTTCCCGCGCCTTTTGTTTATGTGCGTCTTTTTGACCCGGAGGGGCGTGAAGTGGCCAACGACGGGGTTTCCACCGGCGAAGTGTGTCTGCGCGCGCCGTGGCTGACGCAGGCATACTGGAAGGACCCCAAGCGCACCGCAGAGCTCTGGCGCGACGGGTGGCTGCATACGGGCGATATCGGTTATATCAATCCGGAAGGTTACCTGCAGATTACCGACCGTATCAAGGACGTAATCAAAACAGGCGGAGAGTGGGTATCTTCTCTGGACCTGGAAAATCTCATGAGCCAGCATGAGGCGGTTTCAGAATCGGCGGCCATTGGCATCCCGGATGCCAAATGGGGGGAAAGGCCCCTGATGGTCGTTGTCGTGAAACCCGGATATGAAAACAGAGTCAGTGAAACGCAACTTCGCGAGTTTCTCGTCCAGGCCGCAAAGGACGGCAAAATCCCCAGATACGGGGTGCCGGACGCGGTGCGCATTGTGGAAGCCATCCCCAAAACCAGCGTGGGCAAAATCAACAAAATTCAGCTAAGGAAATTATTCACCTGAGCGCTTAAGCCCCCTGTAGTGCCGCGCGGTAGGAGCTGCGCACCAAGGGGCCCGCTTCCACGTGTTCAAAGCCCAGTTTCATGGCCGCCTCTTTCAGAGCCGCAAATTCGTCTGGGCTGTAATAGCGGGCCACTGGCCAGTGGCGGCGCGATGGCTGCTGGTACTGGCCGATCGTTACGCGCCTGCACGAAACGGAGGCGAGATCATCCAGAAGCCTTAAGATGTCGCTTTTTCCCTCACCGAAACCCACCATGAAACCGCTTTTGGAAACGGCCGAAGCCCGCGCGACGCGCTCGAGCAGTTCAACAGATGTGCGGTAATTCCCCTGCGGCCGCAGGCGGGAATAAAAAGGCGCAGCAGCTTCGATATTATGGTTGATGACGTCGGGCGTCGCTGCGATGACTTTTTCCAGCGCCTGGGCGCTTCCGCGAAAGTCCGGAATCAAAACTTCGATTTTGCAGCCGGGGACCGCCGCGCGCAGGTCGCGGATGCACCGGGCGAAAAACCCTGCGCCCCCGTCGGGCAGGTCGTCGCGCGTCACGGACGTGATCACGGCATAGGCGAGCTTCATCTTCTGCACGGCGGCAATCAGGTTTTCAATTTCCCGTTCGTCGGGCCGGGAGGGATTTCCGTGCCGGATGTTGCAGTAAAGACAATCACGTGTGCAGATATTGCCCAGAATTAAAAAGGTGGCTTGTCCGGAGGCGAAACACTCGGCCATATTGGGGCAGGCGGCCTCCTGACATACTGTATGCAAAGAGAGGCCCGCGAGCATCGACCTGATTTTGCGGGTCCCTTCGTCGTAAGGCGGGCGCACTTTGAGCCAGGGAGGTTTGCGCAGAAACGTATTTCCAGTAGGCTGGTTCATAGAAAAGTAAAATCCGCCCGCGGGCCGTTTATTGTTTTTTCCAGGTCACATCGGGCCTGCGCGCCGCCAGCACTTCGTCGAGGCGGGCCACCGGCGTGGAGAAGGGCGCGTCTTTGACCAGCTGCGGATTTTGACTTGCCTCCAGGGCGATGGCGATCATCGCGTCACAGAAGGCATCCAGAGTTTCTTTGCTTTCCGTTTCAGTAGGTTCGATCATCATGGCCTGTTCTACGATGAGCGGAAAATAAACCGTCGGCGGGTGGAAGCCGAAATCGATGAGCCTTTTGGCGATGTCGGTGGTGTGCACACCGTTTTGTGCCGCCTGACGGCTGCCGGAAAAAACGCATTCGTGCATACAGACGCGGTCATAGGGAAGATCGAAATGGGGCTTTAGTTTTTCTTTGATGTAATTCGCATTGAGCACGGCCATTTCCGTGGCGCGTCTCAGGCCTTCGGCGCCCAGCGAGCGGATGTAGGCGTAGGCCTTGACCACAACGGCGAAGTTTCCGTAAAAAGACCGCACGCGGCCGATGCTTTGGGGATAATTGTCGGACCAGGAATAGACTTCGCCCTTTTTTGCGATTCTGGGTACGGGCAGATAATCGGCGAGTTTCGCGCACACGCCCACGGGACCGCTGCCCGGGCCGCCGCCTCCGTGCGGCGTGGAAAAAGTCTTGTGCAAATTGAGCTGAATGATATCGAAGCCGAGATCTCCGGGTCTCACCTTGCCTAAAAAAGCGTTGGCATTGGCCCCATCTCCGTACAGCAGCCCCCCCTTGCCGTGAACCAGCGCCGCCACTTTTTCGATCCCCCGTTCAAACAGGCCCAGCGTGTTGGGATTGGTGAGCATCAAAGCGGCCACGTTTGCGCTCATCAGTGATTCCAGATGCTCCAGATCCACTCCGCCTTCGGCGTTGGAACGCAAGGTGACCGTTTCGAAACCGCACAGTGCGCCGGAGGCGGGATTGGTGCCGTGCGCCGTGTCCGGAATAAGAATAATGCCGCGCTTCTCGCCCCTGCTTTCGAAGTATTTTTTGATCATCATCACGCCGGTGAGCTCGCCGTGCGCGCCGGCCGCCGGCTGAAGGGTGAATTCAGCCATCCCGAAAATATGGCTCAGCAGGCGCTGCATGGAAAACATCAACTCCAGATTCCCCTGCGCGAAGCTTTCGGAAGCTGCGGGATGCAGGCCGGCAAAACCGGGCAGGGCGGCTGCATCTTCGTTGACTTTAGGGTTATATTTCATCGTGCAGGAGCCCAGCGGGTAAAAGCCCAGATCCACGCCGAAATTACGCCGCGAGAGATTGGTGAAGTGGCGCACCAGATCGATTTCGGCCACTTCCGGCATCTCCAGATCACCGCGCAGGTATTTTTCGCCGATTGCATCGTTTAAATCGACCGGCGGCACGTCGCTTGCCGGCAGATCAGCCGCGCGTCTGCCCGGCCTGCTTTTTTCAAAAATAAGCTTCATGTGTACTTCCTTATCTGAGCGCTTCCACTGCACGGTCCATGTCCTGTTTGGAAATCAGCTCTGTGGCGCAGAAAAGCAGCGTGTTTTCCAATTCCGGATAATCCCGGCCCAGATCGTATGCGCCGATCATGCCGGCTTCCTCTAGCCTGGCGTTGGCGGCTTTCGCGTCCGGGTAGGCCAGTGCAAATTCATTATAGACGGGCGCTGAAAAAACACGGTTCCACCCGGGAAGCTCCAGAAGTCTGCTTTTCAGATATTGAGTCTTGTAAATATTGAGCTTTGCCAGTTCCCGGAGGTTTTTGCCCAGGGCCGTCAGATACACGCAGGCAGCCAGCGCGCAAAGAGCCTCGTTGGAGCAGATGTTGGAGGTCGCCTTCTCGCGACGGATGTGCTGCTCGCGTGTCTGTAGCGTCAGGACGAAGCCGCGTTTACCGTTTTTATCGACCGTCGCGCCCACAATTCTGCCCGGAATCCGACGCAGATATTTTTCCCGCGCGGCGAAAATTCCCAGATAAGGACCGCCGTAGTAGAGGGGGTTGCCGAAACTCTGTCCTTCGCCGACGACAAAATCCGCGCCGCAGGCACCCGCCGGCTCCAAAATGCCCATGCTGGTGGCGTCGCCGAAGCCGGCGATGAGCATGGCGCCTCTGTCGTGGGCGGCCAGCGCGGTAGGCCGGATGTCTTCGATGCAGCCGAAAAAATTCGGGCTTTGCAGTATCACCGCCGCGACGGAATCATCGAGCGCCTTTTCCAGTTCGGTCTCGTCTATACGGCCCTGTGCCGTGTAGGGAATTTCGCTCAGAGTAAATCCGTTGGCCCACAGGTAAGTGGAAAGCACCTGGCGATATTGCGGATGGACAGAGCGGGCAACTAGAATTCTGCTACGGCCGGATATTTTTGCGGCAAGGATCGCCGCCTCCGCCATGGCCGAGGCCCCGTCATACATGGATGCGTTTGCTACTTCCGTGCCGGTCAGGTGCGCGATCATGGTCTGGTATTCGTAAGTCGCCTGCAAAATGCCCTGGCTGATTTCCGCCTGATAGGGGGTATAGGCTGTGTAAAACTCGGCGCGCCCCGTGATGTGGCCTACGACAGACGGTATGAAGTGAGCGTAGGCGCCCGCGCCGGTGAGGGTCATGGACGGCATGCTGTTTCGCGCGGCGATGGATTTGAGAAGCTCCATCGTTTCGTGCTCCGAAAGGGGCGGCGGTACACCGGGAATGTTTTTGATCCGGTATTTTTGCGGAATATCGTCAAACAGCTCGTCGATGCTTTTTACGCCGATTACGGCCTGCATCTGCTCGCTATCTTCCTGTGTATGCGGGCAGTAGTCCATGTGCTATTGCTTTTCCTCCCTGATGAGGGAATCATAATCGGCGGAACTCATCAGCGCCTTTATCTGTGCCGCGTCATCAGGCCTCACTTTGGCGATCCAGCCTGTGCCGAAGGCGTCGGCGTTGATGAGCTCCGGGGCATTTTCAAGCTCTGTGTTCACCTCGATGACCTCGCAGCCGACGGGTGCATAAACATCGGATACGGACTTGACTGATTCAACCACGGCCAGTGTCCCGCCCGCCGCGACTTTTTTGCCGATCGGGGGAAGTTCGACAAACACGATGTCGGTGAGCAACTCCTGGGCATGGTCGGTAATGCCGATGAAGGCCGTGCCGCCGCCATCGTCTTTTATCCATTCATGATCTTTGGAATAGAATCTGTCTTGTGGATTTGGTTTGGACATCCTTTGAGTCTCCTTTGAAGAATTGTTTTTCCGCCCGCGGGTGCAAATGACGCCCGCGTCCCTTACCGGCCTGTACGCTGCCCGAAGGCCGCCCGGCTGTCATGGTTTTTCTCTTTTATAAAAAGGAAGCTTGACCACTTTGGCCGAAGCTTGCCTGTCGCGGATGATGATGGAAAGCTCCGTGCCGGCCGCGGCGCAGGAGATGTCGACAAATGCCAGTCCGATGGCCCTGTTCAAAGTCGGAGAGAAGGTTCCGGAGGTCACGATGCCTGCCTGCCTTTCACCTTTGAATACATGATAGCCGTGGCGGGCGATGCCGCGGCCGGTCATTTCAAAGCCGACAAGCTTTTTGTCAATGCCGCGGTCGCGCACAGCCTCAGCCGCGTCCTTTCCGGCAAAGTCTTTCCCCCAGTCCACAAGCCAGCCGTAGGTGACCTCGAGGGGAGAGGTCTCTTCGGTCATGTCCTGGCCGTTGAGCATCAAGGCGCATTCCAGGCGCAGTGTGTCGCGCGCGCCGAGGCCTGCCGGCTTGAGGCCGAATCCGACCCCCGCCGAGGTCAGCTCATCCCAGATGAGGCCGATTTTGTCCGCCGGCGCGTAGATTTCGAACCCATCCTCACCCGTATAGCCGCTGCGCGAAAGGATCGCTTCCGCTTTCGCGACCTTTGTTTCGCAAAAAAAATAAAAGCCCAGGCTGTCTAGATCAGTGTCCGTCAAAAGGCGCAAAAGCTCCTGGGCGCGCGGCCCCTGCAGATCCACTTTGCCGATTTTATCGCTGATGTCCTCGATTTTGCAGTCGAATTTCTTATCCGCCCGGATGGATTGCAGTCTGTGATAATCACTTTCTCTTCTGGCCGCGTTGGTGACCAGAATGTAGCGGTCGGAAGCCATCTTATATACGGTCAGATCGTCGATGATGCCGCCATGGTCATTGAGCAGAAGGGCGAGCCTGACCCGGCCGGTCTTTTGCCCCGCAAGGTCGCGCGTGAGCGCGAACTGGAGGAGCTCCAGCGCCTGTGGCCCCCTGACTTCGATTTCGCCCATGTGGCAGATGTCGAAAACGCTGACCGCATTGCGGGTGGCGTTGTGCTCTTCGATTACGCCCGTGTACTGTACGGGCATCGCCCAGCCGCCGAAATCGATGATTTTCGCGTTCAGTGCGAGATGCTTTTCATATAAAGGCGTCTTTTTCATCATTACCGCCGTGCTGGATTTAGGCTACTTGAAAAGTTTGTTGATCAGGGCTTCTTTGTTTTTCGGGTAATAAAGGTTCCCCCCGTAATCGACGATCAGCCTGCCTTCGAGATGATCGATTTCATGCTGAACGACGCGGGCAGTGTAATCGAGGTAGCGCTTGCTGACTTTTTCGCCCTTCTCGTTGAAGGCGCGCACTTTTATTTCGGGAAACCGCTCGACTTCAATCTGGATATGCGGGCACGACAGGCAACCTTCCGCCGCCGTGACCTTTTCTCCACGTGTCTGCGTGATACGCGGGTTGATCAAAATGTCGTAGTCGTCGGGAGAAAGTTTTTTCTTTTTATCATCCGTGGTTTTGTTGCGAAAAATAATGATTCTCCTGTTGATGCCGATCTGCGGGGCAGCCAGTCCCGACGCGTCGTCGCGGCAGATGAAGGAATCGACGAGCGCCTGAACGTCCGCCAGCGTCTGCCCGTCGGGCGGAGTCGGGCACTCCGCAGATACTTTACGCAACACGGACGTATCCGCGTCTTTGACACCTTCATCATCCCAGAGGGTTAATACTCTTTTGGAGGTCATCTGCTCACTTTCCTCATTTTCGGCGTCTATAACACCTATCGGAGCCAATTTCAAGCAAACGCAGCTTGCAAATTACCTGATTCTTTTGCTAGAAAGAAGGGCCGTTTACAACCGGAATGA
>JAAYKU010000139.1 GCA_012522275.1 Smithella sp.
GTGAGTGCCGCCTGGTGGTGGGTGGATACCAGAAATACGCAGGCGCCCCCGCCCGCGCAGATCGTGCATGTTCCGCCGGTTGTGCCTGAGCCGTCCGCTTCGGTGACGGGTGCACAGCCGCAGGCCGAGCAGGATGCGGCAGGCGTGCAAACAGAGGTTTCAGCCGATGTCGTGCCGGAGGCTCAGACCGGACTTGCGGCGGCCAAAGAGGTTTTGGCGCAGGCGCCCGAACAGGAAAAAAAAGCGGCTCCCGTTACGAGTGCTGAAAAAAGCCCACAGGTAAAGTCAACACCTGTAAATCTCAAAGTGATTTATGAACGCGCGCTCAAGGCGCACCGTGAAGGAAAACTGGCCGAAGCGGCCGGCCTTTACCGGGAAGTCATCAAGGCTGACCCGCAGCATGTTTCCGCCTGGAACAACCTGGGGGTGGTCCGTATGAACGAGAAAAAATATGGGATGGCCGCCGGCAATTTTCATGAGGCACTGAAGATTCAAGGCGATTATGCCGATGCTCATTATAATCTTGCTTGTCTTTATGCCCGGAAAAGTGATACAAAGCAAAGCCTCCATTACTTGAAGAAGGCAATAGGCGCGAATCCGGAAGCGAGGCGATGGGCACGGCAGGATCGTGATTTTGCACCCCTTGCCGGGCTGACGGAATTTCGTCAACTGACGGGGGCAGAGGATAATTAAAATGAAGGTTTTCCGCCACTTTTTTAAAACAGCTCTTGTGGTGCTTACAATTGCGGTATTGCTGGCGGCAGGTTTTGCGCTTCCGGCAGGCGCCGCGCGCATCGATGACGGCCAGGACGGTATCATCGATATCCGCCCTGACGCGCCTGAAAATACAGCCGCGCCGGAAGCCGCGGTCGCATTGCCTGCCGGAGAGAAAGGTCCGGAGCTCTCCGCCGTAAAACCGGCAGAGGCAAAGGCCGCGAAAAAAACGTCCCCGCCGGCGCGCGAGCCGGTTGAGGAGAAGTATGTCACTCTCGATTTTGATAACGTCAACATTGAAGTGTTCGTAAAATTCATCAGCGAGCTGACGGGTAAAAATTTCATTATCGACGAAAAGGTGAAAGGCAAAGTCACGATCTTTTCGCCCAAAAAAATCCCGCTGCGTGACGTTTACAAAGTGTTTCTGTCAGTTCTGGAAATCAACGGATACGCCACCGTGCCGGTCGGCAATATGGTCAAAATCGTTCCTTCCATGCAGGCGCGGGAAAAAAGCGTGGAGACCCGCTTTGCCCGGGAGGCCCGTGACTCCGACGATCGGATGGTCACGCAGATTATCGCTTTGGAAAGAGCCAATCCCGACGAGGTCAAACGGGTGCTCGACCCGATTGTTTCCAAGACCAGCTCCGTTTTGTCCTACGCCCCGGCCGGCATGCTGATCATTACCGATTACCTGTCCAATGTCCGCAGGCTGCTCGGTATCGTCAAGGCCCTTGATGTGGAAGGGGCGGGCGATCAGATTACCTATCTGCCGCTGCAAAACGCGTCCGCGTCGGAGGTGGCCAAATCATTGTCGACCATTTTCCAGCAGCGTCGTCCCAATCTGACTCCGCTTCGCGTGGTGGCCGACCCGCGCACCAACTCCATAATTATTTTCGGCAGTGTCGCCGATACGGAAAACGTTCGTAAACTGGTGGGCATGATGGACGCGGACGTGCCGCGCGGAGAGTCCAATATACAGGTGTACCGCCTGCAAAACAGCATCGCCGAAGACCTGGCGAAAGTTCTCAACAGCATTATTCAGGAGACCGCCGCCGTCTCCTCCGCGGCAGGCTCAGCGCCAGGGGTGCCCGGCGCGCCGGTGCAAAGGGCGGCGGCGCCGGTTGTTTCCAGAAATGTTCAGATTGTTCCGGACAAGGCCACCAACACACTGGTGATTATGGCCGAGCGTGAGGACTATAAAATTCTGGAAAGCATTATCAAGCAGCTCGACGTGCCGCGAGCCATGGTTTACATTGAGGCGCTGATCATGGAAGTAAACGCCACTAAAGACTTCAAGCTGGGTGTGGAATGGAGCGGCGTGAAAGAAACAGGTCATTTTTCCGGTCTTGAGGGCAGCAAGTCAGCCGCTTTCGCCAGCTCCGGCACGGGCGTGCTTTCCTCTCTGACATCAACCGCGGTCACAGCCGGCACGCTTTTGGGATTGCCCCCCGGCTTTTCCATGGGTATTGTCGGTGCGGGCATTAAGATCGGGGATGTAATCTTTCCCTCTATCGGTGCGATGGTTCAGGCCTATAAAACAGACGCGGATGTCTCAATTTTATCCACGCCGCAGCTTATGACACTGGATAATGAAGAGGCGGAAATAAATGTCGGCTCGAATGTGCCGTATATTACCAAGCAACAGGACTCCACCACTTCCACCTTGGTAAATTACAACACATATGAGTATAAAGACGTGGGTGTGATCCTGAACATCACGCCACATATCAATGAGGAAGACTTTGTGCGTCTGAAAATATCCCAGGAGGTGACCAAGGTAACTTCCGGTGCGGAACAGGCAACACCGACCACATTGAAAAGAACCGCAAAGACAACAGTCGTCGTCAAAGACGGAGAGACCATTGTGATCGGAGGGCTGGTGGGGGACAGCACCGATGACGGAACCAACAAGGTGCCTTTTCTCGGTGAAATCCCTATTCTGGGCTGGCTTTTCAAGGCGCAGACGGTCAAGCGGGAAAAAACCAACCTGTATGTTTTCTTAACACCGCATATTGTCCGTACACAAAAAGAGGCGGCCCTGCTGTATCATGAGAAAAGAGATTCCATGGGTGAGGTTGTCGAAGGCGTCATTAAACTGAACGAGCGCAAGCAGGAGCTGTATCCGCGGCCGCCTCATCAGCCTGATGAAAGATCGCAGGCAAATCCATAAATATGAAGGCAGTTTTTTATGTCCACCATACTCAAAGCATTGAATGCCTTTGCGGGCATGAATAAAAATGCCGCCGCCCCGCAGCACAAAGCAGCTGTCTCCCTGGAGGAAAGGCTCATTGCCGCCGGCGTGCCCCCCGAAGTGCTGGCCGAGGCGGAAGCGGGCAACAAACGCAAAGGCGAAGCCGGTTTTTTCGAGTTTTTGACCCGCAAAAAAATTATTGATGAAATCAGTCTTTTATCCATTTTATCCGAGCATTTCAGTATTCCCTTCCACAGGGAGCTGCCGGTGGATAAAATAAATATCGGTTTTACGCAGTGCGTTCCCATCCACTATTTGAAAAAACACAAGATGGTCCCGGTCATTACAGATGAGCTGCAGACGATTGCCGTCAATGACCCGGTCAACTTTCAGCCGGCAGACGATCTGCGCCTGCTGCTGCAGAGGCAGGATCTGCCGATTACGCTGGCTCCTCAGGAACAGATCATGGCGGCCATCAATCTGTCCTATGATATGAGCCGCACTTCGGCCAAAGATTATTTTGAGGAGATCAATGAAGAGTCGGCCGATGATCTGATTTCGGAAATAAACGAAACAGACGACCTGCTTGACGAAACCAGTGACGCGCCGATAATCAAACTGGTAAATCTGCTCGTTTCCGGCGCCATCAAAGACCGCGCCAGCGACATACACGTAGAGCCCTACTCCAGTAATCTGAAAATCCGCTACCGCATTGACGGTATCTTATATGACATTCTCAATCTGCCGCGGCGCATTCAATCACCTTTGGTTTCCCGCATTAAAATCATGGCCAAGCTCAATATTGCGGAAAAGCGCCTGCCGCAGGATGGCCGGATAGAGTTAAAAATCGCCGACCGTCTGGTGGACGTGCGTGTTTCCATATTGCCCACCGCTTTCGGCGAGAGGGTGGTTTTGCGCCTTCTGGATAAATCTTCCAATATGCTGAAGCTGTCGGATCTGGGGATGCATGACGAGCGGATCAAAACACTGGCGCGCCTGATTAAATCACCGTACGGGATAATTTTAGTGACCGGCCCCACCGGCAGCGGAAAAACGACCACTCTCTACGCGGCGCTTTCCACGATTAACCATCCGGAGATCAATATCATCACGATTGAAGACCCGATTGAATATCAGATCGACGGAGTCGGTCAGATTCAGGTCAACCCCAAAATCGACCTGACTTTCGCCGCGGGGCTCAGATCCATCGTCCGCCAGGACCCGGACGTGATTCTGGTGGGGGAAATACGTGACCGTGAAACAGCGGAAATAGCCATTCAGTCGTCTCTGACCGGGCATCTGGTTTTTTCCACGCTGCATACCAATGACGCGGCGAGCGCCGTGACGCGCCTGATCGACATGGGAGTCGAGCCTTTTTTAGTCACCTCGTCGCTTGTGGCCATCATTGCGCAGCGTCTTGTCCGGATGCTTTGTCCGCACTGCAAGGAAGTCTATGTGCCCGATGCGGAAACACTGGCGAATCTCGGGCTGAGGCAATCCGTTCTCAACGAAAATACATTTTACCGCAGAAAGGGCTGTAACCTCTGCATGCAGACGGGTTTTCGCGGCCGGACGGCGATTTTCGAAATTCTGATCGTGGAAGACAACATAAAAAAACTGGTATTGAAAACGTCGGATTCCAATCAGATTGCCGCACTGGCCGTCAAGCAGGGCATGATCACCCTCCAGCAAGACGGGATCAAAAAGGTTCTGGCCGGGCTTACGACCGCGGAAGAGGTGCTGCGCGTTACCCGGGCGCTTCCCCGCAATGACGATATTGTTCAGGATGCTTAAAAGACAAAATTCCAGACGTACAGTTTCTCACTGACAGCCTGCGGGGGTGGTAAGGTCGTGGTGGCTTTGTCAAGGCCCGGCCGATGATCCGCCGCCGCGAATATTCCGACGATAAAGGGGTGCGACGATGAACGTAGATGAACTGCGACTGATCAGTTTCTGGAAAATGAGCGGCAGCGGTAATGATTTCATCATTATCGACAATCGCGGCCTTTCGCTGCAGATTGTAGATTTGCCGGAATTTGTCCGACGGGTCTGCCGGCGAAAAATATCCGTCGGCGCCGACGGGCTGTTTTTGATCGAACCTTCCCGTGTCGCGGATTTCAAATGGCGGTTTTTCAATTCCGACGGCAGTGTCGCCGAGATGTGCGGCAACGGCGCCAGGTGTGTGGCCCGTTTTGCCTACCTCAACGGTATTGCCGGACGGATAATGTCCTTTGAGACACTTGCGGGTATCGTCAGCGCCGAAGTCATCGGTGACCACGTCAAAGTCAAACTGACGGATCCCTCGCCGCTGGAGGCGCGGCGTAAAATCATGCTGGACGGACGGGAGTTTGATTTAGACTGCATCGATACGGGCGTTCCCCACGCCGTGTGCTTCGTGGAGGCTCTCGATCGGTGCTCTGTCACACAGCAGGGACGGGAAATCCGCCGGCATGAGTTTTTTCAGCCCCGCGGGACGAATGCGGATTTTGCCTGTGTGCTGGGCCGTCAGCTCATGAAAGTAAGAACCTACGAGCGTGGCGTCGAAGACGAGACGCTCGCCTGCGGCACGGGAGTTGTAGCGTCCGTACTGGCCGCGGCCGGACGAAATCTGGTGGACTCGCCCGTTGACGTAACCGTGCAAAGCGGCGAGACACTGCGCGTTTATTTCAGCCGCCGGGGGGACGGTTTCGAAGAGATTTACCTTGAGGGGAACACAAAAATGGTTTATCAGGGACTGCTTTTTGAAGAGGCATACAAATAAACCGGACGGGAGGATCGAGGATATTGCAGACTGCTCAACGACTGAAGAAAATACCGCCATATCTGTTCATGGAACTTCGCAAAAAAATAAACAAGGCCAGATCAGAGGGCGTGGATGTGATATCGCTGGCCATCGGCGATCCGGTGGAGGCCACCCCCTCTTCCATCATTGACGAATTGTGCGCCAGCGCGCGTGACCCGCAAAACCATCGCTACCCCACAGACGAAGAAAAGGGGATGCTGTCTTTCCGCAGGGAAGTTGCCGCATGGTACTCAAAAAGATACGGGGTCGACTTGAACCCTGAAAGCGAAATACTCGGACTTATCGGCTCCAAGGAGGGATGCCATCACTTCGTATTGGCGCGCGTCAACCCCGGAGACATTGTGCTCATGACCGATCCCGGCTATCCTGCGTACCGCTCCAGCATTCTTATGGGTGAAGGCATTCCCTATAACGTGCCTATTTTGCCGGACAATAATTATCTTCCCGTGCTGGAGGATATTCCTGCGGATGTGGCCCAAAAGGCCAGCGCGATGTTTTTGAATTACCCGAATAATCCAACCGGCGCATGCGCCACTTTGGACTTCCTGAACAAACTGGTCGCCTTTGCGCGCGAATATGACATTGCCGTTTGCTACGACAATCCGTATGGTGAGGTCGTTTTTGCCGGGCAGGAGCGCATCAGCTTCCTGCAGGCTCCGGGTGCCAAAGATGTGGGCGTGGAGCTCAACTCCCTTTCCAAGCCGTTTAATATGTGCGGCTGGCGCATCGGTATGGCCTGCGGCAATCACGATCTGATTGCGGGCATCAGCAAGGTGAAGGAAAACACCGACTCCGGTATATTCAACGCGGTGCAGTTCGCGGGCATTCAGGCTCTGCGCCATGAGGCGGGGTTTATTGAAGAGATGCTCTCCATTTATGGCAAAAGGCGTGAGCTTGTCCTGGAGACCCTCCGGAAGATCGGCATTGACTTCAATGCGCCGCGTGGCACGTTTTATCTGTGGGTGCCTGTGCCCGCGGGAATGACATCGCTTGAGTTCACCAACCGTCTGTTTGACAAAACCGCCGTTGTGGTCGCCTCCGGCACGGCCTACGGTCAATATGGTGAAGGGTTTGTCCGCATCTCCCTTACCGTGCCGGATGACAGGCTGGAAGAGGCGATGCAGCGTATCGAAAAAGAATTTCGGCAATAACGTCGCCAAAGGCTTGTGTGCGGGCTCCCACCTTCAGGTGGCATTGCGCAGCCTCTCGCAGATAAGGCAGTAAAATATGGAAATAGGTATTTTGGGACTTCCCCAAAGCGGGAAGAGCACCCTGTTTGAAATCATGACGGGTGTTAAGGTGGACCCGGCGCGTCAGGAAACAGTCGTGCGCGGGCAGGCGTCCGTGCCGGACGGGCGTTTCGACAGGCTTGTGGAAATTTACAGGCCGGCAAAAGTTTCACCCGCGAAGGTTCCCTTCGTTGATGTGCATGTTGCAGGGGAACGTCCCTGGGAAGCCATCCGCCAGAGTCTGAGCGGCACGGACGGGCTGCTGCACGTCGTGGACGGCTTTTCTCTGCCGGATCTTTCCCTTGCCCTGGAGGGATACCGGAAGCTGGCAGACGAACTGATTCTGTCAGATCTTATCATTATTGAGAAAAAACTTGAACGTGTTGCCAAAACGCCGAAAAAATCCATTTCCCCGCAGGAGACGGCGCAAAATGATCTTCTCCCGCGTCTGAAGGAATGCCTGGAGGCGGGCAGGCCGTTGCGTGCGGCCGGTTTAACGCCGCAGGAAGTTTTTACGCTGAAAAGTTTTTCCTTCTGGACCATTAAGCCGGAACTGGTCGTCGTCAATGTTGCTGAAGACAATCTTGCCTTTGCCGATGAATTTGCCGCCGGAGCCGGACTTGCCGAACCGGTGCTGGGTATCTGCTGCAAGATAGAGGCGGAGCTTGCCGGATTGACGCCCGCCGAACAGCAGGAATTTCTGGCCTCGATGGGTATTGCCGAGCCGGCTTTCGGCCGGATTATCCGCGCCGCCTTTTCGCTTCTGGGGCGTATCTCTTTTTTTACGGTGGGTGATGATGAGGTAAAAGCCTGGGTGATTCCCGCGGGCACTAAAGCGCCAAAGGCGGCGGGAACCATTCACAATGATTTTGAGCGAGGTTTCATCAAGGCCGAGGTGATGCATTACGATGAATTTATCGCCTGCGGTGGATCCGCCGCCGAGGTCAAATCCGCCGGCCGTCTGCGCCTGGAAGGCAAAGAGTATATAGTTCTTGACGGAGATATTATCAACTTTCGCTTTAACGTGTGACGGCTCGGCAGAAAGTCCGGATGCTGCATGGCATTGAGGCTCGGGGTAAGAGATCAGGGGCCACAGTAAAAGCATCCGTAAGCGGCATATCTGCTGTAACGCCTCATCGCTCACCTCCTGTTTCTCACCTTTTTTGTTTGAGTTTCGTAAAGATCTGTGATTGTGCGATACAGGTATTTGTCGGGTAACTTTGAGTTTTGTTTACAAGAGACGCCGCTTCGGGCGTCAGATTGCCGGAAGATATCTCACTGTTGAAGGAGGTGCAACTATGCTGGAGTCTATAAAAGGGAAAGTCTGCTGGGTTACCGGCGCGGGAACAGGCATCGGCCGGGCGGCCGCAGTCATGCTGGCCAGACAAGGCGCCTGTGTCATTCTTTCGGGGCGCACGATGGCATCATTGCAGAAGACCGCGGATCTTGTTGCACAAGCGGGAGGGACTTCATCGACCCAGAGGCTGGATGTGGCCGACCCCGACCAGGTGCAGGATGTGGCCGGCAGGATCGAGCGGCAGTATGGCCGGCTTGATATACTCGTAAATAACGCGGGAACGAATATTACAGAGCGTCACTGGGCGCAGGTCAGGCCGGAAAAATGGAAAGAAGTTATCGATATCGACCTCAACGGCGCGTTTTACTGTGCTCATTGCGCCTTGCCGGTCATGCGCCGTCAGAAGAACGGTCTGATCATCAATGTTTCCTCCTGGGCGGGACGCTTTTATTCTCTTCTGACCGGGCCGGCCTACAGCGCGGCCAAACACGCTCTGATGGCCATGAACGCCAGCATCAACATGGAGGAATGCGCAAACGGTATCCGTGCCTGCGCCATGTGTCCGGGCGAAGTCTGGACGGAGATCATCGACCGGCGGCCGGACCAGTTGGACGAAGAAGTAAAATCAAAAATGCTCCGGCCGGAAGATGTGGGAGAGACGATTGTTTTTATCGCCCGGCTGCCCAAAACAGTATGCATCAATGAAATAATCATCAGCCCGACATGGAACCGCGGTTATCTTGCCGCATTGAACCCACAGGCGTGACGTCGGAACTTGAGATGACGCCTGAAGAAATGAGGAAGAAAAAGGCTGTCGCAATGATGATGGCTCTGCAGAGGTTTCACTGCAGACAGGCGGTGGCTTGCGCCGGCGGGGCTAAAGACAAAAAAATGGCGGAGAGAGCGGGATTTGAACCCGCGGTACACCTTTTAGGGCATACAATCGCTTAGCAGGCGATCGCTTTCGACCACTCAGCCATCTCTCCGCGTGGGGCATATTTGCATCAACAATTCAACAGGGCGGTAGCAAAGGCTGATCCGAAACCTGATGTTGAGTTGCCCGAAATTATCGAGAAATTAGAAAGAACATCTTTTGCTTGCCGTTATCTACTACCGGCCTTGACGAAAATCAAGTCATATTTGACTGCTTGTAAAAAGTCCGTGTCCTGCGACGGCTCTTTGCTCAATCGGTATAGCGCGCCTGTTCACGCCGCATGTGGCCCAGCCAGCGTTCGTGATTATTGGCCCTGGCTTTGAAATATTCCAGAATTTCCGGATGAGGCAAAATCAGGAATTCTTCCCTTTCCAGTGCGGCAACGACATATTCGGCGCATTCGTCCGCGGTGATGGCGGTTTTCAAAAAGAGCTCCGCAACACCTTTCGTGTCCGCGGGCAGAATGCCGGAGATGACGCCGAAAGGGCAAAGGCAGCTGACTTTGATACCGCGGTCGGCATAAGTTATAGACATCCACTCCGCAAGGGCCACGGTCGCGTGTTTGCACACGCAGTAGGGGGCGGCGCCCAGTGTGGTGAGCAGCCCTCCTGCCGATCCTGTCTGCAGGAGATAGCCGCCGCCACGTTCGATCATGGAAGGAAGCACAGCGCGTGCCGCATAGACGTGCGACATAACGTGAATATCCCAGCTTTTGTACCAGTCTTCGTTCGGTGCCTCGACGCCGCCGGGGAAGGACATGCCGGCGTTGGAGCAAAACAGATCAATCGGACCGTAGTGCTCGGTCGCCGCGGCGACTAATTTTTTAATATCATCTTCTTTGCCGACATCCGCTGTGACAGCCAGGCCACCTATCTCGGCCGCCACTTTGGCCGCGCCCTGTGCGTTGCAGTCCGATACCACGACGCCTTTGGCTCCCTCGGCGGCGAAGCGCCGGCAGAGGCCTTCACCGATGCCGGATGCCGCACCCGTCACAACAATAACTTTATCCTTTATTTTCATAACACCTCTCCTTGGTTAGTGTTTCATAAAAGAATTAAGCAATTCGGCAATTTCTTGCAACTTTTCTTTCTGGAGAAAACGGTCGGGATCAATCTGATTGATCCCCATGTGGGCAAAGCGATCTTCTATGTGATTCAGGTAAGCGGAAATGATCGCCATATCTTTGTTACCGTAAATATACATCGAAGGGATGGATATTTTTTGCCGCTGCGGATGTGCTCCTCAGTGGCCGTGCCGCTTGCTTTTGA
>JAAYKU010000140.1 GCA_012522275.1 Smithella sp.
GGCTTCCTCCAGATTCGCAGTTGCCCGCGACACCCTTGCCGTTCGGCTAACTCTTCCCCTTGCCGGGTGAGTAGTGGACTTGCACCACCAAGTCTGTGCGCCCTGCCGGGCGCACAATAAAAAAGGCCGCGGGCTTTGCCGCCCGCGGCCTTTTTAGGTAATCTGTTATCCGGCTGGTTCAGAGACGACCTAAAAACGACGGGCGGGCTGCCTTGAGCAACAGGCGCAGGAGGGCCAGACCTAAAAGCAGGGTAACAAGCGCGCATGCCATCGTCGTTGTTTTTGTTGTTCTGAACATTTCTTTTGTCCTTCTTAAAACACTCTTCAAAGGTGTCGGGACTTTTAATGCAAAACTTAAATATTGTCAAAAGGTTTTTTTGCTGTCATGCTGCACGTCAGTGGTGAAAATCGTCCGTCATTATTGATTTGAGAGCAAAATCAGTGTAGATTGCCGAAACGGTAAGCAGGCAAGGGGGCAGCCACGTGAAGGAAGATGATTTCCCTGTCGGAAATTTTCTTCGTTAAATGTCAGTTTGATAACAGATAAACAAGGGGGGAGAGGGTATCATGATAAAACCGCAAGTACGTGCCTTTTTATTGTTTATACTGGTGATCTGTTTCGGTGTGCTGATTTTCGGAGGCTATATTATCAACCGTGAGAAGCCGCCGATACCGGCGGAAGTCACAGATCAATCAGGGGCGGTAATCCTCACGGGAGAGGACATCATTGACGGGCAGAACTACTACTACAGCAGAGGCGGTCAGCATATCGGCAGCATCTGGGGGCACGGCTCCTATCTGGCGCCCGACTGGTCGGCCGATTATCTGCACCGGCTCGGTCTTTATACGGCCGCCAGGCATCTGGGCCTCAATGCCGAAAAAGCACGCGACTTCACGCAGGACGATTTTGAGGCGCTCGACCCGGTCAAGCAGGCGCAGCTTGCCGTATTGGTAGCCAGGGAAATCAAAACCAACAATTATGATGCCGAAACGGGCGTTTTGTCTTTGAGCCCCTTCCAGGCGGAGGCATTTGAGTATCTGACGGCCTATTACACGGAGCTTTTCGAAAAAGGCAATGAGCGGATGGGCCTGCAGGCGGGAATCGCCCGCGATGAAAAAGACGGCCGCCTGATAGCCGGCTTTTTTTTGTGGCTCGCCTGGGCGGCCGGCACCAACCGGCCGGACCAGGAAGTAACCTATACGCTCAACTGGCCCTACGACCCGCTGGTGGGCAACAAGGCGGTTCCCGAAGCCATCATCTGGTCGATTGTCAGCGTGATCCTTTTAATCCTCGCGCTGGGGCTGGTCCTGTATTTTTACAACCGCTACATGAAGGATGATTATCAAGCCAAACTTGCGCCGCTTACCGAACCCGCGCCGACAGCGAGCCAGAAAGCCATACTTGTTTATTTTCTGGTGGCCATCGTGTTGTTTTTGCTGCAGATCGGCACGGGTTCGCTGACCGCCCACTTCACCGTGGAAGGAACGAAGTTTTTCGGCATCCCGCTGGGTGATTTCCTGCCTTACGCAGCTTTACGTACCTGGCATTTGCAGCTGTCCATCTTCTGGATCGCTACCTGTTTTCTGGCAACGGGCCTGTTCATCGGTCCGTATGTGGGTAAAGAGCCTGCCGCCCAGGGGAAACTGGTCGTCGCGCTTTTTGTCGCGGTGGTGGTTGTGGTGGTCGGCACACTGGCCGGAACGCTTCTTTCCGTGCATGGTATCTTCGGCGGCGATGGTTTTTACCTGGGGCATCAGGGCTATGAATACATCGAACTGGGACGTGTCTGGCAGCTGCTGCTGATTGCCGGCATGATCATCTGGCTGATTCTGGTATTTAGAGCCATTTTGCCGGCATTGAAAACCGAAAAGGACAAAATGGGGCTCACACATATGCTTCTTTACAGCTCCGTGGCCATCCCCCTGTTTTACATGGCCGGGCTGCTCTACGGCAAAGGCAGCCATTTGTCGGATGCGGAATACTGGCGCTGGTGGGTGGTCCACCTGTGGGTGGAGGGTTTTTTTGAGGTCTTCGCCACGGTGGTCATGGCCTTTTTGCTGACACGTATCGGCGCGGTGAGCGTCAGGTTTGCCAACACCAGCGTGTTTATGATCATCTTTCTGTATCTGGGAAGCGGCGTCATCGGCACATTCCATCACCTGTACTGGAGCGGCACCACCATGCCCATTATGGTTTTAGGCGGTGTTTTCTCGGCGCTGGAGGTCGTGCCCCTTTCGCTTCTGGGGCTCGAGGCGGCCATGAACATGAAAACCGTCAGCGATGCCGGGCCCGCCTATGAATACAGGTGGCCTTTGTACTTTTTCGTGGCCGTCGCCTTCTGGAACCTCGTCGGAGCGGGCGTGTTCGGCTTCCTGATCAACCCGCCCATCATTTTATACTATATCCAGGGACTCAACACGACGCCCATCCATGCCCATGCGGCGCTCTTCGGCGTTTACGGGTTTCTGGCCATCGCGCTGATGCTTTTTTCCGTGCGGCATATCTTCCGTAAAAACGCCTGGTCCGACGCGCTTTTAAAATGGAGCTTCTGGGGCTTGAATATCGGATTGTTTCTGATGGTGGCAATAAGCCTTGTGCCCTCCGGTTTCTACCAGTTTTACCATGCCGTGCAAAAAGGCATGTGGTACGCACGCAGTCCGGAAATCGCCACGAGCGATTTCATCAAAATGACCGTCTGGATCAGGTTTATACCGGATATTATCTTTGCCGTGGGCGCACTGCTGATGCTGGCCTTCGTGGCGCGGGGCATCTGGCTGTCCTTCTTTAAAAAACGCGCCTGAAGGAAGCTGGAAGGTAAGGGGCGGCAGGAAAAAAGCTCCCGTCCCAAAATGAATTCCACACCTGTGCCATGTGTTTTCAGCCCCGCGCACGGCCTTGAGGCTGTGTGCGGGGTTTACTTTAAAAGCCGTTCAGTAATCGGCCCGGGAACGGAAAACACGCGCGACATGGATACCGGTAAACTTCGTCGCGGACTTCAGATAGCTCTGGAAAGTATTTCGTGAAACAACGACCACCCCCTCTTTGCCGGAGGCGTGCAAAAGACGCAGGCTTGCACCCCGACGGACGGCAAAACCGGCATGGGCCACATCCAGCCCCTCCTGCCCGGAAGCAAAGGCGATGATGTCTCCGTTTTCAATCTTGTGCATGACCGCGTCAAAATTATCTTTATCGATCACATAATGAGTTTTGCGCGACAGCCTGAGTTCCGTCTGCCTGATTCGCTCCCGCACGGTTTTGTTTTTAAGCGCGGGATACAAATCGGGATGAGTGCTCATAAAGTTTATTTTCCTCCGGCACGGCCGGCCGCCGAGAAAGCGTGAAACGTCCTTCAATATTTTCTTTTTTTCATTATCGGCTATCCAGTCGCTGAAATAGTGCAGGCGTGACGCATAGCCTGCAATTTTGCCCCCGCGGTAGCGTATTTTTTTCAGATGCTTCACGAAACCTGACCGGTCAGGGCAACCAGACGTGACATGCATCGCCAACGCCAGTACTGTTTCCACAAAGGTGGTGCAGTCAAACGCGTCGAGGCCGACCACGAGTCTTTCGCGGCCTTTTCCTTCCAGCAGCCCCGCCTGGTAGGGGGCCCCCATAAAGACGCGGCCGATCTGCACCAGCAGACCGCCTGAAAGCATATCCTGTCTTTGGTTCGACTCAGGAGACGGCTTTCTTTCCAAACGGCTTTTATTGGTTCCCATCAGGCATCACCGCTGCTGAATCACGTCGGGGTAAAATTGTATTATGTGATTTTTAACCGGCTTTGCAGATATTTTTTAAACGAAGCATAATTTCCGGTCATGCTGATAGCTTCGCCCTCACGACGGGCCAGACCTTTCATGCTCGGAGGCTCCGCGGGCTCGATCCCCAGAAGATTTTTGATTTCGTCCGGAAACTTTGCCGGATGCGCTGTCTCCAGGCACACAGCCAGCCTTGTGTCGCCTGTTTCGCGCCAGTAGGACTCAAGACCCGCCCAGCCCACCGCCCCATGCTGCTCGAGGACCACCCGGTAGCGGTCATAAACGCTCCTGATGGTGCGACGGGTCTGCTCGTCGGTTATGCTTACCGAATAGATGCGCCTGCGCATCTGGCCGAGATCCGGATAACAGTGCACCACGCCTGTGCGGTCAACCGTGCCTCCGTAGAGTTCGAAAAACCGCGCCAGATTGCTCGGGTGCCCGACGTTCATGGCGTTGGAGATGCATGCGCGCGACGGAGACACTTTTGCGTATCTGCCCGTGGCAAGGAAAACCGGAAATTCGTCGTTTTCGTTGGTGGGCATGACGAGCTTCTCCACCGGCAGCCCCATCCGGCGGGCGTATTCGCAGCCCAAGGCATTGCCGAAATTGCCGGAAGGCACACAAAAAACAACCTCCTCGCCGGCTCCGGCCAATTGTGCATACGCCCAGACGTAGTAAACGATCTGCGGCAGGATGCGCCCGAAGTTGATGGAATTGGCCGATGACAGGTTAAAGCGGACAAGCTCCGGATCAGAGAAGGCTTCCTTCACCAGGTTCTGGCAGTCGTCAAACTTGCCGTCCACACTTACCGCCTGCACATTGCCGCCGATGGTGTCGAGCTGCTTTTTCTGCATGGCGCTCACTTCCGCGGCCGGATACAAGATGGTCACGTCAATGCCCGCCACTCCCTTGTAGGCCTCACCCACCGCGCTTCCCGTGTCTCCTGAAGTCGCCACCAGGATATTGATTCTTTCCCCTTCGGGACGGCTGTGACTCATGAGCCTGGCCATCATCCGGGCCGCGAAATCTTTGAACGATGCGGTGGGCCCCTGGTCGAGCCTCAATATAAACGCACGCGGATAAACAGCTTCGAGGGGCACGGGATAATTGTAGGCGTCTTTGACAATCTCTTCCAGTACGGCGGGTGAAAACTCCTCCGACAGAAAAGATTGCGCCACCAGCAGGGCCGCCTGCCAGTAGGGCTTTTCACGAAGGGCGATGATGTCGCTCATCGCCAGCGTCGGTATTGTATCCGGCATGAAAAGACCCTCGTCAGGGGCCTGCCCGGCCAGCAGCGCCTCTTTAAAGGACACGCTTCCGGCAAAGGGGGCAATCCCCGGGATCGTCTTCACACGACGGTTGGTGCTGTAGTATCTGATGGTCATTTGAGCTTCCATTCCGGGCTTTCCTATAAACTTAATGACGCCAATAAAGCAACAAAAAACAGCGCTGAAGCGGCCCGATTTGAATAGCCGTTGGAAAATCACCGCTTGTGTGCTAAAAGATATCGATCCGCGCAAAGGCTGCGCGGAAATATATTGCTTTTGTTCAAGGTCACCATGATGGACAAAAAACCGCTCCGTCTGACGGAAACTGTACAAAGCGCGGGCTGAGCCTGCAAGATAGGTCCGGGGGACCTGTCCGAAATTCTGAAAGATCTGCCGCTGATATCAGATCCCCGGCTTCTGACCGGGTATGAACACGCGGAAGACGCCGGGGTGTATAAAATATCCGATGATCTCGCCCTGGTGCAGACGCTCGATTTTTTCACGCCGACGGTGGACGATCCTTTTATCTTCGGTCAGATCGCCGCGGTCAATGCGATCAACGATATTTACGCGATGGGCGGCAGGCCTCTGACCGCCATGAATATTGTGTGCTTTCCCATACAAACAATGGACAAGGACGTTTTGAAAAACGTTCTTGCAGGCGGACTGGATAAAATGCGCGAAGCAGGCGTGCTGCTTGTGGGCGGTCACTCCGTGGAGGATGCGGAACTCAAATACGGCCTTTCCGTGACGGGAACGATCCACCCGCAGCACGTGCTGTTCAACCGCGGCGCAAGGCCGGGTGACAAACTGATCCTCACCAAGCCGCTGGGCACGGGCATTATCAGCACGGCGCTGAAAGCCGCTGAGGCCGACGACGCCCTTGTGGCCCGCGCTGTCGGGGTCATGACCGGGCTCAATAACAAAGCAGCCCAAATCATGCTGGCGGCCGGCGATATCCATTCCTGCACGGACATCACCGGCTTCGGCTTTCTGGGGCATGCCCTGGAAACAGTCGCGGCCAGCGACGTCGGACTGCGCATTGATTCGGCCGCCGTTCCGATCATCGAAGGCGTCCGCGAGCTTGCCGAAACAGGCTATGTTCCGGGCGGTCTTTACCGCAACCGTAATTATTTTATCGATCGGATCGAAAAAGCCGCTTCCTGTCCAAACTGGGTTTTAGACATCTGCTTTGATCCTCAGACTGCCGGCGGGCTTTTTTTCAGCCTGCCCGCCGCAAAGGCGCATGCCACACTAGAGGCGATGCATAAAGCGGGAATCGACGCCGCAGCCGTGGTCGGTGAGGCAACCAGCGGGCATCCGGGCAAAATTCTCATCACGTAACAAACGACCAGAGCCGCAACGGGCATACCATGAAGCCGGAATCACTTGCCTTCAAAAACGAAACTCAACGGAATTTGCAAAAACTCCTCGATCTTGTGCAGCCGGATGACTCACTTTTGATCATGATGTACGGCAGCCCCGACCCGGACGCCATCGCCTCAGCCATGGCACTGTGGGAACTGCTTCGCCGCACCAGGGGACTGTCTCACTGCACGATGGCCGCAACCGAACCCATCCGCCGCCTGCAAAACAAAGAACTGATCCGGGCCATGCGCCTCAATATCCGCCTGCTGAGCCAGGTGGATACCGGCGCCTATCGGCTGGCCGCGCTGGTGGACGCTCAACCTAGTTTCTTCGGCAGCCGCCCTTTGCCCTTTTCACCGTCGATCGTCTTTGACCACCATCCCCTCGAGGGCGAGTGGACGGCGCCGTTTGCCGATGTCCGGCCCCACTTCGGCGCGCTTTCCACGATCATGACCTCTTATCTGCTTTGCGCGCGCATCCGCGTTTCCCGCAATCTGCACACAGCCCTTCTTTACGGCATCAAAACGGATACGGACAATTTCGACCGGGAAACGGACGCCGAGGATATACGCGCCTACACCTATCACTCGAGGCACGCGAACATGCGGCTCATCCGTCGCATCGAGCTCAATCAGACGCCGATACGCTACCTGAAATATTTTGACCATGCCTTCCACCACATGAAGCATTATCGGGGCAGGCGCGTCGGCTTTCTGGGGCTGGTGGAAAGCCCGGATGTCTGCGTCCAGGTCGCGGATTTTTATCTGCGCCTGATCGGCACACGAATCGTTGTCGTCGCAGGCATCGTCAGCGACCGCCTGATCATCATTTTCCGGTCAGACGGCTACCGGCATGACTGCGGCGCGATGGCCCAACAGGCCTGCGGCCGTATCGGACAGGGGGGCGGGCACCGCGGCGCCGCCCGCGTGGAAATCTCCCTTGATATTTTGAAACAGGAGCTGAAGGGCGATTTGTCGCAGCAAAGCGTCGATCATTTTCTTAATCAGTGCCTGAAAAAAAGCGCGGACACTCGCCAGGAGGGCGCATCTTAAATAAGGATAAGACATGAAAGAAATCGGCTTCCACAAAGAAAAAACCACCGGACGATACCTCAACCCTTTTGACGACTTCCAGCCCAAGGAACTGCCCATTGAAGTGCGCTACGACGAGATAACCGGTGTGGCCAGCCGCATTCTTCCCTATCGCGTAAGACCCGCCCAGAAGCCGGACACGGACGCCTATCTGGAAAAATCACCCTCTTCGATCTGCCCTTTCTGCCCAGAGCTTTTTGACAAGCTCACGCCCAGATTCACCTCCGATATACTCCCGGAGGGTAAATTCAAAACAGGAGAGGCCTGCCTGTTTCCCAACGCCTTCCCCTACGACGCGACCAACACGGTGGCCATCTTTTCCTCGCGCCATTTCATTCCTCTTGATCAGCTCACGCCCGACGCCATGCGCGACGGCTTTGCCGTATGTCGTGACTATTTTCACCGCATCGCCGAAATGGGCCAGGGCTATCAGCATTGCTCTATCAACTGGAACTACATGCCCCCCTCCGGCGGCGGGCTTATCCACCCCCACCTGCAGACTATCGTGAGCAAAAAGCCGACGAATTTTGTCCGCCGGCTCATCGCTTCTGCACAAAATTACGAAAATGCCTCCGGCGGCGCCAACCTGTGGCGCAATCTTCTCGTCATCGAGCAGGAGGCCTGCGAACGGTTCATCGCCACAACGGGTGCGATCTCGTGGCTGGCCGCTTTTTCCCCCAAAGGCATGGCTGGAGAGGTCGATTTTTATTTCAGGGAAAAAACTTCGTTTTTCGATCTTACACAGACCAATTTCGAAGAAATGCTCGAGGGGCTTTCCAGAGTTTTTTATTATTTATATGTTAACAACTTCATGAGCTTCAATCTGTCTTTATACGCCACCATGACGCCGGACAAAAATTTCTGGGTGCACGGCCGCATCGTACCACGCTTTGAAATCAACCCCATCGGCACAAGCGACCTGAATTACTTCGAAAAACTGCACGATGAGATCATCTGCCCGGTCGTGCCGGAACAGCTTTGCAAAGAGCTGCAGGCGTATTTTACGGCACAGGAGTGAAAGTTTGAAGATTGGAGGGTTGATGGATAACGCTACCCCCGCGTAGGCGGAAAGCCGATTCCAACAGCAAAAAAAGCGGCCGCAAAGGCCGCTTTTTTGCCATATTCCGGACGGATTTTTTTAATCCTCTGTGCCGCCTCCGGCCGCGGGTGACGCCTCTTTGCTTTCCGAGGCCGCATCCTTACCGGCAGGCTTCGCATTTTGCGGCTTTTTACCCGCGTAGTCCGTCGCGTACCAGCCGGTTCCCTTCAGGCTGAAGGAGGACAGAGACATCATTTTCTGTACTTTCCCCTTGCAGAATTTGCATGTCTTCAGATCCGGCTCGGTGATGCCCTGAAAGGCTTCAAATTGTTTGCCACATTTTTTGCACTTATACTCATAGATAGGCATGATTCAACCTCCCCAAATTAATTACATATATCGCCGATCGAGAATCCACTCGAAAAACAATCGAAAACAATGTCCAGGTCATTGTGCCTTACCGTCTGCAGCGCACTGCGCGTCAGAAAGTGGACGATCTTTTCTTCCCGTTCCTTTTCTTCCCCGGGCGCATCAAAATCGCTCAGACCGCTTCCGAACCTCAGCACGTGAATAAGCTCGTGTGCCGCGATGTAGAGCATCAAAGGCGCTAACTTAACGAATGAAGCAGCCCTGTCCACAGCATCGAGAATGATATTGTCCTGCAGGCAGACCCTGTAGAAATCAAAGCCGCCGGCTCCGTCAACACCGGGCTTTTCGTATGTATATTTACACAGATGCGCAAACGCGCCGTCTTTTACTTCATGCTCTTGTAAAAAAGCAAGGGTTTTTACGTCGTACCTGTTTTCACGCAAATCCCCGTCGCTGAGACGGAAATGACGGCATACAAGCATTTCCGCCTCATTGAAGGCTCTGGCCGTCAATGGTATCTGCGTCCTATCAAAACAGCGTATCATGGAAACACCTTGAATTATCGTCGCCTCCGACTGTTTGGCGGTAATATAGCCATCCGGCCGGCGCCTGTCAATCCCGGCGGCCGCCCGCTTTTCGGTCTCTCCAGACAGGTATTGCTTGTCAAACAAAGTCGCCGATGCTAATATCGCCGATCATTTAATGGCTCCAAAAAAATATGAGGATCGTACCCATGGAGATTACCGTCGGCATCGACGATGAAAACAGAAACAGCCTCAATGAAGAACAAGGCCTGCTGCTTTTGCGTCCTTTTGCCGCAATCGGCCGGAGGGTGATCGCCTGGGTCGGAAGCATGGGAGCCGCCACAATTTTTCTGTCTCTGGCATTGATCAGAATCCCCGGCCGCAATCAACTTTCCCGTATCATTCAGCAGACATACTACATCGGCGCGCGCTCCATTACTATCATCATGCTGGTGAGCCTGTTTACCGGCATGGTATTGGGCCTGCAGTCCTATCACGCTTTAGTCCAGTTCGGCGCGGCAGGCGCCGTCGGCTCGCTCGTTTCCCTTTCTCTGATCATGGAGCTCGGGCCCGTGCTCACCGCCATTATGATCACGGCCCGGGCCGGCTCGGCCATCACGGCGGAAATCGGCATCCAGCGCATCAGCGAGCAGATCGACGCGCTGACCACCATGCGGATCAGTCCGGTGCGCTATCTGATCAGTCCGAAAGTGGCGGCGGCCATTATCAGCTTTCCGCTTTTGACCTCCGTGTTCGACCTGATCGGCATTCTGGGCGGCTACATCTCCGCCGTAGTCCTTCTGGGGCTAAACGGCGGGATTTATCTGCACAGTGTCCAGACGTATGTGGTGCTAAGCGACATCACCAACGGGTTTGTGAAATCGCTCGTATTTGCCGTCATTGTCGCCACGGTCTGCTGTTATCACGGGTATTTTACTCATATGCGCAAAGACAGTCACGGCGCACGGGCGGTCGGTCTGTCCACGACGGCCGCGGTGGTGACCTCCTGCGTGCTTATTTTAGTCTCCGACTATGTCGTGACTTCGCTTCTGGTATAGAGAGATTTGATGAAAACGCCTCTGA
>JAAYKU010000141.1 GCA_012522275.1 Smithella sp.
CTTATCTTTCCAGACCTGATAATCATATAAAAGGCATGGCAGTTGATTTACATGTAAACAACGCTTATGCGGCAATAAGGAAGACGCCTTTGGGCTGGCGGATTTGCTCAGGTTCAATATTTTGACCAGGGCTTTTTAATGGGTGATCCTATCTGTTTTTGTTTGCGTTCCTCCCGACGACGGCACCGGGCAAGTTGATACCCGTGGTAAAGGAGGGCTAGCCCCCCCCAAGCGCCCAGGGCGGCCAGGGGATAAGCCAGGGCCATGGGGAACACAGCGAAAAGGACGGCGAGGCTGCAAAGAACAAGGCCCGCCACAGCCGTCAGACGTGCCTCGATGGGTTCCAGGACCCGGCGGTCGGCGATGGATGCCCCGATGGCCCGGCCGATCCGAAAGGCCCCCGATGCGCGCGAGAAGGCCTGAGCGGTAAGTTCCCGTAGAGGGAACAGGGCCGAGGGGCCGTCAGGGTGTGATTGTCGATCGCTTCTCATCTAGCTTTCCTCCATGGCGACCGACCGGGAACAAAGAGATCATCAACACGTTTGCGATTCCGGTTCTGCACTGGTTCTCTTAAAAAAAAGCCCAATGGCGTCTGTTGTGGGTTAGTCCGTTTATGCATGATGTCCTTGTACAGCACCCGCAATGTTCTGACAAGCGTATTCCCAAGCGCCATAAAAACGGGACAAGAAAAATCGATTCTCATTTTCCCCAATCGTTTTTCCCTTTACACCGATCCAGCTTCTGATCCATTCAGGGAAGCATTTTGGCTGGAGGAGGGATAAAGACGCGCTTGACAGGCCTGACAAATTTGCTACCATCCGGACTGTTGACGGTGTTTTTCCATAACAACTCAATCAAGGAGGTGCGCCATGAATTTTCCTAACGTAATGGATCAAACCTATCACTTCATAACCAGCCGCATGGTCGAAACAGGACAGGCCCCGCATTATACGGAGATAGCCAAAGAGCTGGGCGTTTCCATGGAGGAAGGCAGGCAGACGCTCCATGCACTTATCGCGAAGAGAGTTCCCGCGTGGCTCGCGCCGGGCACGGATTTCATCGCATCTTTTGCGCCGTTCAACAATCAGCCTACTCAGTTTCGCATCACGATCGACGGCCTGCAGAAATGGTTCGGCCAGTGAGCTTTTGAATCGCTGGCGGTCTGCTGGCTTTTTCCGGGTAAAACGGTGGTCATTGACACTCCATGTCTGGATTGCGGCAAGCCCATGCACCTGGAGGTAAAAGACGGGGTGATTTTAAATGTCGAACCGCGCGAGACCATCGGCTATGTCGCCGTACCGTTTGCCAGATGGTTGGAAAATGTGAGTTACGCCTGAGCGACGATGACTTTCTTCCGGTCGGAAGAACATCTTCGCAACTGGGCTCAGTTCAAAGAGGGTACGCAAGAGGGGATCTTCGCCCTTCCTGATTTGATGAAATTGTTTTCCGGGCAGATGTTCCGGCGCCGCCTGGACCCGGATTATTTTTCTCACATGCGCGAATATGCCGTTGAATGGATAACGACCCTTCAGGAAATCGGCAAGACCGGCCCCTTTTGGTCGCTGAAAAAATCGTGAAGTGCGTTTGATCTTTTTTGGTTTGTGATCCACCCGCGCATTGGAAAGGAGTTTTTGAATGCCTGATCTTTTTGATATTGCCCAACGACTGGAAGAAGTCAATGCCCGCAACTGGAATATGGCGGAGATTGAAGAGCGCTTTTCCCGGCTTGTTCAAAACGGCACCGACGGAAAAACAATAGAGCCGGCCAAGATAAAAAATGACAGAGTCGCGATCATCGAACGTGTCCGTCTGAGGGCGGAAGAGTACTGCTATCTGACCAGAAACTGCGCCAAAGGTTCGGCGACGGCCCTATTTGAAGAATTCGGACTCGGCAATATGGAGATGATACGGGGCCTGGCCGCGTTTCCCGGCATCGGCATGTCCGGAGGGATATGTGGTCCGGTCAGCGGCGGGCTTCTTGCCATCGGCTTGTACTTTTCCAGCCCGGACATAATGAATCACGACACACCTGCGGCATACATACAGTCACGCGTTTTCCTCGACAGATTTGCGGCGGCCCTGGGGAGCCTATACTGTCCGGATATCCAAAAACGACTGCTCGGAAAATACTATGACCCTATGGCAAGCGCCGAGAACATGAAAGAATATTTTACCAGCAGCGCCCGCAATAATTGCACGGTGGCTCCGGGTATCGGCGCCGCGATAGCCGCGGGAATAATTATCGACAGCATGGAGGGCTGACGCCTGACTCGGCGGATGATGGATGCCAGGGAAGAAGCTCGTGGCTCATGGCGCATGGCCTAACCCTGACGATGGGGACGAGGGAGGAACCGTGCGGCTCCTCCCTCTTATTTGAAATGTTGCAACATACTTAGACGGCAAAGGCGTCTTCGCTGATATTCATGGCGCTTTGCTCATCCTTCTTAAGGCTGTCCAGTTTGGCCGGCACCAGCGCGGTAATGCGATTGATGAAGAATTTGGCGCCTTGGATTTTCCCGGAATAAAAGGCTTTATCTCTGTCGTTTGTGGTATCGGCCAAGCCTTTTGTTGCCGCATTGGCCATCCAGATATGCAGCCAGCCGACCAGAGCGTCGGACAGGCAGTTGAGGTAATCGGCGGCGCCGATCAACGGAACATAAGGCGTCGTCTTCATCATTTTGGCGAATTCCATCGCCGTCTCTGCGCAGGCATTGAGCGCACCTTCGACAATGGCGGCGTCCTCTTTCAGGGCATCGTTTGCCTTGGCTTCGGCAATGGCGGCCTGGGTCAGGCCCAGAAGATTCATAAAGTAAACACCCTTCTTCATGCCGAGCTTGCGGCCCAAGAGATCCAGGGCCTGAATGCCGTTGGTGCCTTCATAAATCAGGTTGATCTTCTGATCGCGCATCATCTGTTCGACCGGGTACTCCCGGCAATAGCCATAGCCGCCATAGGTCTGCACGGCATCCGAACAGACTTCCATGCCCCGCTCGGTGCAGTAGGATTTGACCATCGGGGTCAGCATTTCGATCATGCCGTGCCAGTATTCCTTGTCCTGCTCATTGTTCTCGGCATTCGCATTCATTTCACGGTCCATGGCGTAGTAGCACAGGTAAGCCAGCGCGCGGATGCCTTCGGTGATGCTCTTCTGCCTGATGAGCATGCGGCGCACGTCCGGATGCTGAATGATCGGCACGGCCTTGGCATTC
Organism: Smithella sp.; assembly: GCA_012522275.1. Classification (GTDB taxonomy): domain Bacteria; phylum Desulfobacterota; class Syntrophia; order Syntrophales; family Smithellaceae; genus UBA8904. The sequence continues at coordinate 3,210 of JAAYKU010000141.1, forward strand.
GGGTCTTTCAGCGCCATGGCGATGATATTGGTCCCCTGAATGCGCTGCTTGGCGTAGTCCAGCGCGTGCAGGTAGGCGGCCATCGCGAGCGACACGCCCATCATACCCACGCCCTGGCGCTCTTCGTTCATCATCTGGAACATGATTTTCATGCCGTCGCGCTCCTCGCCCATGAGGTAGCCGATGCACTTACCGTCGGTCCCGAAGTTCAGCGTGCAGGTGGAGTTGCCGTGAATGCCCATTTTGCTTTCGATGTTGCCGCACTGCACGTCGTTAGGTTCGCCCAGCTCGCCCTTCCCGTTGAAGCGGATCTTAGGCACGACGAAAATGGAGATGCCCTTGGTGCCGGGAGGATCGCCTTCGATGCGGGCGAGAACCGGATGGATGATGTTTTCGGTCAGGTCATGATCGCCTGCGGAAATGAAGCACTTGGTTCCGGTAATGGAATAGGTGCCGTCGGCGTTCTTTTTGGCCGTAGTTTTCAGGATGCCCACGTCGGAGCCTGCGCCCGGCTCGGTCAGACACATCGTGCCCGCCCAGGCGCCGGTATACATTTTTTCGAGGATCACTTCGCGCAGGGGATGCTGGAAGAAGTCTTCCACCAGGCGCGCTGCGCCGTGCGTGAGGCCCGCATACATCAAAAATGACTGGTTGCAGCCCAGGAACATGTGGTAGCAGGACGCCCCGATGATCTGCGGAAAGACCTGCCCCCCAACTTCGGCCGAATCAGATACGGCCATCCAGCCACCCTCGTTATAAAGCTTCCAGAGGCGATGATACGCTTCGGGGACAAAAACTTTACCATCCTTGAAGACCGCTTCGACGGGCTTTCGATGAACTTCATCCGGATACGAGGGAGCTATTTCAGCTTCGGCAAATTTCTGCGCCTGATCGAGCACCATGTTGCACATATCGACGTCGTGATCGGCATAGCGGCCTTTGCCCAGAATCGTTTCTCCAATATTAAAAACCTCATACAGCTGGAATTTAATATCTCTTTCATCAATCCACAAACTAGCCATGAAAACCTCCTCATTCCTGTTTAATCAGAAGTTGTATTTTAATCCTTGCAGGGAACGGTCTCGCCACCCGCAAGGGTGGTCGCGTGACCCCGCGCCACCTCGTGTGACCTTCAGGTCATCAGTGTGGTCAGGTTATTGAAACCGTTCCCTGCAAAACTTCCGTGTCATGTTGACATGAAATGGAACAAATTCTGCTCATCACGACGCGCTATTTTTCGATGGCCAGAAATCCGTTCGGATGGAAATCATCCCCTGTAACCTTTTTAGAAATGCCTTTCTGATCCAGGAAGGGGGTGATACCGCCCATGAATAACGGCCAGCCGGCTCCCATGATGACGCCGGTATCCACATCTTTGGGGCTCGCCACGACGCCTTCCTTGAGGATGGTGTCAACTTCCACGGCGATCCGTTCCAGCACCCTCTGACGAATCTCATCATCGGTGAATTTCTTGTTCCCCTGCGGCCAGCCCGCTAAAATCTCGGGATCGACGACAACACCCTTGTCCCCGAGAATCAGGATAGCCTTTTTCCCCTTGGCCACCATATTCTTGAGACCGACATTGACCGGGAATCGGTCAGGCCATGCCTTGTTGAGGGTCTCCAGCACGTGCAGGGAAATGGCGGGACCCACCAGTGCGATCAGGGTGAACGGCGACATGGGGAAGCCCATCTCGTGAACAGCCTTGTCCGTCTGCAGGAAATCAGCGCCTTCGTCGAGTAAGCGGAAGATGCCGTCCGACATGGCCGTCAAAACGCGGTTTACGAGGAATCCGGAGGCGTTTTTCACGAGCACCGGCGTCTTCCTGATCTTCCTGGCAATGTCGAATGCCGTGGCCAGGACAACATCATTGGTCTTATCCGTTTTGATGATCTCGACCAGCGGCATCATCGCGATGGGATTGAAGAAATGGAATCCGACCACGCGGGACGGATCCTTAAGGAATTTACCCATCTCGGCGATATCGAGAGACGAAGTGTTGGTCAGGAACATGCACTCGGGTTTGCAGACGGTTTCCAGCTCGCCGAAAACCTTCTGTTTGATGCCCATCTCTTCAAAAACGGCTTCGATCACGAAATCGCAGTCCTTGAACGGTTCGTAAGTCACTGAGCCGCTGATCAGGTCTTCGCCGATCCATTTGGCGTCAGCCGCAGACAGTTTGCCTCTCTGAACCGTCTTGGCCAGCTGATCCTTGCAGTAGGCGAGCCCCTTGTCCACGAATTCCTGTTTGATGTCTTTCATGACGACCGGGCACTGATAGCGCTGTGCAAACAACAGGGCCATCTGGGAGGCCATCAGACCTGCGCCGATGACGCCGATCTTGTTGATCTTGTTGCCTTTGACTTCCTTGGGCGGCCGGCCCGGAAGCTTCTTGGCGCGGCGCTGAGTCAGGTCAAACGAGTAAAGGCCGCATTTGAACTGATCGGAGGTGATCATGTCGGCCAGCGCTTCGTTCTCTTTCTGGAATCCTTCATCGAGCGACCATTCCCCCGCGCCCTTGATGAGGTCAAGCGCCCGATAAGGCGCTAACGCGCCTCCATGAACCCGGCCGACAATCGCCGCTTTAGTTTTATTGTAAAGCTCGTCGCTCATCTTCGGATCGACCGCCTTGCGCTCGATCTTTTCTTCGCCGGCGATGATGCCTTCCAGGAGCGCCAAGGATTCATCCACAAATTCCGCCGGGGCGAACATTCTGTCGGCCAGACCCATCTCCAGGGCCTTTTTGGAATTGATCATTCTGTTCATGTTAAGCGGATTGGTGATGACCAGTTCGATGGCGATTTCGGGACCGCACAGTTTGGTGACGAGCTGCGTTCCGCCCCACCCCGGCACCAGGCCCAGGAAACATTCAGGCAGCGCATAATGGTCGCAGCCGCCCGGGCTTTTGGAGATGGTGCGGTATTTGTGATAAAGCCCGACTTCCACACCGCCGCCCATGGACGCGCCGTTGTAAGCGGCCAGGGTTGGATACGGAAGATTCATGATCCGCTTGAAGGCGGCATGCCCCGTGGCGCCGATGGCTAGGGCGTCTTCTCTTTTGGCATTCGGATCGGCGCTCATGATGTCCGCGCCGACATTGAAGATAAACGGCTTGCCGGTCAAAAACCAGCCTTTGACGTCCTTATCTTTCTCCACAATATCGAGAGTCTTATTTAATGATTCCAGGGCTTCCACGCCCCAGGTGTTGGGAATGTTGGGAAACTGCCCGTTATCCATCGTGACAACCGCTATCTTGCCGGCCTTCCTCGACTGAAAGAAGTTTAATTTGCATTCTGTTATGTATTTAGCCATGGTGTGAGCCTCCTAGAGTGTTTTTCCTGCTGTGTTTTCCCAGATGATTGAACCGCCCATGCCCAGACCCACGCACATGGTGGTGAGGCCGTATTTGGCCTTGGGATTCAACTCGAAGTCCTGCGCAAGCTGCATGCTCAGGCGCACACCGGAGCTGGCCAGCGGGTGGCCCATGGCAATGGCGCCGCCGTACGGATTGAGCCTGGGATCAACCGGGGTTTTCATGCCGAAGTGCTTCATGAAGCCGACCGCCTGCACCGCAAAGGCCTCGTTGAGTTCAATGATGTCGAGATCTTCGAACTTCATGTTGAAATTTCTCAGAACCTTTTCCGTGCAGGGAACAGGTCCCCACCCCATGATGGACGGATCCACGCCGATGAACGCGCCGCCCACAAATTTCATCTTGGGTTTGATGCCCAACTCTTTGCATTTTTTGCCCGACATCAAAAGAGACACGCACGCGCCGTCATTCAGTCCCGAGGCGTTGGCCGGTGTCACGCGACCTTCCGCCTTGAAGGGGAATTTCCGTAAGTTTTTGATGCTCTCCAGGGTGGTGTCGCGACGGGGCTGTTCGTCAAAATTGGCCACTCTCCAGCCGCTGGGTGTAAATACCGTCATATCGACGCAGTGCTTGTTGTAGTAGCCTTCATCCAGAGCCTTGAAATATTTCTGCACGCAATGGTAAGCGTATTCATCCGCCTCGTCCTTGGTCACCGGCTGTTCGCCGTTTTCCGGCAGCCAGTCATGCAGTTTTTCCGCCGTGACGCCCATGTTGAAATATTTCGGATCAACCATTTTTTCGGTGACCACCCGGGGATTCGGGTCGGCACCCGCTCCCATGGGATGGTGGGCCATATGCTCGACACCTCCGGCGATGATGATGTCGGCGCAGCCCGTCTTGATAAACGACGCTCCGATAGCCTGGCAGGTCATGCCGCCCGCGCACATCCGGTCCACCGAAAATCCGGGAACCTTTTCCGAGAGTCCCGACGTAAGAACCGTGACCCTGCCCATCGTGGTACCCTGATCGCCAACCTGTGTCGTTGCACCCCAGATGTTGTCATCCACCTCATCCCAAGGCACGGTCGGGTTTCTTCGGATGAGCTCCTTGATGACCTTGTTGACCAGGTCATCCGCCCTCGTGGTCCAGTAATGGCCATCCTGTTTGGACCTGCCAAACCACGTCCGCACACCGTCTACAAAATACGCATCTCTCAAATCCATACATCCTCCTTATCACGCTTGTTTATTAATCCTCTGTATAGAAGACCACCCGTTGGGGTGAGGATCATTGAATTTTCGGGTTTTTGCAGAACACTCGTTTGAGAACACTTGACAATTTTATTTTCAAACCAAACTGTTCATCCTGGTGAGCGGCGCCAGCGGGAACCGTGTGATCATCAGAGATCGTATAATTTGCCACAATGCTGCCACCGCCATTGTTTGAAGTCGTCAGAGGGGTCGGCCGGTGCAAATCACTATTTTCCAAGGTGTTGCCCGGCAGATGCGTTGGGAACCATCATTATCCACTTCGGTGATGATCTCGCCATATTGCCGTATTGAATAGTACAGAGTTAAACCTTATAGATTCGTATATCAGAGGCGGCCGACCTGTCAAGCTCTAAATTATCGAATCATACTTTCGGAATGGTTAGAGCTGATCTGACGAAACTGGACAAGTGCGTAAGCGGCAAAAATGCTACATAAAGCATATTGGTGACATACAGCAGGAGAGAAGCCCGGTGGTGATCCACCGCTTGGAGGCCGCCCGACTGTGGATTTTTTGCTCTTCTTTTTGCCGTTATTGACAGCGAAACCCAAGAGGACATGAACAATGAGCAAATAGCTCGCAGCTCATGGCGCATAGTTCATGGTGGTAGTTGATGGTGGATGGGGATGCAGGGGACGTTTCAAACCGTTTCTTCCAATGTGCAAAACGTCCACCCCCGGCCCGCTCGAGCGGGCCACCCCCGCCGGCGTGGGACAGTATCGTCATGCCAGTGAAAACCGGCATCCAGGACATGCTGAAAATACTGGATTCCTACGACTTCGAAGGCTCAGCCTGTCATCATAAGACATCTTATAATGCAGGCCCTGCCCCCACGCGTCCCCTATTTTTTGTGTTTCTCGTGAGCTTTTTTCAAAAACGATTCATCAACCACCAGTTCCATCGCGACGGGTGATTTGATGAATTCCACATCCAGGCCGAATTTTTCCGCGGCCTTATGGCCTTCGGCGGTAAAATAGCCGTCCATCGACAAGGTTTTGAGGGTAAACGCGATAGTCTCGTCGAACGTTTTAGGATCGGCGCTGGAGAATGTCGGCCTGACTTTGGCGGCAACCTCGGAAGGAGCGTGGCTTTTCTGCCAGTACATGGCGCGGACGACAGCATTGGTGAAGCGCTGAATCATATCCGGATCGCCTTTCACGAGGGTGTCATTGACCTGCACGACAAAAAGCGGATATTCATCATATCCGATAACCGCCTTGTGCTGAGCCGGGTCGATCATATCCACCAGCGGTTTGTAACCGCGGTTGAGCAGTTCAATTTTCATATTATCGATGCCGAGCACGCCGTCCACATCGCCTTTTTCCAGCGCCGCGATTTCCGATCCGCGCGGAATATTCACGAACATGACATCCTTGTTGGGATCGAGACCGCCATATTTCACAACGGCGCGGGCAAACGAGCGGTAAGATGACGCCTCCAGTCCGCCGTCGATTTTTTTGCCCTTCAAATCGGCGATGCTTCGGATCTTTTTGGAACCGAAATATGACCAGGGATGATTCTTCGTGGTGGCCATGATCATCTTGGTGCTTTTGCCCTGCTGATAGGTTTTAAGCACCTGCTCATAGCCGGTCAGGCCGAAATGCGCATCGCCTTTGATGACCGCCGCATGGACATTATGTCCGCCCATGACGGTGACAAATCCGACGTCCAATCTTTCCTCCTTGAAATACCCCAGCCGGTCAGCCAGATAAATCGGCAGCCATGGTACGAGGTAATTCGGCTGGACGATGACGACTTTCTTAACCGTCTTTTTCGCCCCCGCAGCCGCCGGGACGTCGCTCCAGACAGAACCCGCCGCCAGTAACAGACAAAAAACCGCCAAAACCAAAATCGATATTTTCTTCATATTTCTCTCCTTTAATTTTTTAATAGGGATAAACTATTCTTCAGGATTCATCTATGCATCTACTGGCCGCCAGCGCAGAATTTTCCTCTCCGCGAATTTGACGCCTTCATTCATCAGCATCATCAGAGTGGTCATAACCAGAATCGTGGAGAAAACCCGCGTGGTGTTAAACATGTTGCCCGCATACTGAACCAGATGACCCAATCCGGCCATCGAACCGATATATTCTCCGACAATGGCTCCCAAAAGCGCCACACCCAGCCCCGCCCGCAGACCCGTAAAGAGCCACGGAAAACTCGACGGCAACACAATTTTAAAAATAATTTGCGCACGGCTTGCGCCCATGAGCTTCGCCGCGTTGATGAGCCGCGGCTCGACGTTTTTAAAGCCGCCGTAAGCGTTAAAATACATGATGAAAAACACCCAGATGAAAGCCAGAAATATTTTCGAGTTGATCCCGAGGCCGAACCAGAGAATGAAAAGCGGACCCAAAGCCAGTTTGGGAATGCCGTAAAGAGCCACGATCAGCGGGTCCATAATTTTTTCAACCAGCTTAAAGCGCGCCATGATAAAAGCCGTCACGACGCCGCCGGCACACCCCAGAATCAGGCCTATCAGCGTCGCTTGCATGGTGATGGCGATATGCGGCCATATCTCGCCTGAAACAAAAAGATTTTTAAAGTCGATCAGAATGGAAGACGGACGGCTGACATAAAACGGGTCTGCGAAACCCCAGGCCGCAAGCCCTTCCCACACAAGCAACAGGCCGCCGACAAACGCCGTCCGTAAGAGAATCGTTTTCAATGTATCGGGCCATTTCTTATCGCGCACAGCGCACTCCCGAACGGGAACGTTCCACTTCGACTTTCAAGTCCCGCCAGATCAGCCGGTGCAGGTCGATAAACGTCAGGTTGTAGCGGATTTCCAGAGGCGACCGGGGCCGTGGCAGGGGAATGTCGTATTCCGCCTTGATCGTTGCAGGCCGAGCCGACAATAAAAGAATCCGGTCGGCCAGCGTAATCGCTTCGGTTAGATCGTGCGTGACAAAAATGATCGTCTTGCGCGTTTCTTTCCAAACATTGAGAATATATTCCTGCAACAGCTCCCGCGTGAAGACATCCAGCGCCGCGAATGGTTCATCCATGATGATGACTTCCGGATCAATCGCCAGCACCCGGATGATATCCACGCGTTTTTTCATCCCGCCGGAAAGTTCATGTGGGTAGTTATTTTCAAATCCGGACAGACCCGCCTCCGCAATCAGATGCCGGGCGATTTCGCGCGCGCGGCGGGTTTTGACATTGCGGAATTCCAAGCCAAAAGTAACATTATCCAGAACCGTCCGCCACGGTAGCAGGGAATCCAACTGTGAAATATACCCGATCTTTTTTGAAATGCCGGCCAGTGGTTCTCCGTCAAGCAGCACGGATCCCTCTGAAGGCTTCATTAGCCCGGACAGGATATTCAGCAGCGTGCTTTTACCGCAGCCGCTGGGTCCGACAATAGCTAAAAATTCGTGCGAGGCAACATCAAAAGATATATCTTCCAAAACGGATATGCGCGGCACATCCGTCCCCGCGAAGGCATGATACAATCCACCAACGCAATAGCGAACCTCTTCACCGCCCCACACAGGGGCAGGGTAATTATCAACTGGAACTTCGCAACCCACTTCAAGGACTCCTCAATTATTTTTTGTGTCGGTTCAATAAAAATACATGAAGTAAGCCGACAGGGCCCGACCCCGGGTAGGGCGCGGACGCGTGCTTGTATATATGTCGCGAAGTTATATTTCAAATTCATAATAGTTATAGTTGGCCCTGCGCTATTACTATTATAAATTTGCCCAAAATCGACCACTGCCGGCGCGGTCGCATCGACTTGGCCTGATTACTTTACGAATCATCTTTTGTATTATGAACGAAGTGTCGCGGGATGCTGCAGGGGATTTTGTAGCAAATCGAGCGCATCAAGAATGCTATTCGTCATCGTTTCGGAGATCATATGGTCACTGACGCGGCCTTCCGCCCGGATCACTGCAATACCCGGCGCTGTAACTTTTGAGCATCACCGCGTCGTTGTGGCCGTTCCCCACGGCGGTGCAGAAGGCGGAGTCAGGGCACCTGCCCTTAGCGAAAGCACTCTAATATTTCCCCTAGAAAAACATAGAACATTATCACGGGGCTAGAATGAGAATAAAAAATACGATTGCGGTAATTATGTTACTTGCCGAGTTTAAGGATAATGCATTATCCTTGAGCACCGCATGGTTCCCTGATGACATCGTCCCTCATTTTTTCCCAACGAAAAAACCTGCCGGAACGCAGCGATTGGGTATATTGCTATTGTTGTGATTTTATTTCCTTGGAAAATATTTGACCTTACTTATATCTTTAAAGTCAATATCCTGAGTCCATATAATAGCTTTGAATGCCTGGGCTGTCGCAAGGATAATACTGTCTGCCATTGGAAGTTGATGTTCGAGGCTCAGCCTTGCCGCCGCCAGTGCCAAGGATGTATTTAAATCTATGACCTTGCCTTTTTGCATGGCAACAACAGCCTGCAATGCTTCATTTTCACTGGACTCCCTAAGAACGACCTTAAAAACTTCGTATATGGTTATTGCAGGAACTATAAGCGTGGTTGGATTATTCAACGGTGTTACAAAATGTTTTGCATTTACATCATCAGCAAAATAAGCAAGCCAGCCTGAAGAATCCACAATATTCATAATCTATCTTCCTCGCGTTTAAATTCAGTGTTGATGCCTTTAAGAAATCCACGGAGCTCGCTGATCTCGCGTTCAGGAATAAGTTCAATTCTTCCGGCATATTCTATGACTTGCATTTTTTGGCCTGGTCGAAGCTTTAATGATTCTCTTATGTTTTTAGGTATAACCACCTGATATTTAGGCGACACAGTAACTGATTGCATACCAATACCTCCATCGATACATTACGGTATGTCAATATCACAATCGATACCATTGTGTCAATTATTTCATGCACAACGGCCCGGCATCAACGGCTTGTCCGCTGAATGCCGTTGTTGCACAGCACCTCGGAATCATTGAGCAACCTTTGCACCTGCTTAATCACCGTTGTCGGAAGTTCAATATTCAGAGGTACCGCAATACTCTTGAACAATTCGAGACTCCACTTCCACGACTCGCTATAGGCCGCGCATAGTGCTTTCGATTCTGCACTGGCTGTGCATGCCAAGTAGCGATTATACGCGACCGCGGAAAGATCCTTTTCCAGCGCGCGCGAAGGTGTCGGCCAGTGGTCTGTTGCCCCTTCGTGGAGGCGAACCAGCTTGAGCAGGTTTTCATGGGATTTGCTGAGCAAAGCCCATGCGCGAGCATACTCCCCCCGATTTAGAAGATTGGCGCCAAAGAGCATCAGGTTGATTAGGTTCAATGCGATCACTTCTACAAGCGGAGCGCCTTCACGTTTCGGAGGACCGCCCACGAGGGCACTCGCGTATTGTGCCAGCTCGCCGGATCGGTCCAGCAGAACAGCCGCATCAAGCGAGGGAAACCACCCGTAGCCTTGCCAAGTGGAAATGATCGGTATGTCCGATTTACGCATGAAATGGAATTCACCGCGAATGCCGTTTTCAAAAAGTGCTGTGTAGTGGCCGAAGTCGTCCGGAAAGTAAGCCGCAACCGGACTGACTGCATTAAGACACGAGTGCTGCTCGAAGCTCTCAAATGAATCATCTTGAATGAACACCGCGAATTCGATATCAGAGAACGCGTCGCCCTCTCCGGTAGCAAATGAGCCAAACATCAAAGCTGCGATTATTCGTGCATCATCATGACAAGCTTCTCTGAAGCGTTCGATCATTTCCTGCTGAAGCATTAAAACCTCCGGGAAAAATTGTTTCTCATTCGCCCTGCTCAAAGAGTCAAAACTGCATCCGCGCACAGCCAGAAAAGCTTCTCGCGTATGGCGGTTCTTGATTGCCATGAACGCTCATCCCATTCCACACAGCTCAAATCGTCCCCGCCATATAATATCTGTCCTAAACTTACACCACGAAATTGCGCAACTGCCATCATCCCCGCGCTTTCCATTTCTACAGCAAGACAGCCTTCCTCTTTTCTCATGGCTATCCTATCCGGTGTCTCTCTGAAAGGCGCATCGGTCGTCCAGGTTTTACCGATATGATGCGGAATGTTCATATTACTCAAGGTATTTGCAAGGGCCTTCACTCCCGCTTCGTGCGCAATCACTTCCCGGCTTGGCGGCAGATAATGATACGAAACGCCTTCGTCGCGGATTGCGCTGGATACAACCAGTAAACTACCAACCGCCATATGTTTGTCAAGAACTCCACAACCTCCACAAACCATAAATTTCCGACAGCCATAAGCGATGACTTTTTCGAGCAGGCCCGCGGCCAGTGGCGCGCCAACGCCTGGATGGAAAAATGCCAATCTCTGATCACAGTATTCAATTTCATAAATAGGATGAGGACCATCCTCCCAATGGTCTGTTACCAATACCTTTGCATTGTGTTCGATTACTACCTTATCGATCGTTTCCCTGAAAAAACAGACTACACAACACTCAGGCATATCCAAAGGCGCAATGACCTTTGAAGGCTCGATAAAAGCAACACGGGTTGGGTCATATTCCATAATTGGAAATTTTCTATTCATAAGACCTTGTAACACAACGAAAAGCTAAGCCGGAGTAGCACCGCAGGCAGCGATCGGCCCTAGCGGCTGGTTACCCATTTTTTTCTGGTTCATCAGGCAATTGAGCGCCATGCCATACCGCCACAATCCATACCTTATTATCCTTAACCTTATAGAAAAAACGATAGGGATTTACAATAACTTCACGAAAAGGCAATTCCGGAAACTCAGGAAGCGGCCTTCCCGATTCAGGGAACTTCTTGAGCCGCAATAATGATTTCTCTGCTTTTTGGCGGAAACTTACTGCCGCAGAAGGCTTATCGCGGTGAATGTAAGCAATGGCATCAAGGAACTGGCGACGACCTGTGGGGGTAAATAAAATTCTCAAATTTTTGAAGCCTCAAGATAATGGTCAGCTTCTTTCAAAACGTCGTCGAAGTCATAACCGGTATCTGCCGCTATTTCCTTCTCGCCTCTGGCGAGCAAGTGTAAAATATCTATTTCCTGTTGCGAGTTTTTATAAACTTCCATACTGACCATGACAGCAGCAGCCCTTCCACGCTGAGTAATAAAAACGGGTTCTCGTGAAGATGAAACACTCCTCACGACTTCGCTTGCGTTTTGTCTAAGATCAGAAATGGGTATGATTCTGGGTGCTTTTGGCATTGGTTGTACCTCCTATTGTACCGATAATTGTACTTCCAACTTACTTCTTAGTCAAGGACTTCTTCAGTATATTTTAAGGGTAACGTCAGAATTAACCCGTGGACCCGCCAGCGGCGGGGTCGTCGGGTTGCATGCCTTGTTGGGCGGCAACTGCCTTGCGCATTGCATACCTGCGGAGCGTGACACCACCAGGCAAAACCTCTTGCTCCTCGACTACGGTAAAACCCTGCTGCATGAAGAAGGGCTTTGCAACCAAACTGGCTTCTGTGAAAAGCGAAACGCCTGGAAGTGCTTTCTCAACCTCGCGATATAGGGCAGATGCGACGCCTTGACGCTCGAAACCCGGAGCGGTGTAAAGAAACTCGATGTGACCGTTCGGCTCGTAAGAGATGAACCCCCCTTTGTTTCTGAATTCATGTCTCAAAATGTAGATTGCATTACACTACCTGGTATGGTGAACAATAGCGAGGCAACGGAGGGAGCCCGTAGGGCGACCGTAGTTACCTCGCGCTGGAGTTTAAGGA
>JAAYKU010000016.1 GCA_012522275.1 Smithella sp.
GCCGTCATTTTTTATGGCGGCTACAATGTCGTTCAGGGGCATTCCACGCCCGGCACTTTTTTCGCCTTCATCGCCGCCTCGCTGATGCTCTATGAGCCGATCAAGCGCCTTACCGGCGTCAACAACACCATCAACCAGGGCGTTGCCGGCGCGGACCGCATCTTCAGCATCATCGACCATGTGCCGGATATCACGGACAAGCCCGGCGCGGGTATGCTGCCGAAAGTTACCAAAGGCATCGAAATTGAAAATGTCACCTTCAGCTATGAAACAGAACCGGTACTTAAAAATATCAACCTTTCTATTAAGGCGGGCGAAGTAGTGGCCTTTGTCGGCATGAGCGGAGGGGGAAAAACCTCTCTGGTCAACCTGATCCCCCGCTTCTACGATGTCTCAGAAGGCCGCATCCTCATCGACGGGCAGGACATCCGCGATGTTACCGTCCAGTCGCTGCGCAGCCAGATTGCCATGGTCACCCAGCAGACCATCCTGTTTAATGACACGGTGAAAAACAATATCGCCTACGGCGACATCAAAAGGACGGACGAAGAAATCATCAACACGGCCAAAGCGGCCAACGCTCACAACTTCATCATGAAGCTCCCCAAAGGATATGACAGCAACATCGGTGAGCTCGGCACGAAACTCTCCGGCGGTGAAAAACAGCGCATCTCCATCGCGCGGGCTCTGCTCAAAGATGCGCCGATCCTCATTTTGGACGAAGCGACCTCCTCGCTGGATACGGAAGCTGAAATCGAAGTCCAGGACGCGCTCGACAACCTCATGAAGGGCAGGACAACGCTGGTTATCGCCCACCGGTTGTCCACCATCCGCAACGCCGACAGGATCATTGCCCTCGTCAACGGGCGGATCGTGGAAGAAGGGGACCACAATACATTGATGGCCAAAAAGGGTGAATATTACAGACTGTATAACCTGCAGTTCAAGGACGAAACAAATGGCAATTATTCCGTGGCAAAGGATATGGAATGAGGATGAAGCCATCCGCCGTTTCAGCCCGACCGGAGCGTTACTTTATCTCGCCTCTTTGCCTTACCGCCTGATCGTCTCGTTGCGCAATTACCTCTATGACCGGCAGATACTGAAATCCGTAAAGCTTGCGCGTCCGGTCATCAGCATCGGCAATATCACCGTCGGCGGCACAGGCAAAACACCCTGCGTGATCGCTGTGGCGCAAATGCTTATTCTTTCGGGCCGGCGGCCGGCAGTGCTCAGCCGCGGCTACGGGGGCAAAAACCCGCAGCCGGTCAATGTCGTCTCCGACGGGCGGGCTGTCCTCCTCGATGCAAAAGAGGCGGGCGACGAGCCGCTTTTGATCGCGCGCATGCTGCCGGGCGTGCCGGTTCTTACCGGTGCCCGACGAAGCCTTACCGGCCGGGCAGCCATTGAACGCTTCGGGGCGGAAGTGCTTGTCTGCGACGATGCCTTTCAGCACAGGCAAATCAGGCGCGATATAAATATCGTTTTGCTCGACGCGCAAAGACCGTTTAGCAATGGTCATCTGCTGCCGCGCGGGGGACTTCGCGAGTCTGTGTCGGCCCTCAGGCGCGCTGACTGCATCATAATGACGCGCGACGAACATACACAACCGCTGCACCCGGAGATTGCGCGCATCGCCGACACGGGCATTCCCGTTTTTCGTGCCGTGCACCGGCTGCAGGAAATCGTCACCCCTTCGGACAACAGACGCCTTGCGCCCGACGCACTGGTGGGGAAAAAAGTGTGCGCCTTTTGCGGCATCGCCCGTCCGGAGTCATTCAGGTCTATATTGGAAGAGACGGAAGCGGACATTTTGTCATTCATTGATTTTCCGGATCATCACCCCTACACCCGCTCCGATCTGGATGCTCTTAAAGACACTTTCGAACCGCTTGCCGCTGATTTCTGGCTGACCACGGAAAAAGACGCAGTACGCCTTGCCGCTTATCCGGATTTTTTTCGGCTGATTGCCGTCGTGCGTGTGGAAATGCGCATCATGCCGGCCCAGCCTTCGTTTGAAGAGTTTATCATCCGGCGCCTGGAGGTAAAAAATTGAACTTTTTCATTCAAACAATCAAGGCGCTCGAGCGCATCGTGCCGCGGCCTCTCAAACGCATCTTCGCCGTGTGCATGGCGCGAGTCGCCTACTATTTTATGCATACGCACAAACTCATTGCGCTGCACAATCTGTCGAGATCATTTCCCGATAAGTCAACGGACGAGCTTTTGCAGATTATTAAAGAGACCTACGCAAACTTCGCCCTGACATTTGTCGAGTTTCCTTCGATTGTGCGGCTCAACAAAAAAAACATTCACCGTCATGTCACCGTCAAGGGACTTGAACATTATGAAAACGCCCTGCGTGAAGGCAGGGGCATTCTTCTTTTTACCGCTCATTTCGGCAACTGGGAATTCGGTAACGCTGCGCTGGCCATCCTTTCCCAAGCGCCGCATTTCATGGCCCGCAGGCTCGACAGCCCCTTTCTGGAAGAGTTCAGCACCTCTTTGCGCCGTGTGCTGGGCATCGGCAACCTGCATAAGGCCAACGCGATGCGCATGGTCTTGCCGCTGCTGAGAAAAGGAGAGGCGGTCATCCTGCTCATCGATCAGAATGTTGCGGCCAGGGAGGGGGTCTTTATCGACTTTTTCGGACGGCCGGCATGCGCCACGACCGGTGTCGCGCTGATGGCGATGCACACGGGGGCGGCTGTTTTGCCTGTCTTCACCACGCGCATGCAAAACGGTACATATCTGACGGAAATAGGCCCACAAGTGGAAACAGTCAAAACCGGAAATCGCGACAAAGACCTGCTTACCAACACACAAAGCTACAACAAAATCATCGAAGACCATGTCCGAAAATATCCGGGGCAATGGCTGTGGCTCCACCGGCGCTGGAAGACCAGGCCTGTTCAGGCAAGAAAACATACTCATTTTTCTCAAGCCGCCCGGCCCGCGCGCGAGGCGGGCCGTCGGACGGGAGGCGTAAATTGATTTTAAATGCAAAGAAGAAACTGCCGCAAACCGGCCTGCAAAAAATATTGATCCGCGGCACCAACTGGATCGGCGACGCCATCATGACGCTGCCGGCCGTTTCTTCCGTGCGGGCGGCTTACCCCGGGGCACATCTGGCGATACTGGCCAAGCGGCCGGTTACTGAAATATATCGCCTGTTTTCGGCCGCGAATGAAATAATCCCGTATGACGCCAAATTCGACAATCCCCTGGGTGTGTTTCGTCTGGCAAACGCCTTACGTAAAAGAAAATTCAACGCGGCCGTGCTTTTGCAAAATGCGATAGAAGCGGCCATCGTGAGTACGGCGGCCGGCATTCGCATACGCGCCGGCTATAACGCAGACGGGCGAGGTTTTTTGCTGACACATCCCGTACGGCGAACCGAAGAAATATTTAAAGTGCATCAGATCGACTATTATCTGGAAATGGTCAAGTCGCTGGGCTGCGCGCCCGTTGACCGTGCGATGCATCTGGAGACACTCATCTCACCGGCGGCGGCGCAGGAAGTGGCAGGCAAATATCTGCCGGGTGAAGACCGGGGATTTATCGGCCTTGCCCCCGGGGCGGCCTACGGCCCGGCCAAAAGATGGCTTCCGGAAAGATTTGCGGCCGTGGCGGACCGTCTCGGCGCGGATTTGAACGCGCAGGCGATTCTGTTCGGCTCAAGGGCGGATCGCGAAACAACCGATGAAGTTCAAAAGCATGCAAACCGCGCCATGGTCAACCTGGCGGGATCATCCAGCCTGCGGGAAACAATCTATCTGATTTCCCGCTGCCGGGTGTTTGTCAGCAACGACTCGGGGCTGATGCATGTGGCCGGCGCGCTCAATATCCCCACAGTCGCGATTTTCGGCTCCACCAATCCCGTGACGACATCACCCCCCGGTGAAAGAACCGTGCTGGTGCGCAAGCCCGTGGAGTGCAGCCCCTGTCTGAAAAGAACCTGCCCGACCGACTTTCGCTGCATGACCTCCATCACGGCGGATGACGTTTATGAAGCGGCGCATAGATTGCTGGAAAAGGTTTGACAGGTTATGAGTCGAAACTCCGCCATTTTTCTGGACCGCGACGGCACCATCAACGAAGAGGTCGGCTATCTCGACCGCCCGGAGAGGCTGCGCATCATTCCGGCGGCTTTTGAAGCCATCCTCCTGATCAACCAAAGCGGCATGAAAGCGGTAGTCGTAAGCAATCAGTCCGGCGTCGCCAGGGGTTTTTTCACACAAGAGCGGGTCCGCGAAATAAACGCCCTGATTCAAAACAACCTTCAGCAGCGGGGTGCTTTCATAGACCGCTTTTACTTCTGCCCCCATCACCCGACCGAAGGCGCCGCTTTGTACAAAAAAGCCTGTGACTGCCGTAAACCACAGCCCGGCATGCTTTATCAGGCGGCCCGTGAGCTGGAAATCGACCTTGCACGCTCCTACATGATCGGCGACCGGTATCTGGATATGGAAACGGCCCGGCGCGCCGGCGTCAGGGGCGTGCTGGTGCTGACCGGCTGCGGACGACAGGAGGCAAAAGGTGAAGGGCTGGACAGGGAAACCGCGGACAACCGTCCGGAGCATATTGCCTCCGACATTCTCGAGGCAGTGCGCTGGATCATGAAGGACCGTAAGTGAATATTTTAATCGTGAAATTAAGCGCCATCGGCGATGTCATCCACACCCTCCCCTCGCTTGCCGCCTTGCGCGGGCTATATCCGGACGCGCATATCACCTGGGTGGTGGAAGAGGCCGCCTCCGGTCTCGTCACCGGCCATCCACTGCTGGACGAAGTCATTGTACTCAGGCGCAAAAGCTGGATCAAACAACTCAAATCCGGAGCATTCAAAAAAGTTCGCCATGAAGCGCGCGCATTCATGGCGAAGCTGCGCGCCCGTCGCTATGACCTGGTCATCGATTTTCATGGCCTGTTCAAAAGCGCCGTCATCGTTTTTTTGAGCAGGGGCGAAAGGAAACTGGGCTACGACTCATGGCAGGAACTTACGCGCCTGTTTTACAATGAAAGAATTCCGGAAGACATGAACAAGCACGCGGCTGACCGCTACCTTGACTTTGTGCGTCATCTGGGCGCCTCCGTCGGCGGGGCGCAGTTTATTTTACCCCTCACGCAGGACACAAAAAAACAGGCGATGTCGCTTATGGCAAAATATAATTTGCTTCCAAAGCGATTCGTTGCTATCAATCCCGTCGCGTACTGGGAAACCAAATTATGGGACAATGAAAAATTCGCCAGGCTCGGTGATTCAATAAAAGAAGATTTACGGCTCGATGTGGTTTTTACAGGAAGCAAAAAAGAAGATGTCCTAGACATCACCTCCCGCATGAAGACAGACGGGATAAACCTTGCCGGACAGACCACACTGCCGCAGCTTGCGGAAATCTACAAAAGCGCAGCCATCGTCATCACCACCGACTCCGGGCCAATGCACCTGGCGGCGGCCGTGGGCACACCGGTGGTCGCCCTTTTCGGGCCGACCAACCCGGCCAGAACCGGCCCCTACGGAGTGGGACATACAGTCATCAGCAGCGGCCTGCCTTGCAGCCCCTGCCTGCTGAAAAAATGCGCAACCGGTCAGTGCATGAAAGACATCATGCCCGCCGAGGTGCTGGAAGCGGCAAAGGAGATAATTCGAAACTGAAACAAGCTGATCGAACAGCGCGGTGCTGGAACTCGTACAGCGTAAAACACCAGACAAAAGGACTCGATTGAAAGATGGCCGTAAAAAACACTTTGATGAGTGCACTGCTCATCGCCGCATTTATTTCGATTTCTTTTTATATTCCGCCAGCCTTGCAGGCCATGTCCTCC
>JAAYKU010000142.1 GCA_012522275.1 Smithella sp.
GAGTTCAGGCGGTGGCGCGCGACCTCGAGGCGGTCCTCGAGAAAGAAAAGACACAAGTTTACGCCAAGCTGCTGGCGGAAATGGAACTGGTCCTCGATCCTGTGATACGCTCCATCCGTCAGGAGATCAAAAAACCGGTGTCGGAAAAAAGCCCGGAGTCAAAACCGGCCGACAACAGACTGATTGTACAAACGATGAAACAAATGGCCGCGCTTTTGGCCAAAAGCGATCCCGATGCTCAATTTGCCATGTCCTGTCTGAAAGAGGCTCTCGGGGGGATCAACGGCCGCCGTGAGCTCGAAGATCTGGAGCGGCATGTGGACAATTACGATTTCGACCTCGCCTTGGATGTTCTGGACAAGATTGCCGTACAAGACGGGTATTTTCCGGCAGGGATAAAATTCGATGGATAAAAAAATGAATTATCAGACGATACTGATTGTTGACGACGAACCGTCCAATATCAGGATATTATCCGAACTGCTGCTTTCCGAATATGGTATACGTGCTGCCAAAAACGGTAAAAAAGCCCTGGAGATTATCAACTCGGATGACCCTCCTGATCTGGTATTGCTCGACATCGTCATGCCGGGTATGGACGGGTATGAGGTCTGCAGAAAGATAAAAAGCAATCCCGACACACAGAATATACCGGTCATTTTTCTTACCGCCAGGACAAACCGCAAAGATGAGGAAAAATGCTTTGACTTGGGCGCTTCAGACTTCATTACCAAGCCGATCAGCCCCCCGATTGTTCATGCCCGCGTCAACAGCCAGATGCAGATGAAGAAAGTTCGTGATTTCCTTATCGACAAAAATGAATTTCTCGAACAGGAGGTTTCCAAAAGAACCGTTGAGCTGTCTCATATTCAGGATGTAACTATCTTTGCACTGGCCTCCCTGGCGGAAACGCGGGACAATGAAACAGGTGGTCATATCAAGCGCACTCAGCATTACGTCAGACTTCTGGCGGAAGGACTAAGCCGGCATCCCCGCTTCAAAGATCACCTCACCGATAAAACAATCGACCTTTATTTCAAAACCGCCCCCCTGCATGACATCGGCAAGGTAGGGATACCGGATCATATACTGCTCAAGCCGGGCAGGCTGACGGCCGAAGAATTTGAAATAATGAAAGGACATACGCGTATCGGGCGCAATGCCATACTCAACGCGGAAAAGCTCCTCAAGGCGCCGGCGCCTTTTCTTTTCTACGCCAGGGAAATGGCCTTCACCCATCATGAAAAATGGGATGGCACGGGCTATCCCATGAAAATATCCGGCGATCACATCCCGGTATCGGGAAGGATCATGGCAGTTGCAGACGTCTATGACGCGCTGATCACTAAACGGGTTTACAAACCGGCTCTTCCCCATGAAGATGCCGTGAACATTATAAAAGAGGAATCCGGAAAGCATTTTGATCCGGACGTAGTGAATGTGTTTTTAGATGTTGCCGGTCAGTTCAATGAAACAGCCGGGCTCTACAGAGATTGAAGAGATGGTGAGATATGTTGTATTGTGAGAAACAGGCACAGACAATACTGATAGCCGATGATGAACCTGCCAACATCAGCCTGCTTAACGAAGTCCTGAAGGCGGACTATCGAATTATGGTCGCCAAAGACGGCAGAAAGGCTTTGCTTGCGGCACAGTCGATTCCCTCTCCGGATTTGATCCTTTTGGACATCGTCATGCCGGAACTCGACGGATATGAAGTGCTCAAAAGGCTGAAAGCCGGCGAGGAGACAAGAAACATCCCGGTCATCTTCGTTACTTCAAAGGGTAAAGATGAAGACGAAACAAAGGGGCTGGAAATGGGGGCCGTGGACTACATTCACAAGCCCTTTAACCCGACAGTCGTCAAAGCGCGAGTCAGGGCTCATCTGGAGCTGAAACAAAACAGGGACTTCCTGGAATGGATGCTCAAAGAGAAAACTGAAGAATTAAAAAAAATGGAAGAAGAATACGCTTATCTTTTTCTCAGGAAATGATGAGTATATATTTTACCTGCCGGATACACCGGGGGTATGCCCCGCCGAAGCCTGAACGCCCGGCGCCGCAGGGGCGAGGGTAACCATATCCAGAAGGACGTTGACGCTTTCGCTTATGAAAGGCTCATATTGATCCCGGATTTTTTTTGAGCCCCCAGCAGTGGGGGGCTTCGCCTTATCGTTTTCTTTAACCCTCGTTTTTGCCTCTTGTCGCAGATCCGCCAGGCGGACAATGCCGTCTTTGGCGCGCGCTTCCTTGTTTTGTTTTATGATTTCTGTAAAGCGTTCATCTCTGGCCACGCGGGCGGCACAGCGTATGGCGAGGCGGGCAATAAAAGGGGCGTCGATCTGCTTCCACCGGCGTTCATAACGGCCGGACAGGGTGAGGAAAGGGGTTATCTCTTGGGCGGGCAAAGGATAATCCAGCGATGTTTCTCCCACGTCTTCCAGTATAAACCAGAAAGGCAGACGTACATCCGCTTCCACTCCGACTTTCTGCGTGGATTTTCCGCCGGGAAGAAAATATAAGGCGGTGGTAACTTTCATGCTGCCCATATTTGCGGGCAGGGGAGTAAGCATCTGCACGGAGCCTTTGCCGAAAGTGTGATCGGAGCCGACAATGACCGCGCGGCGGTGGTCTTTGAGCGCTCCGGCTACAATTTCGCTTGCCGATGCGCTCAGCCTGCTGGTCAGGACGACAAGGGGGCCGTCATAAACCGAAGCGGCATTTTCGGCGGGAAAGGAAATCACCCTGCGCCTGCGCCTGTCCGGTCCCGCAGGCATCACCCCGCTGGCCAGAATCGTCACCTGTTCGCCTTTGTCTTTAGTGGCCACAATACCGCCGGAGCCTAAAAAAAGACCGGTGATCTGCACCGCCTCGGCGAGAAGCCCACCTCCGTTGCGTGACAGATCGAGGACGATTCCATCCACTCCTTCCCGCCCGGCTTCACCGAGAAGCCTGCGCACATCCTCGTATGCAGAGATGTTTTCTTTGTCGTCACCGTAGAAAGAAGGCAGATCGATGACGCCGAATTTAAAAGTTCTGCCGTTGAGGATTCTCTTTTCGTAGGTTATCGAGGCTTCCTGTTCTTTGATATTGATTTTGTCGCGGACAATCGTGATGTCGAAGCGTGTGATGTTTTCCGCCTGGCGCAGAATCGTCAGGGTTACTTTCGTACCTTTTTTGCCGCGGATCATTCTCACAACATCGCGCAGGTCCATGTCGATGACATCAATCGGCTTTTGATTTTCCTGGGCGACAGCGATGATTTTGTCTTTCGGTTTAAGAAGCCCCGAGGCCTCCGCGCCCCCGCCGGGAATCATTTCCTCGATAACGGTAAACCCGTTGTCGTTGCTCAGAATCGCGCCGATGCCTTCAAGCGAGAGCTGCATCTGAATCTGAAGGTCCTCATAGCTTTCGGCGGATAAATAGCTCGTATGAGGGTCGAGGGCGCGCGCAAAAGCCTCCGCCGCGATCGTCACCAGCTTTTCAGGATCGCGCTCTTTCACGCGCCTGGTCTGCAGCTCGTAATGATGAATCTGCTTTTGCCTGGCCTGAGCAAGCCCGATGCCGTTGAGCAGGGCGTTTTCTATCTGGAACTGAACGAATTTTTTCAGCAGAATCTGTTTTTCCGCTCTTGTTTTCGCATAACTACGCTTGCGTGCATCAATCTGGAGCTCCAGCGACTCATCGGGGCGGTAGTCGGCCTGAAGAAGCTTCTTCACGGTTTCTTCATTTTCGGCGGCCCTGTCCACAAGCATATCGTAAAGAGGCGTAAGCGACGCGCAGTTGCCCGAGAGCATTGCGGAAAACAAATCATTGAGAACCGGTTTGAGCCATTGGACATCCGATGCGTAAAGAAGAGTTTTGGACGGGTCGATGCTTTTAATCAGCTGCTCGACTGCTTGAGATTTGACCTCATCGCTCAAGCTCTTCATCGCGTAATGGTTGGATAAGAACCCTTTCATCAGCGCCGGCATCCGGCTGCAGGGCAGATTTTTAGCCGCCGCAACACAGGGGGAGGCAACAATAGTGACAGTAATGATCAATATCCACAGTGCAATGACTGTCGGAAGAGCGATAATATCTCTTCCGGGTCTGACTGCGTCTGCTTGAATTTTGTGCATGTAATTTTTGCCTTCCTTGTTGCGTCTGTAAGATGGAATGTGATTTGCGGATTCAAAAGTCACGCTTCAATCAATAGAAGGATGAAAAGATTATGTCAAGAAGAAAAGAGAAAATGAAATCAAAGGCTTTTTGGACACAGGGGTGGATTTTATAATTGGCCAGGACAGGCGGCAATCGTAAAAAATGTTGCTATTTATTTTAATTCCTATATTTTCATAAATATCATTTACAAGATTCTTAAATTATTCTGTTTATGCACATAATCGGGCAAGTATTCACAAGTGGTATGTAATTTGCTGATTTTTCATAGAAACATTCAGGGGGATAATTATGATATGTCCTCAATGTGGTTATGAACGACAGAAAAAAGATGACATTATCAGCTTTGCCGAATGTCCCAGGTGCGGAATAATATATGGCAAATGGAAAAGTGATGAGCCGGCCGGCTCTGCAGGCGAGCCATCGACAGAGCCTGGTCCGGCTGTTTTGCCGCCTGACAGCAATAAGAAATTCTCCCTGGAAAAACTGGCGATTTACGCCGGTATAGCCGTGGTTTTAATCATTTTGCTTCATTCCTTCGTCGTGCCGGGAATCATAAAATTATACAAAGCAAAAAGTATTCACGGGCCGCTTCATGCAGATACTGCAGGTGACGATATTTCTCCCGTACAGGCGACATCAGGCCCAAAACCATACACGGGTGCAACGTCGCAAACAGGCCGCGAAGGCATCGTGACCGTAAGGACTCATTCCGGCATTACCGGCAGCGGGTTTTTCCTCAATCGCAACGGAGACATCGTCACCAGCGGAGAGGTTTTGACACAGGGGGAGGCAGCGATCATCATCACCTCTGCAGGACGTTCGTTTAATGTGGTGGAGGTTGTCGCCGCAAGTACGCGCTCCGGCCTGGTGATTGCCTCGACGCAGGCGACGCCGCATTACGCCATACCTTTGGAGATCAATACCTCTTTGCCGCGACCGGGTGAAAAGGTAATTGTCCCGGGCGGAAATAAACAAGCAGCCAGGAGTGTCTCCGGAGAGATTGTTTCGATTCAGCGGGAAAGCGGGCAGGGAGTCGCTTTCATAGAGGTGAGTGCCTTTGCCGCTCCGGTCGAAAACGGCGCGCCGCTGCTGAATGTGACAGGAGAGGTTATCGCTGTGGCGGCATTGAGCTATTTCGAAGGCCGGAAGGTGAACAGGTTTATCGCGGCCGAAGAAATAATTTCACTTGATGCGGAAAGAAGCGTATTTTCCGGCGTCGCTGAAAATGAGGTGAAACCTTCACGGGGGCGCGATGTGTACTGTTACGTAGGATCCGACGGCCATGTCTCGTTTGTCGAATGGAAAACGCAAATGTTGCTTACCCTCCCCGACGGCTCGCTTGATGGAGAAAACTTTGAAAAGTGGGTGATCGAACAGGTCGGCGGCAATCCCGATTACATCAATCCGGACAAAGAAGCGCAAGAGGACCTGGAAAGAAACCGCGAGAAGCTTTTTAAAAGTGTTTTCCCGCATCGGTCAATGAGCGACACTAATTTGACGGACGGAGAAAAAAGCTGGCTGGAGACGCGCTACCGCCAGCATTACACGGAAGTATACAACCGCTGGGTCGCCAGGCGTAACGACGCGGTCCGGAAATACAACATCATGATGGGCGATTTTCAAAGATTCAGCGCGGAAAGAAGCAGACAGTGACATACAAAAAGAAAACCCGTTGACTGCCTGAAGACAAAATCAACGGGTTTTTTTAAGGTAATGATTACTTGACGGTCTTATTCAAGTACGGCCAGAACCTGCCCTTCATTGACAGAATCTCCCACCTTGACTTTTATCTCCTTGATGGTTCCGGCCGCAGGCGCATAAACAGGAATTTCCATTTTCATAGCGTCCATAATGATTATCTCTTCATCCTCCTGCACAGTGCTGCCCACACTTACCGGAATATCGGCGATTTTTCCCGGCATCGGCGCTTTTATTTCCGTAGCCATTGTTTCCTAAAACCTCCCGTTTCATTTATTTATTGTAATTTAATGTCAAGACAACGATTTGATTCGTCGTCTTCAAGGCATATAAGGGCTATCTTCTACAGCAATTGGGCAAATTGGTCAATAAAATTATAAGGTGTCTCAATCAAGTGATTTCATTCATGTCTTAAGGCGTCAATGGGATTCATCAGCGATGCTTTATAGGCGGGGTAAAAGCCGAAAAAAATGCCGACAATTCCTGAAAACCCGAAGGAGATTAAAATGGAAACAAGTGAAAAGCTGACCGTCCACTCGGCGAAGAAAGAAAGCATTCGCGCGGCGGCAATGCCCAGCAAAACACCGATCAAACCACCGATGAGCGACAGAATCAGGGCTTCGATGATGAACTGAGTGCGTATATCCCATGTTTTGGCGCCCACGGCCATACGGATGCCTATCTCGCGGGTCCGCTCCGTCACGGAAACCAGCATGATATTCATAATACCGATGCCGCCTACAAGAAGAGACACGCCGGCGACCGCCGCCAGCAGAAGCGCCATCACCTTTGAAGCCTGCTCGGCCATCTGCATCATCTGGGTGAGATTGCGCACAGTGAAATCGTCCTCCTGGCCCGGGGCCAGCCTGTGCCTCTGCCTGAGCAATTCTCTGATCTGGTCTTCGGCTCTTTCCAGCGCCTGAGTGTTTACGGCTTTAACCATAATCGTGCGTATCGATCCGGCAAACCATCTGCCGAAGAGATTTCTTTGCGCCGATGTGACCGGTACATAAATGATATCGTCCTGGTCCATGCCAATCATGGACTGGCCCTTGGTATTCAAAACGCCTATGACAGTGAAAGCAACTTTTTTTATGCGTATCGCTTTGTCCAGCGGGTCGTCGTTGCCGAAAAGGCTTTCCGCAACGGTCTGTCCCAGTATGCATACCTTGGCCGCGCTGCGGATTTCCTGTTCATAAAAATTTCTGCCGGCAGCCAGCGTCCAGTCGCGGACCTCGAGCATGTTCTCATCAGTACCGTAAACGGTTGTCGCCCAGTTTTGATTGCCGTAAACAACCTGGACGCCGCCGTTGAGGACGGGGGCGGTTGTTTGGACTGCGGAACATTCATTTCTGATGGCATCCGCGTCGGCTCGCGTCAGGTTCTGAAATGAGCCGCTGGCCAGGCGGATACCCCCCGCCGTTGTGGAGCCGGGCAGAACAATAATCAGGTTGCTGCCGACGGCGGATATCTGTTCGGCAATTTTAGTGCGCGCGCCTTTTCCGACGGCCAGCATGGTAATTACCGCAGCGACCCCTATTATGATTCCGAGCATGGTCAATGCGGAACGCATTTTGTTGACGCGCAGCGCGCGCAGAGAAATTTTAATTGTGGAAGCCAAATTTATCTTCATCAATTCACCTGGTCGCTTACAATCCGGCCGTCCAGAAAGCGGATGATCCGTCTGCTGCAGGCGGCGATATCCGCTTCATGAGTGACCAAAACAATCGTGATCTTTTTCTCCTCATTGAGGCGGACGAATAATTCCATGATTTCGATGCCGGTCTTCGTGTCCAGATTGCCGGTCGGCTCATCAGCCAGAAGCAGGGGGGCATCATTGACCAGCGCGCGGGCGATGGCGACGCGCTGCTGCTGGCCGCCGGAAAGCTGATTAGGATGGTGGTCCAGGCGGTTTTCCAGACCCAGCAGTTTAAGGGCACTAACAGCCCTGTCTCTGAAATCCTTCGGCCGTTGGGCACTGTATAAAAGAGGGACCTGAACATTTTCCAGGGCAGTGGTGCGTGCAAGAAGATTGAACCCTTGAAAAACAAATCCTATTTTCCTGTTGCGTATTTCCGCAAGCTCATCGGGCCCCAGGAGGCCCGTGTCAATGCCGTCGAGCAGATAGCGGCCGGCCGAAGGCACATCGAGGCAGCCGATCATGTTCATAAAAGTTGATTTTCCGGAGCCGGAGGGGCCCATGACGGAAACAAACTCGCCGGCCCGGATGCGGACGGAGACATCATCGAGTGCGCGCACTACTGACTCGCCGACATCATATCTTTTTTCCAGATTGCAGGTTTCTATGAGGGCCATGCCTTAAAACCTCGGCCCGGGCCGCGCTCCCGGCTGTACCGACTGTTTTTGGTTCTTTTCTCTGACTTCCACGATAATCTCCGCATGTTCCGAGATGTCGCCGGATATCACTTCCGTGTTACGGTTGTCGCTGATGCCGGTTGTCAGAAAAACGCGGCCGGGTTTTTTATTTTTCAAAACCCAGACGCCGGTTCCTTTAGGGGCTGCAGCGGCAATTTTGGGGTCCGAAATTTTCACTCTGAGCGCTGCGTTGGGAATGCACAAAACATTGTTTTTGTCGGCGACGATAAACGAGAGGCTGGTAGTCATGCCCGGTTTGAGTTTCAGCTCCGGATTGTCCACTTTAACAATTACGGAGTAGGTGACCACATTTTGCACGGTGGTCGGGGCGTTGCGGATCTCCGAGACATTACCTTTGAAGGTCATCTCCGGATACGCATCGACAGTGAAAGCCACCGGTCCGCCCGCTTTGATTCTGCCGATGTCCGCCTCATCGATGCTCGCATCAATCTGCATCTGTGTCAGATCTTGAGCAATGGTGAACAAAGTCGGCGTTTGAAAACTGGCGGCTACCGTCTGTCCCACATCGACACTGCGTGAAATTACCGTGCCGTTGACCGGTGAGAGAATTTTCGTGTAGCGCAGATTGGTCTGCGCCAGTTGCAAGGAGGCGCGGGCCTGTGCCACCTGTGCCTCGGAGGCCTTGATTTGGGCGGCTGCGGACAAATAAGCTGTTTCCGACGCGTCGAGATCACTTTTGGAGACGAAGTTCTTTTCGAAAAGAATTTTATTTCGTTCGAAATTCGTATGCGTATCGCGCAGGGCTATTTTAGCTTTTTCCAGGTTCGCTTCGGCCAAAAGCAGATTGGCGGACGACTGGGCCACCTGGGCCTCAAACGACGCCGGATCGATCAGGGCCAGTATCTGCCCTTCCTTAACCATCGAGTTATAATCGGCATAAAGCTTTTGGATCGTTCCGGAAACCTGAGTGCCGACTAAAACCGTGGTTACCGCGTTGACCGTGCCGGTCGCGGATACAGTCTCGCGTATATCGCACCGTAGAGGTTTTTGTGTCGTGTACTGCACGGCGGAGCCGCTGCTTTTCAGATAAAAAAAAGCTGCGCCGAGAACAGCAATCACAAGAGCAGCCGCGATGATCATTTTTTTCATTTTATCTCCCCCATGGCTTTTTCCAGCCGGGCGCGTGATATTTCAAAGTCGGACAAAGCGTTAATGTAAACCAGTTTCGCACTGTTGAGCTTGAGCACGGCATCCGTCAGCTCTATGGAATTGCCCACGCCTGTTTTGTATCTGCCGTCGGCAAGCTCCAGCGCCTCTTCCGCCTGGCGCACAATTATCTTTCCGGCTTCCACCCGTTCGAAAGCCTCTTTACCGGACAGCCATGCGTTTTCCACTTCCATGCGTATGTATTGTCGCAGCTCCTCTTCGTTTGCCTGAGCGACCGACAAGTCAGCCCTGGCCTCAGCAACCGCATATTTCGTGGAAAGGCCTGTAAAGACAGGAAAGGACAGAAAAATACCGGCGCTCCATGACTGATACATGTCCGTGTCATTTCCGCTGTAGCCGTAATCCGCATTTCCGCTGACAACCGGCAGATAGCCCTTTTTTTGCAGATCGACGTTTCTATTCAATGCCTCGATTCTTAAAATTGCGGCTTTGATGTCCGCCCGGTTTTCAAGGGCAAGCCCCAGCGCCTCGTCAAATGAGATATCGGGCGCCTCCGGATGAAACTCTTCGCTAAGACTGTATTGAGGGGCGGCGGAAAGGCCCATGGCATTGTTCAGCCCCGCTCGGGCGATGAGCTGTGCGTTTTGCGCCGAAATCAGCTGCAGCCGCGCGTTGCTTAAATTAACCTCCGCGCTGGTGACATCTATTTTTGATGCTTTCCCCGTTTCAAAAAAAATTCCGGCAACCTCGAGATGCCGTGCAAACTGATCAACCGTTTCTTCGGCCACCCTCCGGCTCATCGAGGCTTTGAGCAGAGAATAATATGCCTGCCTGACACCGAGGATTACCGACGAGGCCGTATCCTGAAAATCTGTTTCGGCTGTCTGCTTTCCCATTTTTTGTATATCGACGGCGGCTGAAGTTTTACCGAAATCGAACAGTGTCTGCTGGAGGGTAAGTGTATTGCTGTAGCGATTATCCGATGAGCCGGTAAGAGATTGTGAAGCAGGCCTGCTGCGGGTATAGCCGGATTGGAGATGCAGTTTGGGCAAATATTCGGATCTGGCCTGTCCGATTCTTGCCTCAGACTGCATGATGCGCCCCGTGGCGGCATTGACAGCGGGGTGATGTTTAAGGGCAATCTCCACGCATTGCCTGACATTGAGCTCGTCGCCGTCTTTTATCACATCAGCAGCCCCGACGGGCGCACCTGCCAGACAAATCAAAAAAATCAAGATCAAGAATTTATTTTTCGAAGCCATATACAAAAGACACCTTTATTTAAAAAAACAATCATTCAAATTTCTCAATACCCGAACTTTTAAAGTGTGCATATTTTAAGCGAACAATAAAGACCTCTATACACTTTTAGACGCCTTAAATTCAAGCTCCATGCCATATTTCTTCGCGAAGATAACCAACTGTATTTACGACGTAAAATTTAAGATCGACGATAAAATATATCTGTGTGGATTTTAAAAGGGTCACTAAGGTGCGAAAATTATACCCGGCTGGGTAAATAATAACCATTGCGCATCAGTAAAAAAACATTTGCCACAGGACGAAAAAAAATTATAGATGCCTCTGACTCGATGAGGAAAATAATTTGAAAGGAAGGTGAAAAACATTTTTAACTACCATCTTTATCTGGAACAAGTCGCGACGGGACACAAAGGATTAAACCCTTTTCTGGATCATTTCAATATATCTTTATCAGACGTGTCGCCGGGAAAGGTTACCTGCCGTATGTCTGTGCGGCCGGAATACCTACAGGGAGCCAGAATAATGCAGGGGGGGCTGATTGTCGCACTTGCCGATGAGGCGATCGCGCACGCCATGATGACGATGCTCAATCCGGATGAGGGGCTCACCACCATCGAACTGAAAAGCAATTTTCTGTCCGGAGTGGACGCAGGTGAGCTCATCGCCGAAGCGCATGTCTTTAAAAAAGGGCGCAGCCTGATGATTGGTGACTGCCTGGTCACGAATGACAAAGGGAAAAATATCTGCCGGGTGTCTGCCACCTTTATGCTGTTGAAAGAATAAAAAGAGCAGGCGGAAAGAAATAAAAAAAGCTCCCTGAAAATATATTCAGGGAGCTTTTTCAAAGTTACAACATTTTATTCGGCAAAGAAATTGATATCCACACGGCGGTTCTTCTGCCGCCCCTCTTCGGTGGTGTTGGGTGCAACAGGCTTGTGGATGCCTGCCGCTCTCAA
>JAAYKU010000143.1 GCA_012522275.1 Smithella sp.
CCGCCCGGGCCGCCGCCCTGGACAGGAAAGCCGGTTTTGTGGTCCACCTTCACAAAAACGATCCCTTCCGGCACGGGAAAAGCCTCGACGGGCCTGCCCCGTAAAGCCTTTTCCATATAGTAGAGCCACACCGGGGCGGCCGCGCGGCCCCCGACCTCATTTTTCCCCAGAGATTTTTCCTGGTCGAACCCTATCCACACGCCGGTGATCAAAGACGGGGTAAAGCCGATAAACCAGGCATCACGGATGTCGTTGGTCGTGCCGGTTTTGCCCGCCACGGGCCTGCCCAGGCCTTTGACCCTTCTACCCGTCCCGCTTTCCACGACATCCTGCATGACGTAAGTCGTCATAAAAGCGATGCGCGGATCAATTACCTGCTCGGACTGGGGTTTGGTCTCCTCGAAAACATTGCCGGTGCGGTCAACGATCTTGCGGATGAAGTAGGGCGTGACTTTTTTACCCTGATTGGCCAAAACACCGTAGGCGCGCACCAACTCCTGCATGGTCACGCCCGACGCGCCCAGAGCCAGCGACAAATTACGCGCCAGAGGCGATTCGATACCCATGTTTTTCGCGTAGGAAGCAGCGTAGTCGATGCCGATATCCTGAAGAATCTTTACCGTCACCACGTTGCGCGACTGCACCAGCGCGGTTCTCATGGTCACGGGACCCAGAAATTTTTCATCGAAGTTTTTAGGCTTCCACAGACCATCCTCCTGCGATGGGTCGTCGAAAACAATCGGCGAGTCCACAATTCTTGTGGCGGGATTCATGCCCTTATCAAATGACGCCGTGTAGATCAGGGGTTTGAACGCGGAGCCGGGCTGGCGGCGCGCCTGTGTCGCACGATTGAATTCGCTTGCATTGAAGTCGCGCCCGCCGACCATGGCGCGGATCGCACCGGTCCTGACATCCATGGAATAAAGGGCGCCCTGCAGCGAATCCTTGTCGAATTCGTTTCTCTCCTCCACCTCAGCCAGCCCCCGGACAAGAGCGTCGCGGGCCTCTTTTTGCATCTCCAGATTCAGCGTCGTATAAATGGTCAGCCCCTCTTTATAAAGAACGTCCGCGCCGTATTTTTCCTGCACATACCGGCGGACATGCTCAACAAAATAGGCCGCGACTTTGTCTTTAGGCTTCATCGGACGCAGCTTCAAAGGCTCGGCGACTGCCGCCTGCATCTGCTCTTTGGTGATGAAGCCCTCCTCCATCATGCGCGTCAGCACGTAAACCTGTCTTTGTTTGGCGCGGTCGAAAAACAGATAGGGCGAATAGGTGGTCGGCGCCTTGGGCAGACCCGCCAGAAGTGCCGCTTCCGGCAAGGTCAGTTCGCGCGCACTTTTGCCGAAGTAGCCGATGGAGGCCGATTCGATACCGTATGTGCCGTGGCCGAGATAGATCTGATTCAGATACAGATGCAGAATTTCATCTTTGGTCAGGTACCTGTCAATCCGGTAAGAAAGGATGGCTTCCTTGAACTTGCGTATATATTTCCTTTCCGGCGTCAGATACATCAGTTTGGCCACCTGCTGGGTGATGGTGCTGCCGCCCTGTACGATCTTGCCCGCCTCCACATTTTTGAACATGGCGCGAAAGATACTCATCAGATCCAGCCCCTTATGTTGATAAAAACGGGAGTCTTCTGCCGCGACAAAGGCATGCCGGGCGATCTGGGGAACTTCCGTGATCCTGATGAGCTTCCTGTCCTCGAGAAAAAACTCGTCGATCAACTCGTCATTTTCATCGAGCACCCGCGACGCGATGCTCGGCCGGTAGTCTTTCAGGGCGTCGATACCCGGCAGGTCCATAATCAGAAGATAATAGACAACGGTTCCACCGACAGTGATCAGTAAAGACAGAAAGAACAGAACAAACAATACCTTGAGTATTCCGGACAGTTGTTTCGGTCGCCCGGACTGTTGTGTTTTTTGTCTGCGTTTAGTCATTGTTTTGCACCTGCTTTGATAAATCTTCCTGCTGCGCGGGAACTGTTTTCTTTTTTGCTGCGAATTTGGCGATGAATATACTCACTTCATAAAGAAACAGCAAGGGCACCGCCATTAAAATCTGACTGAGCGCGTCAGGCGAAGGGGTGAGAATCGCGGCCACGACAAAAATCATCAAAATGGCATATTTTCTATTTTTGGACAGCAGCCTGTCCGTCACAATACCTAGTTTCGCGAGAAAGAAAATCAATATGGGCAGTTGAAAGGACAGACCGAAACCCAGCAGAAATTTGACGAACAGGGAAAGATAATCGTTGAAGGTGATCATCGCCTGCAGATACTGATTGTTGAAGCTGACAAAAAATGAAAAAGCGGGAGGCAAAACGACAAAATACCCGAAGAGGATGCCGCCTATGAAAAGCATCGTGGAGGAAAGCACAAAAGGCACGACATATATTTTCTCCCGGGGCATAAGCGCAGGCGAGATGAACTTCCATATCTGATAAAAAATAAAGGGGCTCGTCAGAATCAGGGCCGCGAAAAAAGATATTTTCATGTAGGTGAAAAAAGCCTGGGTAAGACCGGTATAAATAAGATAGCTTTTTTCGGGCAGAGCATTGATGAGAGGCCTGGTGATAATGTCAAAAAGCTTGTCTTTGAAATAATAGCAGCCCAGAAAGACGATCGCAACCGCAATGAGAGATCTGGTCAGTCTTGTGCGCAGCTCAGTCAAGTGCTCGGTTAAAGACATTTTCGGATCTTCATTGTTTTCCATCGCGGACCATATTGCTTTGTTTTGTTTTTTTTGAGGTTATGCCGGATTTTGCTTTGAACCGGCTTCATCGGCCGGCGTTTCGTTTTTTGTTGCCCCGCTGTCCGTTTTTTTCATCAGCGGCGTATTTTCCAGGGAATTGCCGGCGGCCGGCTTGTCATCTTCCCTCAGCGTATCTTTAAGATCTTCCGTCACCCCTTCAGTCGCGTTTTTGAAATC
>JAAYKU010000144.1 GCA_012522275.1 Smithella sp.
CTTTCCGTGCCGATATGTCTGGCAGGTAAAGACTCGTATGCGGGAGAGAAAATGGACTGGACGATTCAGCCAGAGGCGATAGACGCCTTATTTAGTTCAACAATTTCCAACACTCAGGACAGGCTCGACGCGCTGGCGGGGACTGTTTTGGGGCAGGGGATCGACCATTATCAGTCCCAAAAATATGATCTGGCCATCAATGCCTTCAAAAGGGCGGCCGCCCTTTCGCCTTTCACCGATAACGCTGCAAAAGCCTATAATTTCATAGGTCAGTCCTATCTGAAGCAGGAAAAAACCGAAGAGGCGATAAAAACCTATCAACAGGCGATAAGAATTTACCCGCAAAGACCGGAATTCCGGATTGCCTTAGGCGATATTTATACAAAAGAGGGAATGCAAGCCGAGGCGCTCGCTCAGTATGAAGCGGCTGTGAAATTCGATCCGGAAAACGCGGAAAGCCGCTATTCCCTGGGGCAGGCCTACCTTGCCGCCGGTGACCCGCGCGGCGCGCGTGACGAGTTTCAGGAAGTGGTGAGGCTCACTCCCACAAGCGCGGCCGGCCACTACGGCCTGGGGCAGACAGCCAGGGCCGAAGGCGAGATGACCGAAGCGGTTTTACACCTGCAGCAGGCACTGCGGGTCAACAGGGGGTTTGAGCTCGCCTATGTGGAGCTGGGCAGAGTGTATGCGGACATGGGCGAATTTGAAAAGGCGGAGGATCTGGTGCGGACGCTGGCGGTCAAGCAATCCGATAAAAAAACGACCCTGCAACAATATATCGAAGAAGCGCGCGCGCCGCAGATTACCCAGGCTTACAGCCCGAACGGGTTCAACACGCTTTCGGGGGCGAAAACAAAAGTTTCCGCCTTGCATCCGGCCATGGCTTCTGCCGGCCGGTCAAAACTTTTTTCGATGAACGTCTCTTTTTCCAAGGATATGGATATAAATTCCATCATCAACCCCGCCAATTGGAAAATTTCCCGTGCGACAATTAAAGACAATGGCGGAGTATATAATAAAGGTCTGACCCCCCCCGCCACAGAAGTCCTCATCATGCCAAGGCCGGCATACGTTCTTTTCGATGAGAAAACAAACACGGCCACCGTGAATTTCTGGATTTCACAAAACGACAACGCGGACGCGACCATCGACCCGCGTCATATCGTCTTCAAGTTCTCCGGCATGGATGCCTACGGAAAAGCCATGGACACCTCCGCTGATGAGTACAGCGGTTTTTCCGGCATCGCCTGAAGCGGTCGCCCGGCGAGCGAAAATAATCTTTACAAAAAAGCATCTTCCTGATTAAACTTCCCCATCAATTTATAAGGAGAGTCACTATGTCTAAAGCGGTATTGTCGGAATATGATTACGATATCGTCATTATCGGAGGCGGGCCGGCGGGCTATTCGGCCGGCATTTACGCCGCGCGCGCCGCACTTAAAACGCTGCTTGTGGAAGGGGCCGCCACGGTCAGCCAGATCAGCATTACCGACATGGTCGAAAACTATCCGGGCATTCCCGAAGGCATCAACGGGTTTGACCTTATGCAACTGTTCAAAAAGCAGGCCCGGAAATTCGGCCTTGAAATAATTGCCCAGGACGCGACGGCCGTCAAAAAAATATCCGATGCGCCCACTATCTGGGAAGTTTCCGCCGGTGGCAGGGTTTATAAAACCCTGAGTATCATTATCGCGACAGGTGCGATGTGGCGCAGCCTGGACATTCCCGGCGAGGCGGAATTTACCGGCCGCGGTGTTTCCTACTGCGCGACGTGCGACGGCCCCTTTTACCGCGACCGTGAGGTCATTGTGGTGGGCGGCGGCGATACGGCCATCCAGGAAGCCCTTTTCCTGACCCATTTTGCCAAAAAAGTAACGGTGGTGCACAGGCGCGACAGACTGCGGGCGGCGGGCCTTCTGCAGAAAAGAGCCTTCGCGGAAAGCAAAATCTCATTTGCCTGGGATTGTGTTTTAGAGGAGATCACAGGTTCAGAGTTTGTCACCGGTGCAAAGCTGAAAAACGTCCGGA
This sequence comes from Smithella sp., assembly GCA_012522275.1. Classification (GTDB taxonomy): domain Bacteria; phylum Desulfobacterota; class Syntrophia; order Syntrophales; family Smithellaceae; genus UBA8904. Next base: position 2,029 of record JAAYKU010000144.1, read on the forward strand.
CCGGCGAGACAAGTGAAATTTACGCCGACGGGGCTTTCATTTTTGTCGGCCGTCTCCCTTACACGGAAATTTTCAAGGGTCTGGTGGAGATGGACAAAACCGGTTTTATTGTCACGGATGAAAACATGCGTACCAGCGCCCCCGGCATTTTCGCCGCCGGCGACTGCCGCGACAAGCTTTTCCGCCAGGTCGTCACAGCGGCGGGCGACGGAGCCAACGCTCTTTACAGCGCCGAGCTGTATATTGCCGACCTGAAGGGCCAGGCGTATTAACCGGCCTGAACGCCGGGCAGGAACAGGGGGGAAAGGCAGGCATGGAAGCACTCATCGACATCTGGCAGCATCTGCCCTCGCGCATCAGCCCCTCGCTTTTCAGCATCGGCTCTTTTGAGCTGCGTTATTACAGCCTGATGTATCTGGTCGCCTTCGCGGTGGTTTACTTTCTTTTTGCCTTCCGGATTAAAAGAAAAGAAATTCAACTGACGGCAGAGCTTTTTCAGGACTATCTCGTTTGGGCCATGATTGGCGTCATCGTCGGCGCCCGGATCGGTTACGCTCTTTTTTATAATTTCGGATATTACATTGCCCATCCGCTGGAAATCATCATGCCGTTCGAGTTTTCCGGCGGTTTTCGTTTTGTGGGTCTAAGCGGCATGTCCTATCACGGAGGTCTCGTCGGTGTGATACTGGCCACGGCAGTTTTCTGCCGCAGGCGCGGGCTCGACATCTGGCGCTTCGGCGACTGGGTATGCGCGGCCGCACCGCTGGGATATTTTTTCGGACGTCTCGGCAATTTCATCAACGGCGAGCTATGGGGGCGCGCGACTACCGTTGCCTGGGGCATGTATTTCCCGCTGGACATGACCAAAAGCCTGCGCCATCCCTCGCAGCTTTACGAAGCCCTGTTCGAAGGCCTGTTCTTGTTTGCCGTTTTATGGTCAATCCGCAGGCACAATCCGTTTGACGGATTCATGATCGGCCTGTATATCTTCGGCTACGGCCTGGTGCGGTTTGTCATCGAGTTTTTCCGTGAGCCGGATGCACATCTGGGTTTTGTACTGGGATTCAACACCATGGGGCAGATGCTGTGCATCGCCATGATGGCGGCGGGTGCCGCCGTGATGCTGTGGCGCAAAAGTGCGTCTGCCGGACAGAAATGACAGCAGGGAGGTTTTATGAGTAAGAATCTGGTGATCATCGGCGCAGGAGCAGGCGGCGGTTCAGCCGCGGCGGAAGCAAAAAGAAATGATCCCTCGCTCAATGTGACCATGATCGAGCAGGGTAAATTTGTCGCCTTCGCCGCCTGACCGATGCCTTATTACATCGGTGATGTAATTCAGGATGAAAATAAGCTGATCGCGCGCACGCCGGAGAAATTCCGCGAAACAGGCATCGAAGTTCTGACCCATACGCGTGTAACGGGTGTGGATACGGCCAAAGGGCTGGTGGAGATTGAAGGCCGGCCATCACTCAACTATGATTATCTGGTTTTCGCCACCGGTGCGTCTGCCTTTGTCCCGGACATACCGGGGCTGGACCTGCCGGACGTCTGTTCGCTGCGCAACCTCGAGGACGCCATCGCCATCAAGGCAAGACTAAAGGAAATCAACGCCCGGCGTGTCGTCGTCGTGGGTGCAGGCTTTATCGGACTGGAAATGAGCGAGGCGCTCACCGAAACGGGCATTGCCGTTACCGTGATCCACAAGGACCCTCTGCCGGCCAACCGCTGGGACCCGGCTTTATCGTCCATGATGCTCGAAGAGCTTCAGTCGCACGGAGTAAATTTTGTCGCCTCCGCCTCCGCTTCGGTTATCGAAAAAGGAGCAGGCGCGCCCTTGTGCGTAAAGACGAGCCAAGGCGATTTTGAAGGAGACCTGGTGCTCATGGCCATCGGCGTGAGGCCCAATGTGGCGTTGGCCAAATCCATCGGCCTGAAGATCGGCGAAACCGGCGCCATATCCGTCAACTTTGCGCAGCGGACCTCCGTTGAAAATATTTACGCGGCCGGCGACTGCTGTGAATCGTTCCATCGTGTCAGCCGACGCTGGGTGAACATTCCGCTGGGCGACATCGCCAACAAGCAGGGGCGTGTCGCGGGTCGCAATATCGGCGGCAGGCCGCTGCATTTCGACGGGGTTGTCGGAGCTCAGTCCTTCCGCCTTTTCGGCCTGGAATGCGCGGCAACGGGCCTTACCGAAAAAGAGGCGGCGGCCGCCGGGTTTTCGCCCGTCGTGAACGTCACCTGGGGCAATACCATGGCGCCTGCCATGGGGCCGCGGAAAATCGGTCTCAAGCTGGTTGCCGATCGCTCCACCGGACGGCTGCTGGGAGCACAGGCGGTGGGTGCGGCGGGCACTGTCGGGCGCATCGACGCTCTTAGCGTGGCTTTATGGAACGGCATGAATCTGGATCAGGTAGGCTATCTGGATCTGGCTTATGCGCCGCCTTTCAGCGCGGCCTGGGACGTCATTCATAATGCGGCGCAGGCATTGGGACGTTCGATATAATTGAGGTTAACCGCATAAATGATCTGGTGGTGGGTTTTATTCACGGTTTTCATTCTGGCGATGCTGGCTCTTGACCTGGGGGTGTTCAACCGTAAATCCCATGTGATCGCGATGAAAGAGGCGCTTTTGTGGTGCGCTTTCTGGGTGACCCTCGCGCTTTGTTTCGGCGCGGGGGTTTACTTTTTCTACGGGCACGCCAAGGCCATGGAATTTCTGGCCGGCTACCTCATCGAGTATTCGCTGAGCATCGACAACCTTTTCGTCTTCATGCTGATATTTAAATATTTCGATGTGCCGCGCGCCTACGAGCACAAGGCCCTGTTTTGGGGGATTTTGCTGGCGCTGGTGACCCGGGCCGTTTTTATCTTTGCCGGTGTCGCGCTCATCAACACGTTTAGCTGGGTGATGTATATCTTCGGAGCCTTCCTGATTTTTACCGGCGTCAAAATGGCGCTAAACAAACAGACGGAAGTTCACCCTGAAAAAAATATCGCCATAAGGCTGCTGGGTCGCATTATCCCCGTGACCAACAAATTTTCCGGCGCGGATTTTTTTGTCATCAAACGCGGCGTGCGTTACGCCACGCCGATGATGGCCGTAATTCTCGCCCTGGAAACCACGGACATTCTTTTTGCCGTCGATTCCATCCCCGCGGTGCTGGCAATTTCCAAAGACCCCTTCATTGTTTACACCTCTAACGTTTTTGCCATACTGGGCCTGCGTTCACTGTTTTTTGCCATCTCCGGCCTGATGAGACTGTTTCATCTGCTGCATTACGGCCTGGCCGCGATTCTGACCTTTGTCGGCGTGAAAATGCTGATCGAAGATTTTGTTCATGTGCCGGTAGTGGTATCTCTTCTGACCATCGCCGCCATTTTGCTGATTTCCATTTTATTGTCCCTGGTATGGCCCGACAGGCGCAAAAG
>JAAYKU010000145.1 GCA_012522275.1 Smithella sp.
CCGCCTTCAGCGCTCGCACCTGAAGTTGAGTTCATAGCGGCCCGGCAGCAATCCCGTGTGTTTCTTGAAAATCTCCCGGAAATGTCCGGCGTTTTCATAACCGGTGCGGTAGCATATTTCTTCAAAAGTGGCGCTTTTTGTTTCAATCATCTTCTTTGCCGCCTCCACCCTTATCTTCTGAAGATAACAAAGGGGCGTATCGCCCGTGGCGCGCTTGAAGCGCCGCTCGAAGGTGCGCCTGCTCATACCGTGGGCACGCGCGACGGAGTTCATTTCCACCGCCTCAGAATAATTTGTCTCCAGCCAGTGTTGCGCCGCCAGCACAGCTTCGTCCGTGTGCTTTTTCTGAAACTGCAAAACGCTGTAGGGAGCTTGGGTTTTGCGCCCCATATCGTGCATCAGCGCCTTCGAGCATTGAATAGCCACCTCATGGCCGCAGTATTTCTCCACCAGATAAACGGACAGATCGATTCCCGCAGACAAAGCACCGGCGCAGTAGAGGTTCCCCTCATCGGTGATCACCTTCTCGGGGCACAGATTTACACGCGGGTACCTCCGGCGGAACAAGTCGATAAAACCCCAGTGCGTGGTCGCGCTTTTGCCATCGAGCAATCCCGTTTCCGCCAGCAAAAAGGCGCCTGTGCACACGCTGGCAATGCTCGCCCCGCGGTGGTGCTGCTGTTTGAGCCACCGGATCGTCTCCGGCCGGTACTTCGGGATCCGATCGCGACTGGTAATGCTGGAAATGATTATAAGATCTGTCTCCGGCACATCCACGATGGCCCTGTGAGGCGTAATGAAAACATTGTTGAGACATTTTACCGGACCTTCTTTTTCGCTGATGATTTCCACATCGAAAAATGGCGTCATCGGCTCTTCATAGATCGAATTCCATAAGCGACCCGCCAGAAAAAAAACATCCATCGGGCCGGAAACCGTCGTGGCGATTGTCCCGTGTGTCGCCAGAATAGAAACCTTTTTCATATATTCCTCCCCGCTTCCGCATTTGACGCAATTGCAGCGTTTATTGACGTTTATGCCACTTTTAAATTTCAGCGTCAAATTATAATGTCACGACAACAAATCATTTTAAATGCGCGGTCAAAAGCGAAGCGCCGTGCCTGAGGATGCAGCACCGTCACCGGCGTATGCCCGCAGCTCTTCGCGATGCTCCGCGCGGGAGGTTTTTATGGTCGCCAAAACATACATCGACGCTTTTATCCCCGAAGGAAAAAGTGACAGTGCCTGCGTTACCTGCGGCATCTGCCTTCAGAAGTGCCCCGTCATGAAAATGGAAAAAAAGGAATCGCAGGAGGAATTCCACCGTCTGCTCACCGGTGAGAATACAAAACGCGTGCTCAACGAATGCACGTTCTGTTACGGATGCAACAGCTTCTGCCCACAGGGCCTGCGCCCCTATAATCTGATCATGCAAAGGATGGTGGAAAAAAACGCGGCCGGCGGCAGACCGATTCCCGATGCCATGAGCTACATGATGACCGGAAAAAATGAGTCGGGATATTTTTTCGACATCTATAAAAGCCTGCCGGCCGCGGACAGGGAAATTTTGGAAAAATGGTCGCGTGTTCCGGCAAAGTCCGGGGACGTTTTGTTTGTCGGCTGCGTCGGACGCACGTTTCCCGGCCGCCTGGAACATTCAAAGGCCCTTGCGTCACTTCCCAAATACGGCCCGATCGAATCCTGCTGCGGCGAGATACCGCACAGATTCGGAGATTACGCTTATTTTTCCGAAACAGTGGAGCGTACGCGCAAACTGCTCGAGCCTCTGGAGGCCAAACGTCTGGTGTGCTATTGCGGCTCGTGCAGCAATTATCTGGGAAATATCTGGCCCAAAGACCACGGCGTCAGACTGCCCTTCGAAATCATTTCTGTTTATGAATGGCTCTGGGAAAAATATCAGGCGGGGGCCCTGCCCGTCGTGAATAAATTTTCCAAACAGATCGCCATTTCCGATTCTTGCTACGCCAGTGAACTCGGCGACAATTTTTTTACTGCCGTGCGCGGCCTGCACGAAGCTGTCGGAATGGAGCCGGTGGAGTTACCCCATAACCGGCACTACGCGCTGTCGTGCGGTTTCGCGGCGGGGCTGCGCAACAACTATGACCAGCAGCAGGTCAAAATTGAAGCGAAAAAGAAAATCGACGAAATTGCCGCCACAGGCATGAAAGAGGTCAGTGTCAACTGTCCCGGCTGCTGGGCGGGAATCGGCGGCGCAGCGAAAGCCGCTGGCGCGGACCTGAAGGTAAAATTCGCCATCAGCGAAATCCTGTGGGCCTTCGGCGACGACCCGCCGGGGACGAAATAACTCACCTTTCCGGGAGAGATCAAAATGAAGGCAATCTGAATGTAAAGATTCTCAAGGCTACGTCGCCAGACGAACCCGATGAGGTTTATCCGGGGCTCATGTACCATATAAATGAATCAGGCGCGTTTGAGTTTCTGCTTAACTTCACCTGCGGCTTCAACGCGCTTTGAGCCTCACGCCCGCCGTAAACGGATCGGCGCGCACGGGCAATGACTTAAAGTATGTTTTCGCGGATAGTTGCTTATGTTTAACACAGATACCTGCAGGCGCTGCGGCGCATGCCTCGTCGCCTGCCCTTTTGTGAAAATGTCCAAACAGGAGGCGAAACGTGAAATCGTGAGGCTGGTGGACCAGGGCCGCAACGATTTCGTATTGAAAACTTGCAGTGCGTGTGGCTATTGTGATTATATCTGTCCGGCGCAATCCAATCCGTCACACCTGCGTAAAAGTATTTTGCAGGCGCACTTCCGCGAAACGGGCGTGGGCGCCCTGAGGATCATTTCAGATAAAGTTCCCTTCAGTATCATGTCCGCCGGCTTGGAAACAGAAAAGCGGGAGAAACTGGAGCGCCTGGCCGCTCTGACCAATCCCGGGCCCGTGCAATCAGGCGAAATCTTTTACCTGGGTTGCGCCCTTTCCTATATTTACACAGATCTTGCCCAAAGCCCGCTTTTTCAGAATCTGCCCGCCGTCGGCGGCATGAAATACTGCTGCGGCGCCTATGCCTGGCACACCTTCGGCGAAAAGGAGGCCCGCGCGGCCGGCAGGCGACTTTTGTCCGACTTTGACAAAGCCGGCATAAAAAGAGTCATCACCTTCTGCCCCGAATGCGAAGATATGCTCGCGCGCGTCTACCCTTCACTCATCGAAGGCTTTGACATCAAAACGCGCAGTGTGACGGACTATCTGTGGGAAGAGTACCTGGCCGCACGCCTGCTGTTTACCCATCCGGTAAACAAGACAGTGGCCTTTCATGACCCGTGCGCCGGGCGCACACCGGGGTGCAAGCAACAGGAAGTTCCCCGGCGGCTGCTCAAGGCCATGGGGGCAAAGGTGGTCGAGATGAAGCACAATCGTGAAAAAACAATCTGCTGCGGAACCCCGCTTGTCGGCAGAAACTCATCGCTGGCCGCCAGGGTTGCCTCCGAGCGGGTTCTGGAGGCGGTGGACGCCGGCGCTGACACCATCGCCGTGGGCTGTGCCGGCTGTTTTGCCCTTGACGACACGGCGGACGTACATAATATGGAAACCTATCATATCATCGAACTTGTCCAGATGGCCGCAGGCGATAAGCCGCCACACCGCATCAAAGAGGTAAGAGCTCAGCTGATCGACCATGTCTTGACCAGGATCGCAGCCGACCCGGCACTCATGACACAAAAATACGTCCTCGAAAACGGACACCTGCGCGCTCTTGAGCCCCAGCCTCCATTGTAGCGCCCTGCCCGCCTGCGGCCGGCTCAGCATCGTCGCTTGTGGAGCTTTCAATCTTTGAGGGTGAATGTGTTAAAAGTTCCGCTTAAAGCCGCATTTACACGGAAGGAGTGAGCACCAGCTTGAATTCCTCTGTTCCCGCTTCTTCAATTTTCACCGAATATTTTTTCGATTCAGCAAGTCTGGTTACGTTTTCTTTAGCCACATTACTGTCTATCAAAACTGAAATCGTGGCTTTCGGATTTTCTTCCATCGCCTTTTTTGTTTTTACCACGGGTATCGGACAACTCAATCCTTTAACATCTACTTCTACCATAATATTTTTCCTTTCTGTTTTTAATCGTGTTTTAATGCCTGCGGAATCGCCGAGATAATCTCACGTATTTTTGTCGCCGGCGTCGCCTGCGCGTATCGTCCTGCTTCTCTGTTGGCTTTCAGCGCCGCGACTGCAGCGTCAAGAGGCGTAAGCCCCGCGTCAATAAAAGCGCCCACCATGCCGCTTATTGTGTCCCCCGTTCCTCCGATGGCTTCAAGCGCGGGTAAATCCGGCTCGGAAAGCGTGAATTTGATTTTTCCCTCCTGGACAACATGATCTATTGCACCTTTAACAATCACCGTTTTCGCCATACTTTTTTGTCGGTAAGCCGCGTCAATCAATTTGTCGATATGCGCAATTTCCGCACGAAAAAGATGACGGCTGATGTAGGCCGGGTGAATTGCCTCCGCGTCCGCCAAAAATTCCATCTC
>JAAYKU010000017.1 GCA_012522275.1 Smithella sp.
GACCAACAAATTTTTCCGCCAGCGCAATGTTGTAGTCAGCCACCGTAATCGACCCGATAGAGGGAGAATTCACTAAAGTGGTCACCGCCGTTCTGCCCATGTCGCCCGCCCCGCCTAATGCCAATACACGCATGATGATTTTCCTCCTGTTTTTATTTTAAATGCGATTTGCCGCCGGCTGCGTCAAAGTGACGGCAGGCGCTTGCATTACATTCGAGCAACGGACGTGCCGAAAAAACAAAACCCGCGTCTTAGCCGCGACTGCTGTGCGTAAGCCCATGTAATCAGAAATGATTTATTTTTACACACAGGCGAGATGACGAAGAAAATGATTTGCTTTCAGAAATATTTCCTGATACATGCTGTTTCATTATGAAATGAATTGCAAGCACAGGAGGTCTCCTATGCCCGAACTGCGGCAGATCAGCCACTTTGACGACCTGGAATGGATACGCAAATCCAAAAAACTTTTGAACGCACTCAATATCGGTTTTTTGCTTCAGGATATGGACGACAACATTCTGGAAGCCAATGAGGCGCTTTTGAAGATGAACGGCAGAAGCCGTGAGGAATTTGTCGGGCATCATGTCAGTGAATTTTACGACGAGAAAGAATACAAGACGCTCAGAACCGGCGACCTGATGCAGATTGATTCGGAATATTATCAGGCTGAGTATTTCATTCGTAACAAAAACGGCGCAAAAATCCCTGTGTTGTTTATCGTTTCCATAAACAAAAACGAACGGGGTGAGCCAATATCCGAAAACGTCCTCGTTTTGGACATCAGTAAACAAAAGCAGTTTCAGGCCAGGCTTAAAGCGGCAAATAAAGAACTGACGGCCGTCAATGAAGCTCTGAGATTGAATCAGGAGTCCCTGCAAAACGAAAAGACAAAGCTGGAAACTATTTTATTCGGTATCGGCGACAGCGTATCCGTATTCGACATCAACGGCAGGCGTCTTCTTTCCAATCCGCAGGCGCACGGTATTCACAAAAAAAAGCGCTCCGTCATGCCGCTTGAGGCCTGCCGCGATGAGATCGTCACACTCGGCAACGGGAAAAAACAAAGGCATTTCGAGGCGACGGACAAGGAGGTGAAAGACAGTCGGGGGGAAACATTCGCTTACGTGGAAATCCTGAAAGAAACCACCGACCTGTTTGCGCTCAGGGCGCGCGAACAGGAGCTGCAGCTCATCAAACGCCAGCTCAGGCAAAAAGAGGTCGCCTCGGAAATCCTGTCCACCAGCCCCGCCATGCACAAGTGCATCAACGCAGCACTGCTTTGCGAGGACATGGAATCCACCGTGCTGATTACCGGCGAGACAGGCGTGGGAAAAAACATGATCGCGGCGGCGATACATAACCACAGCATCCGCCGCAACAGGCCGTTTGTGCAGGTCAACTGCGGCGCGCTGCCGGAAAACCTGATCGAATCGGAGCTGTTCGGCCACGTCCGCGGCTCCTTCAGCGGCGCGGTTTCCGACAATATCGGCCTTTTCAGAACGGCAGACTCGGGAACGCTGTTTCTTGATGAGGTGGGCGATCTGGGCATGCCCCTGCAGGTGAAACTGCTGCACGCCATTCAGGACAGGGAAATTCGCCCTGTCGGCAGCAGCAGGACCTACAAGGTTGACGTGCGGCTTGTCTGCGCGACCAACAGGGATCTGAAAGGCTTGGTGGAAAACGGCCTGTTCAGACAGGATCTGTATTACCGGCTGGCCGTGATACCGCTGATGATCCCGCCGCTGAGGGAAAGAGGGCAGGACATACTGCTTCTGGCCAATCACTTCATCGTCAAGCACTCAAAAAAAGGCAGGCGGAAAAAAACCGGCTTCCACCACGATACGCAAAAGATACTTCTTGATTATCACTGGCCGGGAAATGTCCGGGAGCTGGAAAACGTCATCGAATATGCCCTGGCCATGTCGCCCGGCCCTCTGATTCTGCCCGAACACCTGCCTGTTTTTTTACTGACCGGGGCGAAAGACACACCACCACATGAGCCGGAAAAAGTTGCAGCAAGTGTCGTTTTGCCGGATGTGCATCACGACAGCCTGGCCGAATCAGAAAAAGAAGCCATCCTCAACGCCCTGTGGCGCTGCAAATTCAACCAGACCCGCGCCGCGAAAGAGCTGGGTATCTCACGCATCACCCTTTGGCGGAAAATGTCGAAGTACCGTGATTTATGCTGAAATCCGGTGA
>JAAYKU010000146.1 GCA_012522275.1 Smithella sp.
CGGCCCTTGTTTGCTTTATTTGCCTTTATACTAATGAAATTTGCGTGCCAAGATTATCGATAAGTCGAGACCGTTTGCCATGCTATTGATAATATTGGCTAAATATCTTTACGGAAGGTTGTGGAGGCACCCGCGTGGCGAGTGGTTTTTACAGTTACTTTAAAAGAAACATTAAAAGTGTTGAACGAAATATGGAAAACATCAGGCTGATTTGCCCGCCGGGGATGATCTTGCCCTTCGGGGATTGTTTTTTCGTTAAGAGATTTGACACACGACTCTCAAAGTGCGTATAATTTCGAAAATTGCGTTGGCGGCTGCCGGAAGGATGGTCAAAATGAATTCAACGAAAAAAGCGGCGGGATGCGTTGTTGTCTTCTTTATTTTGTTTGCCTGCGGTTGCAGCGGCTACAGTGTTATCAGCAGGCAGACAGTCGCCGAAGTACCGGCCGCGCATTATGAGCGCATCATCAAGCTTCATAATCCGGACGGTCAGCCCGACAGAACTCTTGCGGGGCTTGTGCATGTGACCGGCCAGGCAACGGTATGCACTGATTACCCGCGTGAAGAAGTGATAAGAAGCATGGATGAGCTCACCATGCTCGAAAAATACGCCTTCGCCAACTTCCTGAACTATATTATTCAGGACGGCACTGTTACAGCGGGATATGTTTCCATTCCTGTAGATTACCGGATCGTCGTCTGGCGCAAAGACAAGCATCCCGAGTGCACATATAAAGTGGAGGTTGTTTTGCCCAAAAGTTCAGTGGGTTTCCCATCGTACATTGCCGTGGACACGGGCATTTCTGCCTGGTAGAGGAAATTTGTGTCCGATGAATAGATTTCCCGTTGCGCTTTAAAATGACAATACGAACTATGAGCCACGAGCTATTTGTTCATTATGTTCTGGATGCCGGTTTTCACCGGCATGACGATACTGTCCCACGCCGGAGGGGGTGGCCCGCTCGAGCGGGCCGGGGGTGGACTTGGTAATCTTTGCTTCCCATCCTCCCCTTCGGTCCCCGCCCGCAGGGGCACAAGCGGCAAACTTCCTTAGACTATGAACTATGAGCCACGAGCTACCGGCTGATTCCCATTGCCTGTTATACTTGTCGCTCCTCAGTGTTTTTCCGACTTCCGACCGCTGGTTTTTGTCTCACCGGAGCTCTTTTTCCAGTATGGCGTTGAATTTTTCAAAGACGCTGCGCTTGATCAGTATGGTGTCATGGGTGCAGTCAAAGCCCAGCGATTTCACCGCGCACGACACGGCGCGCTCGTCGGTGGCTTTGTCCGCGGAAAGGACATCGTTTGTTCCGTAAAAGATATAATGCCGGACATGAGTGGGGAGTTTTGCGTTCATGGTTTTTTGAATGAAGCTGCTTTGAGGTCCCAGATCCGCCCAGGCGGGAATGCTTTTGTGTGGACGCTGTTGCGAAGCGTCGGCCATCTCAAACCCGCTCCAGGGGGTGGCGAATGTGACAAACAGGTTGATGAAATCATTGTGTCCGTCTGAAACATAACGGCTGATAAAGGCGCGGGAGACAAGCCCGCCGACACTGTGGGCGACGACGACCATTTTTTGAAAGCCGTATTGCTGGCGCAGCTCGCGCAGCTCCTCGTTGAGAATGGCCGCGCTCAAAGACAGACGAATGCCGGAAGGGTAGTAGTAAAAAAGGGGCTGATAGCGTGTACGATCGAGCCTCATGCACAGGTAAATCCAGTTGTGGGGGGACCCCTTCGTTCCATGAACAAAAAGAACGGGGATTTTTTTCTGGTCATATTTTTCTGTCAGGTAAATGTGCGCGCCGAATGTCTGCATGAAGGATGTCGGATGCCAATAGCCTGTTTGCGCGTTTTCCACTGAAAAATATTCAGAGTAAATTTTGAGTATCTGGCCATTATATGTCACTTTTCGCGGGATTTTGAGATATTCGCGCAAAGGAAACGGCCCGGGCAGCCTCAGAATATGGCGGCCCGCTCCTGATGCATGAATGTCAATGTTTGTCACAAGAGCGCCTTCGGCAAGGGCAATCTCCCGCGGTGCGAAAACGGAACCGAAGACGCCGGATATCTCATTGTTTTGCAAAATGCCGTCATCGTTATAGTCCGTAAGCGAGTAAAGGAGATAGCGCCCTTCCGGGAGATACAGCATGAATGAGCCGGAAGGTGTCAACGTTGCATAGCCGGTGTATTCCGCGTCGCCGTTGCCGGTGGAGCGATAGGCGGCAATGAGCGTGGCCGCTCTTTTTTCTGCCATGCCGATGAATTTTCCTTTGATCACGGCGGAGTTGTAAACGGGCATGTCGGGGCAGGAGCCCTTTTGATGCACCCCGGCCTGGATGTCATCCGTAACGGGGATGCTCATGTATTTGCATCCCGTCAGGGTGCAGGAGATGACAGCGCAAACAGCATAGTACATGCAAAAAATGTAAAACGTTTTTCCGTGGTTCATTTCTTCCTTTTAAATTTATCCAGATAATCGGCGATGCCATACTGACGCGCCTCGCGAGCGATGTCCAAAGCGGTTTTTCCTTCGTTGTTTTTCAGATGCGTTGACGCGCCGTTTTCCGCCAGCAGCACCACTGAGCGCTGCGGCCCGTAGCGGGCGGCCAGCATCAGGGCCGTTTCACCATCACTGTCGCGGAGATTAACGGCCGCTTTTTTATCGATGAGCACTTTTATGATGTCCGTCATCTTCTGATAAACAGCCAGGTGCAGCGCAGTCCGGCCGCGCCCGTCACAGAGGTTGAGGTTTTGCGGCCGGGCCAGTATTTCCATGACCGTGTGTTCGTCGCCGCTTGAAATCGCCCCCATCAGGGGTGTTTCCCCTTCCTTGTTCTGCTGTTGTACCGGAGCGCCCCGCAGGATCAGATGCCGGGCATTGATGCTGTCTCCCCTTAAGGCCGCCAGGTGCAGCGGGGTGTTGCCTTCCAGGTCTTTGATGTTCGTTCGTGCGCCATATCTGACAAGCTCGGTGGCGATATCGCTCATGCGATAGTCGAGCGCCAGATGCAGGGCCGTCTGGCCGAAGCGGTTTTGTACGTCGAGTCCGTTTTTCGCCCGCATAAGCAAGCCCGCGCTTTCGGGGCTTTTGTCGTAGATCGCCCACATCAGGGCGGTAAACCCGTGTCTGTCCTGTGCCGCCGCGTTCGCGCCGGATAAAAGCAGGCTCTCGACAATTTCCGGGTGGCGCTCTCTGGCTGTGACCATCAGCGGGGTCAGGCCTTCTTTGTCTTTTATATTGATATCCGCCTGTTTGAGAATAAAGTAATCCACCATGCCTTCGTGGCCGTGCTGTACGGCATACATAAGCCCTGTCCAGCCGTAGGCGTCTTTTTGCCCGGCATCGACCAGGCCCTCTTCCACAAGGCGCATGACGGTGGCGATATCCCCGCGGCGAGTCGCTTCGAAATAATACGTCTCCGGCGCCGCATAGGCGGCGGCCAGGGCGCGGCTGTCTGTCTGCGCTTCCGGAGCGGCACAGGCGCCAAGGACAAGAACAGAAAAAAGCAGCAGATATTTTATATCGGGCAGTCGCATCAATAGGGAACGCTCCTGAAAAGGTTTGTTCATCAGTGCAGAGTCGCTTTCTATCATGAGGTGCAAATGAATTCAACCGTCCCTTGCGGGTTGATTGTTCTTGTGAATCCAGCCTGTTTTCCTGTATAAGAGGCAATATGAAAAGCAAGGGGCCCCGCCCCCGGGAAAGGTACGGCAGATGACGGGATGGCTCGATTATATCAGTACATGGTCGGTTATGAAGTGGGTGATCCTTGTGCTGATTGCCGGGTTTATCGGCCAGTTCGGAAGGATGACGGCAGAGGCGATAGTCGCCAAAATGCGTGCGAGGCGCGGCCGGGCAAAGAAAACAAAGACAGACGACGCGCCGGCGGCAGCTTCCGCTGCAACTCCCGCCGCCTTGCCGGACGGCGCTCAGCCTTCCGTCCTTCCTTCCGCGGATGCGGCGAAACTTGAAAAGAAAAGACTAAAGGCGCTGGCCAAGGCCAAAAAAAAGGAGGCCAAGAATCAATCGAAAGAGGCATCCTGAGCCGGTTTTTCCGCAATGGAACCGTTTTGTCTGATGTTCTCTAATCATCGCCTTGTTCTTTTTCAGGGGGAAGACGCTTTTTGCTGCCGGGATAGAGCTCATACTCCAGAAGGCGGCATTCGATCTCGCCATTGTAGAAAGTCAGACGCCTTTTTGTGCGCAGTCCCACTTTTTTGGCCATTTCCAGATTACCGGTAAATATGTAGCCGCGGTAGCCGCGTCCGATGCTTTTGAACCAGTTACCGCAGTTTTCATAGAGGCTCTCGAGCCTCTGAATCTGGTTTTGCCCCTGTTTTATCCCCGCCGCGGCTCCGGCTTTGCGCAGAATGATTTTTTTTCCAGCAATTTCTTTTTTACGTTCAACCGCCGGATCTTTTTTGACCGGCAGCGCCTCAAGGCGCTCGCCATAGGGGGGATTTAAAATGATCACCCCGCCTCCTCCCGGCACAGGCGTTTTTTCAAAGGGCAGATTCTTGAATTCTATCAGGTGCTCGACGCCCGCCGTCTGCGCATTGCGGCGCGCCGCTTCCACAGCGCCCGGGTCAATGTCGGAGGCGATAATCGGCGCGGGCAAAGTCCTGAGCGAGCTTGCGCGCGCGTTTTTTCTCATCTCCTGCCATGTTTCGCGGGGGAAATTTTTAATGTGCATGAAGCCGTAACGGTTGCGGTTCAGTCCCGATGCGCGCTCAAGCGCGATCAGGGCAGCCTCGATAGCGAGTGTGCCGCTGCCGCACATCGGGTTGATCAGCGGCCGGTCGGCCTTCCATCCGGTTGCCAGCACCAGTGCGGCCGCCAGCGTCTCCTGCATCGGCGCCGCCAGTGGTATTTTACGGTAGCCGCGCCTGGAAAGACGCTCACCGGAGGTATCGATATAAACCATTGCCTGATCGTTTCGCCAGTACAGATGGATTACCGCGCGGTCTTTTGCCGGACCGGAATCCGGGCGCAGGCCGGTTTTTTCGCGGATGCGGTCCACGATGGCGTCTTTAGTCTTCAGGTTGGCAAAGCGCGTATCAGTGATCTGCGGGTTTTCCACCACGGAAGTCACGCATACGTAGGCGTCGGGGCCGGAATCGTAAAGCAGCGTTTCCCAGGGGATGGCTTTGATCCCTTCATAAAGAGCGGCGGGCGTGATCACCTTGAACATCTGCAACTGATACAAGACGCGCTGAGCCGTACGCAGGTGAAGATTCAAAAGCATCGTGTCCGCGAGCGTTCCCTCGGTCTGGCAGGCCGTGTCGATTTCATTGAGAACCGGAAAGCCCAGGGCTTCGATCTCCGCCCTCAGGCAGAAAGCTGCGCCTTTGGGGCAGGTGGCCAGTATTCTGTTTTTCTTTTCCCAGACAGACATGGCGGGGCTTTAGCACACCCGCTGACACTTCGCAATGCTTATCGGGAAAAAACAAAAGCGTCAGCGGGCGCCCGGCCAGGTTTCCACGAAAGGAGGCAGCGGACATTGCAGCGCCAACGCGATGACGCGCAGCAGTTCCTTTTCTTCAACGGTGACTTTTTTGTCCGCGAAGGCGCAGTGGGCGCACGCGTCGATTACCGCCTCTTTGATCTTGAAAGACGAGGCGGACAGGCGATTGAGTGCGTTGTTCACTTTGATGTAGGAAAAATCCTCTTCATAGGAAAAGTCGGGCTTTCTTGCGGCCAGTTCGGGAATTCTGTCCAGCCCCGCCCGGAAAGCCGCTTCGGCTCCGGCGCGGCTGCTCCTGTTTCCCGTGTTGGCCAGCGCCGCCAGCAGGACGGCTGCATGGAGGCCAACCTGTCCGAAGGAAAAAAAAGCATCGCCGCCGGACTGACGCGCCGACGGGGCCAGGTGTCTGGTAAGCAGCCACTGGACGGACAATTCAAACAAAGTGACCCGGGCGTCGGCATTGATGAGCGAGTGCACAATCAGCAGGAAATTTTTTCTTTCCATAATGGACAGCCCGGATAAAGCCGGCATGGCCAGCTCGATGAGCGGCAGTTTGTATTCAGGCTTCAGGTCGGCCAGATCACCGCACATCTGCACGATACGCGCTACCTCGCCTTGCACGACGGACGAGTGCTTCAGGGCGGCTGCCTGCGCGCTGCGCAACTCATCGCTGCCGTCCATTAAAAGAGCGTAGATGACGCATGCCGCGCCGACGGGGGTTTTTATGGACTTGCGGATGTCCGTGGGCAGCGAACGCAAGATGGCTTGCCCCTGTGTGATATGCTCCGGCCCGGGATTGCCGACGCGGTTGATTACATCGGCGGCGGCAACGGACAAAAGGACACTCCCGTGCGGGATGTTGTAAGTTGTTCCCCAATGTGGGGTTGTGTATTTTGGATGAGGCGTCTGACGCTCGTCTTTCACGGTGATAAATTTGCCGTCGAAGGAAGGTTCCAGAAGGCGAATTCTTTCCGTCAGCGGCGGATGCGTGGCCAGAAAATCGAACAACAATACAGACTGGCTTTCGGCAAAAAATAAATGGCCGGCCAGGGCAGCGGCGGGTGAACGGATCAGCGCACCGAAGGTGGAGCCGCCGATTTTTTTGAGCGCACCGGCCAGACCCGGCGGGTTGCGGGTGAACTGTACGGCGGTTGCGTCAGCCAACAGCTCCTGCTGGCGGGTGATGGCGCATTGTATCAGCCTGCCCAGAAAAGAGCCTCCGTAGCCGATGACAAGCAGAAATACTCCGACGGCCAGGGCGGGAATTCCGGCTCTGGCGGAAACTCTCCCCGTGGATAAAAACTTTCGCCCCGCGATCCCCAGAAATAGAATGCCGAATAAAATGCCGATCATCTGGATGTTGAGGCGCATATCGCCGTTGAGGATATGGCTGAATTCATGGGCGATGACTCCCTGCAGTTCGTCGCGGCTGAGCTTGTCGAGTGCGCCCCGGGTGACGGTGACGGCCGCGTCGGAAAGTGTGTGCCCCGCGGCAAAGGCGTTGATGTTGTATTCGGAATCCATGACGTAAACCAGTGGCACGGGAATGCCTGCAGCAATAGCCATCTCTTCCACCACATTGATGAGTCGTCGTTCATTCTGATTGTCTGTGTCCGCTTTGATTCTCCGGCCGCCGAGCATTTCGGCAACGGCCGGGCCGCCCCCCTGCAGCGTGTATGTTTTATACACGCCGGCGCCGATAATAATCATGACAATGAGCGTGCCCGTGAAAATAAAAAAAGCCGGGTCGAAAAAGGTAAAGCCGGAAAGTTTCTGATGCCAGCCCTGCCCTCCGGGGTCCAGCGCCGTATGGGTATAGGTCTGAAGAAATAAAAACCAGGCAAGACGCAGGGCGGCCGTGGTGGCCGCAACAATTGCCGCTACCGCCGCGGCAAACAGAATTACCTGAATGCGGCGGTTTTTACGGGCCCTGGTTTGCCGGGCAAAGAAATTGGTTGCACTGTGTGTGACAGCCATATTTGTCAGTCAGGCCGGGCGGCCATCAGGTGAAGGACACTTTTGGCGCTTCGCGCTCCCGGGGGGATTCGACCGCTTCGAGCAGTGTCGCCTGAGTAAAATTGAATGTCGAGGAAATTACATTGTCCGGAAACTGTTCTCTTTTAGTGTTGTACAGCATCACGGCATCGTTATAGGCTTGGCGGGCGAAACTGATTTTATTTTCGGTGGAGGCGAGTTCCTCCATCAGGCTGCCGATTGTCTTGTTGGCTTTCAGATCCGGGTAGGCCTCCGCCACGGCCATCAGCCTGGCGAGCATTCCGGAAAGAGCCCCCTCGGCCTGGTTCAGCCCGGACATGGCCGCGGCGCTTCCCGGCGATTGAGCCGCAGCTTTACTGGCGTTGAAAGCTGTATTGCGTGCCTCGATGACCGCTTCGAGTGTCCCGCGCTCATGAGCCATGTACCCTTTGGCTGATTCCACCAGGTTGGGAATAAGGTCGTAGCGGCGCTTGAGCTGAACGTCAATCTGCTTATAAAAATTGAGGTACTGATTGCGCAGTGCGACCAGCTTGTTGTAGATGCCGACAAAATAAAAAGCGGCGGCGGCAATGATGACGATTAGAACCAGTAGTGCAACCATTTTCCCCTCCTTTTGCGCATGCTGAAAATACAGACGTGATTTTTATCGGCTCAGCTTCTGTTTTTCCTTGTATCGCCGGTGAGCACCAGATTGTCCCGGTGAATGACTTCATCATAGTCTTTGTGCCCGAGGACAGAAAGAACCTGTGCCGTCTTCAGCCCGTGAATAAGCCTGATGTCTGCGGAGTTGTAGTTGACCAAGCCTTTGGCCAGAACATTTCCCTCTGTGTCGAGACAGGTTACCGGGTCTCCCGCGTCGAATTCACCTTCCACCCCCATTATGCCGGAAGGCAGCAGGCTCGTGCCTTTTTCGAGAAGAGCTTTTGCCGCTCCTTCGTCCAGAATCAGCCTGCCGCGGGGGTGCAGTGTAAAGGCGATCCAGTATTTACGACTGGCCAGGCGTGATGACTGAGGCAGAAACAGAGTGCCGATGTCTTTACCGGCCATGATATCGGAGAGGACTTTTTTGCTTTTGCCCGGCGCGATGACACAGGGGATACCGATGGACGTGACTTTTTTGGCCGCCAGGATTTTACTTTTCATGCCGCCTGTGCCGACAGACGAGGTTTCATCCGTGGCGGCCGCTTCCACGGCTGTGTTAATTTCCCGGACAAGGGGGATGCGTTTTGCCTTTTTGCTTTGCGTCGGATCTGCGTCGTAAAGTCCATCTGTTGTCGTGAGGTTGATAAACAGGTCCACCCCGACGACATTGGCGATCATGGCGGCCAGGTTGTCATTGTCGCCGAATTTGATTTCATCGACGGCGACCGTGTCGTTTTCATTAATGATGGGGGTGACATGCCATTCCATCAGTTGAGACAGTGTATTGCGTATATTGAGGTAGCGCCGCCGGTCGGTCAGGTCCGCAAGAGTCAGCAATATCTGGGCGACATAGAGGTTGTTTTTTTCAAATGCCTTGGAATAGACGCGCATGAGCCTTCCCTGGCCCACGGCCGCGAAGGCCTGCTTTTCCGGGATGCTTTTGGGCTTTCCTGCGGCACCCAGGCGGTGTCTGCCCGAGGCGATGGCGCCGGAGGTGACCAAAACGATGGAATGGCCCCGTCTGGTGAGGTCGCACATCTCCTGGACCAGTGACCCGACGATCTTGAGATCAAGTCCATCTGTACCGGTGAGCACGGCGGAGCCGATTTTGATGAGTATTTTTTTTGCCGGGGCTATTGTTTCCAGTCGAATATCGTTCATGTCTGCAAGGAATC
Source organism: Smithella sp. (assembly GCA_012522275.1). Classification (GTDB taxonomy): domain Bacteria; phylum Desulfobacterota; class Syntrophia; order Syntrophales; family Smithellaceae; genus UBA8904. Next base: position 9,278 of record JAAYKU010000146.1, read on the forward strand.
GGTCGTGCTTAAAATGGTTATGATCCTGTTTAAAATTTCCGGCAGTCCCTCGCCGGTGGCGGCGGAAAAAGGATAGAGCATTATCCCTTTTTCGGCGAATTGCGCAATGGTTTTTTTTACGTTTTCCCGGACAGACGGCAGATCAATTTTGTTGAGCGAGGCAATCTGCGGCTTATCCATGAGGGTCGGGTCGTAAAGCTTCAGCTCCGTGTTGATGGCCGCGTAATTTTCCCACGCGTCCGGCCTTGCCTCATCGGAGATGTCGATGATGTGCAACACGATGGAGGTGCGCTCGATATGACGCAGGAACTGGATACCCATACCCATGCCTTCATGCGCGCCGGTAATCAGGCCGGGTATGTCGGCGACTACAAAGTCGGGAGCGTCTCCGTGCCTGACGACGCCCAGATGCGGGGCCAGCGTGGTGAAGGGGTAATCGGCAATTTTAGGGCGTGCCGCCGAAACACGTGTGATGAAGGTTGATTTCCCCGCGTTGGGAAAGCCGACAAGTCCCACATCCGCCAGAAGCTTGAGTTCGAGACCCAGCGTGCGCGACTGGCCTTCCATGCCCTCCTGGGCGAAACGCGGCGTCTGGTGTGTGGAGGTTTTGAAATGTGCGTTGCCTTTGCCGCCGATGCCGCCGGCTGCTGCTATATATGTCCGGCCGGGCCGGTCCAGGTCGGCTAAAACTTCATCCGTTTCAAAATCCCGCACGACGGTGCCTACGGGAACATCCACAACCAGATCCGGTGCGCTGCGTCCCGTGCGGTTGTTGCCGGAGCCGCGGCCCCCGTCTTTGGCAAAAAGATGCTGCCGGTATTTTAAATCCAGCAAAGTGCGGTGGGCTGCAGACGATCTGAGGACCACGTCCCCTCCCTTGCCGCCGGTGCCCCCGTCGGGCCCCCCCCGGGGGACGAACTTTTCCCGCCGGAAGCTCACACAGCCCGCGCCGCCGTGGCCTCCTCTGACATAAACTTTCACTTCGTCGACGAATTTCATACGGATTCCGCTCATGATGCGCGGCGTACGGGTGTAAGCACCCGTCGCGGCAAAAGAAAAAGGCGCTTAAAAAGAATTAAGCGCCTTTGAATTTAAACTTCCTGCGTGTCTATGAGGCTCCGTAGACGCTTACTTTCTTACGGGTCTTGTCGAGCCGTTCATATTTGACAACGCCGTCGATGAGCGAGAAAAGAGTGTAGTCCTTGCCCATGCCTACGTTGTTTCCCGGATGAATTTTTGTGCCCACCTGCCGAACGATAATGGAGCCGGCGTTGATTTTTTCCCCGCCGTACACTTTGACGCCGCGCCGCTGCGCATTGGAGTCTCTGCCGTTGCGGGAGCTTCCCTGACCTTTTTTATGTGCCATGATGTCCTCCGCTTATACCGAAATCTTTGTAATTTTCATGCTGGTCAGCTGCTGCCGGTGCCCTGTTTTTTTACGGTATCCCTTGCGCCGCTTCATTTTACCGACAACAATTTTCGGGCCGAGCGTCTGGTCGACAATTTCACCGACGACTTTTGCACCCTCCACGAAAGGCTTGCCGATTTTGACCGTATCCGCGCCGGCCACCATCAGGACCTCTTCAAAAACGACCTCGCTTCCCTTCTCATCAGCAATTTTCTCAACGAGTAAAACATCACCTTCGCTGACTTTATGCTGCTTTGCGCCTGTTTTGATAATTGCGTACATATTTGTGCATCCTTCTGTAACGTTAAGGGGGACCTTATAAACAAAACTGGCGCCTTTGTCAATCAAATTTAGACGATTTGCCGATTTTTGTGCCGGACAATGTCCTTTTTTTAACATATTGATTTTAAAAAGTTGTTTACGGGACGATATTTTTCAAGAAATGAATAATACGGCCGATATATTTATGTGACCAAGATGCGACATTTCCGGGTTAAATAAATACATGTCCAAATAATACAAACACCTAGGGATCGGGAGCATGGGCAAGATGAAATTGGGCGGTAAGCTGATCGGGGCATTCGGCCTGATGGGGCTGATGCTTCTGGCAGGCGGCATGGTAGGTACGGTGGCAATTTCGTATGTTTCAGGTCAGTTAAAAATCATTTCCTCTGAAGGCAGCCGGATTGCGCATCCGGTGAATGCCCTGACCGGGGCGCAGCTTAAAATCCGGCGACTCGGCAGGTCGCTCCTGAAGCCTGAAATGGCAGAAGATTATACCGGCAAAGACAAAACGCTCAGTGATATTGAACAGACACTGGCAAACGCACAGGTATTCTTCAAAGAGTATGAGGCCTTCAACAAGTCGCCGGACGAAGAGGAAATATGGAGAAAGCTAAAGCCCTTCTGGGAAGCCTGGACGCAGGCTGAGCGGGAGTTTGTACGGCACGTCCGGGCAGGCGACCGGGAGGATGCGCTCAGAATCACGAACACGCAGGTGGAAGAGCACTTCTCCGTTGGACGTGAACTTTTGCTGAGCCTTTCGGAGTCAGGGCTCAAGCGGGTGAAAGAGGCCGGTGCGGACGCGCTGAGCCGGGCGTCGTGGTTGATGGTTTTGGCACTGGGCGGAACCATCCTGGGAATTGCCATTGCCGTGTGTTTCGGCCTTTATTTTGCGCGTTCGATCACCTTGCCGATCGGTCGCGTGATTTCCAGGCTGATGGAGGCGGCCGGGCAGTTTATCGAAGCTGCCGCGCAGATCGCTCAGTCGAGCAATCATCTGGCGGAAGGAGCATCCATACAGGCTTGTTCCGTGGATGAGACTTTCACTGTGGTCAACAAGCTCTCTTCAGACAGCAATCTGCATCATGACCAGGTGTACAACCTCAAAAATACAACTCATCAGGTTGATAAATTACGTGTAGAGACTCATCAGAATGTCAATCTGACGGCGTCAACAATGGCGGATATTAAAACTTCCAGCGAACAAACTTCCCATATTCTGAAAGATATTGAAAAGATCGCGTTTCAGACCAATCTGTTGGCGCTTAACGCTTCGGTAGAGGCGGCGCGCGCCGGTGAAGTGGGAGCCGGTTTTGCCGTGGTTGCCGATGAGGTGCGCAATCTGGCGGTTCGCTCGGCCGGGGCGGCTCAAAAAACCACACGGCTTATCGGCGGGACGGTAGAGGCTATTTACAAAGGCGCAGACCTGGTTGTAGCAACTTCGGAAAAGTTTGAAAAATATAATGTCGTGGCCGCGGAATTCGTTGCCATTCTGGACAGTGCCGCGCAGCTGTGCGAACAGCAACTGCCAAAATTCAGGCAGATTAAAAAATCCATTGAGGAAATCCATCAGGTAGTGCAGGGCAATGCCGCCAGCGCCGAAGAGGCGGCGGCCGCCGCCGAGCAAATGACGGCTCAGTGTGAGGCGATGAGATCATTTATCCGTGAGCTGTCCGATGTTATCGGACGGCAGGAGGGGGTTTCCGATGACCGGACGGAAGGTGCAGGTAAAAATTTTGAGGTTCTCCTACCGCCGGGCGCTTCCGGCTCATTTGAAACAGCCGATTGGACAAAGGGGGCTAAATCATGAGAAAGATGAAACTTGCCTCAAGGCTCATCGGAGGCTTTTTACTTGTCGCGCTGCTTCTTCTGGCAGGTGGGCTGGTCGGGTTTTCCGGCATCACGATTGTGAAAAACAGGCTCGCTGATTTCGTATCCGGCCGCGTCGAGTCGGGAGACGCGCTGGCCGCGATTATCGACGCGCATGAAAATATACTTGGGCTGGAGCAGTCGTTTCTGATTCCGGAAATCATGGATGATGCAGCCGTGAAGGAGAAACTGCAAAAGGACATGGATGCGGCATGGCGGAAGGCCGAAGAGGCATGGCGCAAGTATGACCGCCTGCCGCGTGATGCTCAGATAGACGCTCTGTATAAAAAAGCCGGGCCTCTGTGGCAGGCATGGCGTGCGGCCGATGAAGAATTTATGGGAGCCGTACATTCAGGCGACCGTGAGGGGGCGGTCCGCATCATGGCCGCGCGCGTGGAGCAGGAGGCGCAGGTGAGCCGTCAGTCGCTCAAAGAATTGGCGCAGGGCATGGTCCAATCCGACATGGAGGCTTTGTCCTTTGCCGTTGGCCAGGGAAACAGCCTCGCCGTCGTCGCGCTTATCGGAACTTTCATCGGGATTGTTCTGGCCATAGGCCTGGGCTTTTACTTCAGCCGGTCCATTACGAGGCCGATTTATCAGGTTATTGAAAACCTGGCGCAGACAGGCCAGCAGTTTGCCGAGGCGGCGGCACAGATCGCCCTTTCCAGCAATCATCTGGCGGAGGGGACTTCTATTCAAGCCTCCGCCGTGGAAGAGACCTATTCCGCGACCGAAGAGCTCAACTCCAGCAACGCAAAATACAAAGGAGTGATCGATGATCTGAAAAGCAGGTTGGCCATGACAAACACGATCGGCATGGAGGCTTTCGGTACTATGAAAGAGGCGAAAAAAGCGATGAAGGGAATCAAGCAGACCAGCGAAGAAACTTCCGTGATTGTCGAAGAGATTGAAAAAATTGCTTTCCAGACAAACCTGCTGGCGCTGAGCGCTTCGGTGGAAGCGGCGCGCGCCGGTGGGGCGGGGGGAGGTTTTGCCGTCGTATCCGACGATATCCGGAGCCTCGGGGCTCGTTCTACGGAGGCGGCACGCAATTCTATCTCACTGATCGGCCAAACTGCCGCCATCGCCGGCAACGGCAATGATTATATCGGATTGAGTATCAGGAAGTTCATCGAATACGGAACCAGTTCGATGCATATCTACACCTATACGGAAGAAGCGTCAAAAGTTGCCGACGAACAGATGAACGGCGTGAACAAGGTCAATGTTCTGCTCGAATCGATCAGCAAATCGGCCCAGGCCAACGCGGCCGAGGCCGAGGAGGCATCTTCCGTGGCGGAAGAGACGACGGCACAGGCCATGTCGGTGCAGGCGGTGGTAAAGGAGTTGGCCGGGGTCGTGGGCTACGACGTGTCCTGAATCAAATTACACAAGGGACGGGCCGCAGCAATAATCAGACAGCCAAATGACTGACGGAAGGCCGCGGCTTTGAGGCGGCCACTTCTAAAAAAGAGCAGCGGGAAATCCATGCCATGGGCAGGTTCAGACGGGGGGTATGGATTTCCCCAGCTCGAAATTTTTGACGGTCCATAATTTATTGTACTTACATTCATTGTCCGTTTTGTAAATCCCGGGTAAATCCTGTTGCAAAATACTGCCGCTGGAGGCTATGCTAGGAAATCTTTAAATAACCTCTCCGGTGTGATTTCATGACGACAAGACGGATATTCCAGATCATATTGCTCATCACAATCATATTGAATGCTTCATACATCTGGGCGACACAGCCGCCTCGCCAGATGGTGGCCGCGCGTCTCGTCGGGGAGGGAATCGATCCGCTTCAGGCTCAAAGCCTTCTGGATGAATCCATTACAGCGGAACGCGCTGACATTATTTTGAACAATATGTTTCATTCTTCGCCGAAAGAAAGCAGGCCCCGCTCGGGCGTTATGGAAATTTCGCCGCGCCAGATCGAAAGGGCCGCCGCTTTCATGAGGGAAAACGAAACTCTTCTAACAGACGTCGAGCATCGTTTCGGCGTGTCCCCCCGGATTATCACGGCCATTTTGCTTATCGAATCACGCCTGGGAACCTATCCGATGCCCTATAATGTGGTTACCGTTTATGCCAATTTGGCGTTTCTGAACGATCCCGACTACCTGAGGGCGATACAGCAGCGGCACGCGGAAAATTATCCGCAGCTGCTTGAGGAGGCGGCAGTGGCCAGAGCCAAAAGAAAGGCAAAATGGGCGATAGGCGAACTTGCCTTTCTTATCCGTCTGGCCAACCATCTCGGTGTGGATCCTACGACCATTTCAGGCTCATTTGCCGGCGCCATGGGGCCTGCGCAGTTCATTCCTTCATCTTTCTGGATTTTCGGTCTCGATGCCGATGGCGACGGCCTGGCCAATCCCTTTAGTATGGCGGACGCGACGATGAGCATGGGAAACTACCTGAGAAAATACGGCTGGCGCGAAGATGCGCCGCTGGCCCAAAAACGCCGCGCGCTTTGGTACTACAACCGCAGCGAAGTGTATGTGAACACCGTACTGATGATCTATGATGCCCTGGAAAGAGAGGGCAGGTAGGGACGGCCGGCGGTTTGAATATCATGCAACTTAGATGACACCAGGGATGCGATACCGAGGCCGGAAGCCAAAGATTACAGGCCGGAAGGGTAAAAGGAAGGGATCAGGGCAAAAGGCTGCCGCCTTTTGCCCTGATCCCATAATCTATAGTATGTGACACAGCCCATGGCTTGTTGTCACTTGGCCCGGGGCTACCAAGGATCTACAAAGGTGTGGCCGGCCCGGTCAGGCTCACGAGCGGGGGCTGATTTGAGACCCCGTATGATCCACTGGCGGGTATCTGCCGGATCGATCACCGCGTCTATTTCGAGGTGCGCGGCCATGTTGATGGCCTTGCCCTTTTCGTACAGCAGGGCGACCAGAGACTCATACAGCTCCTCTCGTTTCTGCGGGTCTTCAACCGCCGCCAGCTCCCGCCTGAAGCCGGCCCGGACGGCTCCTTCCAGCCCCATGCCGCCGAATTCACCGGACGGCCACGATGCCGTGAAGAAAGATTCATGGAATCCTCCCCTGGCCATGGCCATGACTCCCAGTCCGTACCCGCGGCGCAAGATCACGGTGAAGTAAGGCACAGTTACATGAGAGCCGACGACGAACATGCGGCAGACATGACGGACCTGGGCGCGTTTTTCGACTTCCGGCCCGACCATGAAACCGGGCGTGTCGCAAAGCGATAAAATCGGCACACCGTGAGCGTTGCAAAGCATCATCAGACGGGCCGCCTTGTCTGCGCCCTCCGCCTCGATCGCGCCAGCCATGTGCATGGGATTGTTGGCGATGACACCGAAGGGATGACCTTCAATACGGATGAGGCCCGTGACCATGCAAGGGCCGAATTTAGGCTTAAGCTCCAGAAACGAGTCTGTATCGGCAAGCGCCCTGATGACATTGCGGACGTTATAGGCGCGCTTGCGGCTTTCCGGAATGACGCTGCGCAGCTTGAGCTGATCTTCCGCCTGCCACGACGGTACGGGACCCTGAAAATAGGAAATATATTTTTTGGCCACCGCCACCGCCTCTTCATCATCGGCTACTTCAATGTCGACTACACCGTTTTGGGTCTGCACATCCATTGGGCCGACTTCTTCGGGCCTGAAGATACCCAGCCCTCCGCCTTCGATCATGACCGGGCCGCCCATGCCGATACTGGAGTCCCTGGTGGCGATGATGACGTCGCAGCAGCCCAGAAGCGCGGCATTGCCCGCGAAGCAGAAGCCCGAGACGATGCCGACCATCGGGA
>JAAYKU010000147.1 GCA_012522275.1 Smithella sp.
AGCCTGAAAAGGAAATATGACCGTATGTACACAGCGGAAGTGGTCGGCGTCTTCGCCCTTTACACCATCTTGATGGCGCTGTTTACCAACCCGGTTATCGATGTGGTCAAAAACATCGTGACCTGATTAAAACACGATTAATATACATGAAACTATAAGGTATAAAGGAAGGAAGAATTATGATCGCCATACAAAAAATAACCCCGAGGCAGTATAGAAGTTTTACCAGTGTGCTGATGTTCTCGATCTGGGGTATGGGTATGGTGATCGGTTCCCTTGTCTTTTTGTATCTCGGCTACCGGCTCGATGAGGTCTTCGGGACTGAACCGCATTTTATGCTGGGACTATTTATCTTGACAATTTTTGTCTGTAACGTCCGCTTGTATCGGGAAGCCAAATCAAGGATCGAAGATTTGTAGTCCGTGCACTTTGAAACATGATCTGTTGAAAAAACCCTCAGGCGATCGCCGGAGGGTTTTTCTTTTTATCGGAAGGATTATTGTTATTGGAGTATATCAGACTTGACAAAAAAAGATATGATTGCTAGCGTCCGCGTGAAATTTCAGTCCACGCAGGCCCGGACAAAACTGGACGATACGTAAAGCCTTTCTTATTGCGGGAGGCTTTTTTTGTGGAGATAAAAAATGAGAGTAATAAAAACGATCAAGGAAATGCAGGCCAACGGAGAGAGTGTCAGAGCTTCCGGTAAAAGAATATCTTTCGTGCCGACGATGGGGTATTTTCATGAGGGACATTTATCGCTGATGAAACGAGCCAGGCAGGTGGCCGATCATGTTGTTGTCAGTATATACGTAAACCCTACACAGTTTGGTCCCAAAGAGGACTTTTCGCAGTATCCACGGGATTTTGAACGTGATGCTCAGATGGCCCAGGAGGTCGGTGTGGACGTCATTTTCTTCCCCTCCAACGAGGAGATGTACCCCGAGGGATATCAAACATATGTTGATGTGGAGAAAGTGACTAAAAACCTCTGTGGTATGTCCAGGCCGCATCATTTTCGCGGTGTAACCACCGTTTGTTGTAAATTATTCAATATTGTCAAGCCGCACAATGCCGTGTTCGGAAAAAAGGACTTTCAGCAGCTTGCGGCTATCCGGCGCATGGTTGTTGATTTGAACCTTGATCTGGAAATAATCGGTTTGCCGACCTACAGGGAGCAAGACGGTCTGGCGATGAGCTCCCGCAATGTCTATCTGAAAGAAGAAGAACGAAAATCGGCGCTGACTCTCGTCGGGGCTCTTAAACTGGCGCAGAAATTATATGCTGAAGGCCAGACAGATGCAGCCCTGATTATAGACAAAGCTAAACAGCTCATCGAGGCCGCGCCTTTCACCCAGATTGATTACATTAAAATTTGTGATGCCTCCAGCCTCGAAGATGTGCACAGAATCGAGGGCAAGACGGTGATGGCTCTGGCGGTCAGGGTCGGGAAAACAAGATTGATTGACAATTCGGTTTTGGGAGAGGAAATCTGACCGTTTTATTTGACGGCCTTTATACACTTCCCGGTTAATTTTATAACCCGTCGCCAATCATGGATGCAGCCGGTCGAAAATCGCCCATCAGTTGCGGGCGGCATCTGAAAAAACGGTCTGTATTTTTTTGCACCGGGCTGTACGGCGCCGACAATCCGGTTGAATCAAAACAGCCGGTATGCTATCGGTATCAGGCGTTTTATCAGGAATCATGCAAAAAAAACAATTTATTCTGGAGGGAATATGTCCTTTATAGAAATTGACACTGCATTGAAATATAGAGTAGCGGATTTGTCGCTTGCCGAGTGGGGCACAAAAGAGATGGATCTGGCGAAAAATGAAATGCCCGGACTGATGGCTGTACGTAAGAAATACGGCCGTAAAAAACCCCTCAAAGGGATGAAGATTACCGGCAGCCTGCACATGACGATACAGACGGCTATGCTTATCGAAACCCTCAAGGAGCTCGGGGCGGATATCCGCTGGGCGTCGTGCAATATTTTTTCCACCCAGGACCACGCGGCGGCGGCGGTTGCCGAGGCGGGCCTGGCAAATGTTTTTGCCTGGAAGGGCGAATCTCTCGAAGAGTACTGGTGGTGTACCGAGCAGGCCCTGACCTGGCCTGATGGCTCCGGGCCCGACCTCATCGTGGACGACGGAGGCGATGCCACTCTTTTTATTCATCAGGGCGTGAAAGTTGAAAAGAATCCCGGATTGCTCAAACAGAAGCACGCCAACAAAGAATTTGCCCTTGTCATGGAGCGCCTGGCTCGCTCATACAAAAAAAATCCGACACGCTGGCAGAAGACAGCCGCCAGTATTCGCGGGGTGTCGGAGGAGACGACCACCGGCGTCAACCGCCTGTATCAGATGCTGGCCGCGGGAGAGCTTTTGTTTCCCGCCATCAACGTAAATGATTCCGTCACCAAATCGAAATTCGACAATCTCTACGGCTGCCGCGAGTCTTTGGCCGATGGTATTAAAAGGGCCACCGATGTCATGATCGCCGGCAAGATGGCCGTAATCTGCGGCTACGGTGATGTCGGTAAAGGCAGCGCCCAGTCGATGAGAGGGTTCGGCGCACGCGTGGTCGTTACGGAAATCGACCCTATCTGCGCCCTGCAGGCGGCGATGGAAGGCTACGAGGTTAAAAAGCTCGAAGAGGTCGTGTCCATGGCGGATATTTTCGTGACGGCTACCGGCTGCTGCGACGTCATTACCGGCAGGCATATGGAAATGATGAAGAATGAAGCCATTATCTGTAACATCGGTCATTTCGACAGTGAAATAGAAATGAATTATCTGGAAACGAGCAGGGATTGCCGCAGGGAAAATATCAAGCCGCAGGTGGACAAATGGACGCTCAAGTCAGGCCGCTCGATTATCGTTCTGGCCGAGGGGCGTCTGGTCAATCTGGGCTGCGCCACCGGACATCCAAGCTTTGTGATGAGCACCAGTTTTACCAACCAGACGCTCGCGCAAATCGAGCTGGCCACAAAACAATATGATATCGGCGTCTACACGCTTCCGAAGAAACTCGACGAAGAGGTGGCCCTGCTTCATCTTGACAGACTTGACGCGAAAGTTACCAGACTGACAAAAAAACAGGCTCAATATCTGGGTGTGCCGATCGAAGGGCCTTTCAAGGCGGATCATTACAGGTATTGAGTTTTGCAGGCGTAAAAATGGCCGGCATAATCTGTTCGCGCTTTTTCAGGTTTTCATACGGACGAACAGAAAAGCCGCCAGGCAGGCAAACAGTATGTTTGAACCCCAGGCCGCCAGGCAGGGAGGCAATACGCCGGATTTCCCCACAGACATCAATAGCGCGTGAACGATCCAGTAGGAAAAGCCGATCACGATACCGACGCCTATGCTTTGCATGACGCCGCCGCTGCGCTCGGAGCGCAGTGAAAAGGACATGCCGATGATCACGAGGATGAAGGTGACGAAGGGGTAGGCGATTTTTCCGTGCAAATCCACCAGATATTTTGAAACCTGATATCCTTCCGCCCGTATTTTTTCGATATATTGCTTCAATTCGAAGTATCCCATCATATCCGCGTCTTTTTGAAGTTTTTTAAAGTTGTCCGGAGTTTCCGGAAGGTCGATCACTTGTTCTTTGTGCCACTGCGGAAAAGGAGCCTGATTCTCGTCAAAAGATGTTATCAGCAAATCATGAAACACCCAGTGGTTGCCCTGCCATTCGGCGCTGCGCGCGTCAATGCGCGTTTTCAGCGTGAAGTCAGGATTCATCCGGTGGATGGTGACCCCGCGCAATATGTTTTTCTCGGTATCAAACATTCTGTAACTGTAGATCGTTTTACTGCCATGATACCAGATTTTGTTGAGCATGAATAAGCCGCGAATTTTTTGTTTCTGGATATCTTCTTTGACAATACGGTTGGTTTCCTGGATGGAAGCCGGCGTTATGAGTTCATTGAAAAAGAAAAGAAAGATGGACAAAACGGCAGCGACGGCCAAAGCAGGCACGGACAGCCTGTAGAGACTGATTCCGTTGGCCTTCATGGCGGTTATTTCACTGAACCTGGACAGGGAGCTGTAGGTGAGCAAAGATGCCAGGAGGACGGCCGCCGGCAGCACAAAAGAAATGATCTGGGGGACTGAATGCACCATGTAGGAGGCCATCTGGATGATGGAGGCATGATTGCTCAAAAACATTCTGAATCTCTGGAAGAAATCAACAATCATGTACAAGCTGATAAATGACATGAAGGTGATTATGAAAAAGTTCAGATATGTTTTGAAAATGTATCTGTCTAGAAGTTTCACGTCCAATCCTCAGTTCGATGCTCTTTTTTCCAGCACACGAGTATAAAGCATGTGTAAAAATGAAAATTCACGGTTGGAGGCGCAGAAAATGTAGGCGCCGGCAATGGCAAAAATCATATTTGGCATCCATGCCCCCATGGCAGGAGGCAAGTGTCCGTTTTCCACCAGCGCTGCGCCGCCGACGCGCAAAAGATAATAGACGCCGACGATTATCAGTCCGACGGCAAAGGCCTTCGATTTGACTGCACGGTGGCTTTTTATCCCCAGAGGAAGGGCAAGCAGACCGAAAAAAATGCACACAAAGGGGGTTGCGAATCTCGTGTGTATTTCCAGCATGATTTCTCGTATTGAAGCATTCTGGAGCTCCTGTTTTTTAATTGCTGCCGCAAGTTCAGATATGGTCATTTCTTCAATTTCTTTGTATTTGTCGGTAAATTTGGCCAGGATTGTCGCTCCCAGGTGAAGGTTTATGTCATAAGTTGTAAAATCAATCTTGCGGTAATTTTTCAGATCCTGGCTAACCGTATGGATGGATCCGTCCTCCATCCTGAGTTTGACGATCATCGCTTCCTGGTCGGCGACGACAAACGCCTTTTTCGCGATGATGATATTTTCTTCGCCGCGAAGGCGGCTGTCCGAAACGAACACTCCCTCCATGTATTCGCCGTCGGCGGGAATTTTATCGGCATAAACCAGCAGGCCGATAAAATGTATATTGAAGGCTTTTTCTTTCAGGGCAATAGTCGCGTTTTTGGTCACCTGTTCGAACAGCAGGCGCTTGATGGCGTAATTACCGGTCGGCGCCAGAATATTGGACATGACGATGGTAATGACAAAGGCGATCATGGAGACCACAGCGGCCGGGTAGAGCATCTGCAGCAGGCTGATGCCGGATGATTTCAGCGCCGTGATTTCATTGTCAGCGGAAAAGCGCCCCATGGCGATCAAGATAGAGATTAAAAGAGCGATGGGAATTGTGAAAATCATCAATGAAGGCATGATGAGCATGATCATGTGCAGGACGGACAAGACGCTGATGCCCTTGTTGATGATCAAATCCATGATTTGAAGCATTTTGCCCATGAGCAGGACAAACGTCATGACGAAAAGAATTATGATAAAGCTGATGGAAATTTCTCGAAATATGTAGCGGTTGATGATTTTCTTCATATCATGATTGAAAGTTTTTAGGAAACTAGCATGTATTGGCGATTTTGCACAAGCAAAACATCATGTAATTTAGATATCCGGACAAGAGACATTCAACGCCATATTATTTTAAATAAATTGTTTCCGAAAGTTGTCGTACCGCTGTATCCAGAGACTATTTATTGTCAGCCCGTAACCGTGCCGCTATTGACAATATCGTAATAATATAAATATGTTACCGCGTTTAACCTGTTGCGCATCGTGATCGTGGTCACTGAAAACATCAAATATATTAAAGGTTAAGCCGTTAATGACGATCTTGTAATGAAGTCGACTTGTGCTTGACATTGCTTTTTTGCTGTGTTAGTGGCACAAAATCTTCTTATTTTTGATAATCTTTGAGCACTCAGGGCAGGTGAAGATGTCGGATAATTTATTTACTCTGATGATTATACCTCGCAGAAAGAGCGCGGTGACCAAAATATCCCTTTCCGGCAAGGTGGTGCGCTGTCTGGTTGTCGGATCACTTCTGGCCGTCCTTTTAACCCTGTACATAATTTATGATTACGCCGGTATTAAGCGCGACCGGGCGGAACTGACTCACCTGAGACAGCGAACTGCCCTGCAGGCAAAAGAGATCAACAGCCTGGCGCTTAAAATAGATGAATTTTCAGACCGCATGGAGGAATTCCGGCAGTTCGACCAAAAAATAAGAATACTGGCGAAAAGCCAGACGGGCAAGGGGCAAAAAGTTCCCCTGGGCATCGGTGGCCCCAGCAGTGAGCAGATTCGGTTAAAGGAAATGCTCGATCAGGACTCTGAAAAACTCGTCGCCGGCATGTACAAAAGCATCGGCCAGCTCAGCAAAGACGCCGACGAGAGAGAACACAGCTTCCGGGAACTGTTGAAATTCCTGCAGGAGCAGAAATCACGCCTTGCCGCAACTCCATCCATCTGGCCGGTCAGAGGTTGGGTGACCTCTGAATTCGGGCCACGGGAAAATCCTTTTTCATCCGGCGTCGAATTTCATAAAGGCATAGACATCGCGACCCGCATGGGGAAGGAAGTTGTGGTCACCGGCGACGGTATGGTCATCGACGCTTCCTATAATGCCGCTGACGGCAACATGGTCAAAATAGATCACGGCTACGGCATTGCGACAAGTTACCTGCACCTGTCCAAAACGGCGGTTCAAAAAGGAATCCGCGTCAAAAGAGGAACAGTCATCGGCTATGTCGGAGACACGGGCAGAAGCACCGGAGCGCATCTGCATTATTCGGTTTTTGTGAATGATATTCCTGTCAATCCAAGAAAATACTTGAAATAAACAATCGATCTGCATTACTATACTATTCACTTTTTAAATGGTCCGTTTCCGCAAGGACCGTGTCACGGGATTAATTATACCTTATAAATTGGGGTTTTCCCTGGACGGGCAAGTATGTTAATATGCGCCGGTAAAAGTTACCGGTTTTTTTTGTGAAGGTGTACAATGCTGGATGCGATCCTTAAAAAAATTGTCGGGACAAAAAATGATCGGGAGCTCAAGAGGCTGTCCGTCATTCTAAACGAGGTCAATTCCTTTGAAAACGCTATGATGTCCCTGACGGACGGTGAGCTTAAGTCAAAAACCGATTATTTCCGTGAAAAACTACAAAACGGCCTGACGCTGGACGATATTTTACCGGAGGCCTTCGCTGTGGCCCGGGAGGCATCTCGCCGCACGCTGATGATGCGTCCCTTTGATGTACAGATACTGGGAGGTATCGTATTGCATGAAGGCAAGATTGCGGAAATGAAAACAGGTGAAGGCAAGACACTTGCCGCGACCATGCCGCTCTACCTTAATGCCCTGGAGGGAAAAGGCTGCCACGTCGTGACGGTTAATGATTATCTGGCGGGGCGAGACGCGGAATGGATGGGGCCTGTTTATCGCTTTCTCGGTTTGACCGTCGGCGTGATCGTGCACGGTGTGGATGACGAACAAAGACAGGCGGCTTACGCGGCAGATATCACTTACGGTACAAACAATGAATTTGGCTTTGACTATCTGCGGGACAACATGAAATTCAGCCTCGATGAATATGTGCAAAGAGAGTTCAACTATGCGATTGTCGACGAGGTGGACAGTATCTTGATTGATGAGGCGCGCACACCGCTTATTATCTCCGGGGCTTCCGAGGAGTCCACTGACAAATATCACAAGATCAACCAGATTATTCCGCGGCTGAAAAAAGAGACGGACTATTCGGTTGACGAGAAGAGCAAAACCGTTGTGCTGACCGAGGAAGGGGTGGCTCATGTAGAGAAGCTTCTGAATGTTCAAAACCTGTATGAGCCGAAAAACATTGAAATAGTTCACCATGTCAACCAGGCCCTGCGTGCCCACACTCTTTTTAAGAGAGATGTTGATTATCTGGTTAAAGACGGTCAGGTTGTGATCGTTGATGAATTCACGGGGCGTGTCATGCCGGGCAGACGCTACAGCGATGGTTTGCATCAGGCCCTCGAAGCGAAAGAAAAGGTGAAAATTGAAAAGGAAAACCAGACGCTCGCCTCGATTACCTTCCAGAACTATTTCCGGATGTATAAAAAACTGGCGGGTATGACAGGCACCGCCGATACGGAAGCCGAAGAATTTAAAAAGATATACAATCTCGAAGTCGTGGTTATGCCGACCAATATGCCCATGATCCGTGATGACCATAACGATCTGATTTATAAAACCGAACAGGAGAAAATAAAAGCAGTCATTGAAGAGGTGAAAGAACTCAACAAAGCCAGGCGTCCTGTTCTTATAGGAACCATATCGATCGAGAAGTCTGAACTTTTAAGCAGATACCTCACGAGGGCGGGCGTAAAGCATCACGTCCTCAACGCCAAAAACCACGAGAAAGAGGCTGAAATAGTCGCGCAGGCCGGACAGCCGGGCCAGGTGACCATTTCCACGAACATGGCGGGGCGTGGCACGGACATTAAACTGGGAGAAAAGGTCGCGGAAGTAGGAGGTTTGCACATTTTAGGCACGGAGAGGCATGAAAGCCGCCGTATAGACAACCAGCTCAGGGGAAGGTCCGGACGCCAGGGGGATAAAGGCTCATCGAGGTTCTATCTTTCACTCGAAGATGATCTGCTGCGTGTATTCGGCGCGGAGCGGATAGCTTCCGTAATGGATACGATAGGCATCGAAGAGGGCCAGCCCATCGAACATAAATACATCTCTCGCGCGATAGAAAACGCCCAGAAACGCGTGGAAGGGCAGAACTTTGATATCAGGAAACATCTGCTCGACTATGATGACGTGATGAATAACCAGAGAAAAGTAATCTATGAGCAGCGCAAAAAAGTTCTGCGTGGCGAAAACTTATGGGCCGACATTGACGAAATGGTTGAGGAAATCACGGATGATCTTATCTCTGAATTCATAGATGACAAAAAACGTCCGGAAGAAGAGGACCTCAAAGCCCTTCACGAGGCCCTGTATAAGCAATTTAATTTGCGCATTGATTTGAACGACACTCACGACTCCGGGGCGGCCGATGGGCTGCGCGGGCAGATCATTTCCGCAGTCGAGAGGCACCTGCGCGACAAGGAAAAGGAATTTGCCCCCGAGCTGATGAGCTACCTGATGAAGGTTATCATGCTCCAGGCCATCGATGTGCACTGGAAAGAACATCTGCTGTCGATGGACCATTTAAGGGAGGGCATCGGTCTGCGCGGTTACGGACAGAAGGACCCGATCAGAGAATACCAGCGTGAGGGATATTCCATGTTCATGGAGATGATCGGTCGCATTAAGATGGACACACTCGAAAAGCTATGCCTGGTCAGAATCCAACGCGAGGAGGAGGTGGAGGAAATCCGCCGGAAGCAGAATCAGGATTATGTTTTAAGTCGCGGTGAAGACGCGCCGGTGAGCAAAACCGTCAGGCGCAGCCAGGACAAAGTGGGGCGCAATGATCCCTGTCCGTGCGGCAGCGGGAAAAAGTATAAAAAATGTTGTGGAGTCTAGACAAAGACGAGGAGTGGCTTAAATGGCGAAAACAGCAGTTAAAATAAGCGTTCCCGGGTTTTTGGCGGGCGGTGTGTCCGCAGGCATTAAAGATGGCGGCCATAAGGACCTGGGATTGATTTTCTCTACAGTCCCGGCCAGGGTCGCCGCGATGTTTACAAAAAACACATTCAAGGCAGCGCCGGTACTCATCGACACGGAAAGGGTTAAAAGAGGGATTGCACAGGCAATTTTCACCAACAGCGGCTGTGCCAATGCGGCTACCGGAAAAGAAGGCATTGCAGACGCGCTGGCCGTTTCCGCGGCGGCCGCCAGACAGCTTAAAATTCCTGAAGAGCATCTGCTGGTGTGTTCTACGGGCATGATCGGCAAAAGGCTGCCGGTCAAAAAAATTGAAGCGGGCATTCCCAGGCTGGTCAAAAGCCTCAGTGAAAACGGCATTGAAGACGCGCAGGAGGCGATGATGACTACAGACAGTTTTCCCAAAATCGCCATCCGCAGGGGCATTGTTGGAGCCAAAGACGTCACGGTGTGCGGCATAGCCAAGGGCGCGGGTATGATCGAGCCGAACATGGCGACGCTGCTTACGTACGTGATGACCGACGCGCTGGTGGACGCCAAGGCGCTCAATACAGTTTTTCGTCAGACGATCGATACAACCTTTAATGCCGTCAGCGTTGATGGGTGTATGAGCACCAACGATACGGCCATAATTCTGGCCAATGGTCTGGCCGGCAACAATCCTCTGGAGCGGGCGCAGGCGAGGCTTCAGAGATTTCGCGAGATGTTGATGGATGTTCTGACGGAACTGGCCCGTGCGGTGGTTAAAGACGGGGAGGGCGCAACTAAATTTATCACAATTGTCGTGGAAGGGGCGAAATCGAAGTCGGACGCACGCCGCGTTGCCTATGCTGTGGCCAATTCCAACCTGGTCAAGACGGCTTTTTTCGGTGAAGACCCCAACTGGGGGAGAATTATCGCCGCCGTCGGCGCATCGGGTGTGTCGCTCGAGAAAGAGAAAGTGAGCCTTTCCGTCGGGAATATGACCGTTTTCTCACAGGATGCGCCGGCTGAGTTTCAATTTGCCAAACTCAAGGAAATCATCCGTAAGGGAGAAATTGAAATACGCATCAGCCTGGGCGGCGGAGACAAATCCTATGAAATGTGTACTTCAGATCTTTCCCATGCGTATGTGAAAATAAATTCCGCCTATTCGACATAAGCCGGGTGGCAAAGCGCCCGGGGCTTCCGCAAAAGACGTTAATTAAACTTGAACAAACAAATGATTTGTGATAATTCTTACCAGATTTCACACACTCTCTGATTGGCGGCATGTTGCTTAGAAATTAAGTGTGCCCTCAAGGGGACGGGGGTGGAGGACTAAAAACGAAGGAGAAGAAAATGTCAGTTATTTCTATGAAACTGCTGCTCGAGGCAGGCGTCCATTTCGGACATCAGACTAACAAGTGGAACCCCAAAATGAAGCCCTATATTTTCGGGGCCCGTAACAACATCTACATTATTGATCTGCAGCAGACCGTCGGTATGTTTCAGACGGCCTACAATTTTGTGATCGATACAGTCGGTCAGGGCAAAGAGATTCTTTTTGTCGGCACCAAAAAGCAGTCGCAGGAGGCAATTCGCGAAGAGGCGACGCGCTGCGGCATGCCTTACGTCAATCAGCGCTGGCTGGGCGGTATGCTCACCAACTTTGTGACGGTTAAAAAGAGCGTGGATCGTCTCAACAGCCTCAACAAGATGTTTGACGATGATTCGATCAAGGCCTTCCCCAAAAAAGAAATCGCCCGCCTGCAAAAAGAAACGGAGAAGCTCGAAAATGTTTTGGGAGGCATTAAAAACATGAAAACTCTGCCGGCGGCCGTCTTCATCGTCGATCCCAACCGGGAGCACATAACGGTCCGGGAGGCAAAAAAACTGCAAATTCCGCTTATCGCCATTGTAGATACAAATTGCGATCCAACTGATATCGACTATGTCATCCCGGGAAATGACGACGCCATCCGTGCCATCAAATTGTTTTCTTCCAAGTTTGCCGACGCGGTCGTTGAAGGTAAAAAAAGATTTGAAGAGAAGATAGCGTCCGAATCCAACAAGGAAGCGGGTGAGGATATGTCTGAGGGGACAGAGGATACCGAAGCGGACATTCCTGAAAGTGTCGAAATGGCGGATGCTTCTCCCGTGTCTACAGATGTTTGATACGCAGGCGGCATGCCGATAATTTGATATTAGAAACAGCAGCTCAGGAGGATATTACATTGGAAATCACGTCAACGATGGTAAAGGAATTGAGAACGAAAACAGGCGCCGGGATGATGGATTGTAAAGAGGCGCTTATCGCGGTAAAAGGGGACTTTGAAAAAGCCATTGATTTTTTGAGAACCAAAGGGCTTTCCGCAGCGACCAAGAGATCGTCTAAAGCGGCCAAAGACGGAACCGTCGCTTCATATATTCATATGGGAGGTAAAATCGGTGTGATGGTGGAAGTCAACTGTGAAACTGATTTTGTCGCCAAAACCGAGGATTTTCAAACGATGGCCAGGGACATTGCCATGCATGTCGCCGCTTCCTGTCCCCTGTATGTACGCAGCGAGGAAATTCCTGTCGACGCGCTGGAGAGGGAAAAAGAAATCTACCGCACTCAGCTTCGCGAAGAGAAAAAGCCGGAAAAGATCTGGGATAAAATCATCGAAGGCAAGCTCAAAAAGTATTATGAAGATGTTTGTCTGATGGAGCAGAAGTTTGTTAAAAACCAGGATATCACCATCGCCACGCTGGTCAGCAACATGATAGCCAAAACAGGTGAAAACATTGTCATTCGTCGTTTTGCCCGTTTCCAGCTCGGCGAAGAAATCACGCAATAATGAGCGAGAAAAGAAAAGCCGCTTATAAAAGAATTCTCCTCAAGCTCAGCGGCGAGGCGCTGATGGGGGGGAAATCATCCGGAGTGGATCCGGATGTGGCCAATTTTATAGCAGGCGAGATAAAATCGCTTTCCGACCTTCGTGTACAGACAGGCATTGTCATCGGAGGCGGCAATATTTTTCGCGGTATTGAAGCCAGCGCCAAAGGCATGGACCGGACGACCGCTGACAATATGGGGATGCTCGCTACGGTCATCAACAGCCTCGCGCTACAGGGGGCGCTCGAGGCCAGGGGAATTCCCACGCGCGTACAGTCCTCGATTGAAATGCATAAAATCGCGGAGCCCTTCATCCAGAGGCGCGCCATACGCCATCTGGAAAAAGGAAGAATTGTCATTTTTGCCGGTGGTACAGGCAATCCCTATTTTTCTACGGATACGGCAGCATGCCTGCGCGCCATGGAAATACAGGCGGATGTGATTATGAAGGCAACCAAGGTCGATGGAGTTTACGATGCCGATCCTGTAAAAAACCCTGACGCGAAGATGTTCAAAAATATAAGTTATATCGATGTATTGACGCGAAGCCTTAAAGTGATGGATTCGACAGCGATCACGCTTTGCCGTGATAATTTCCTGCCGATTATCGTGTTCAATATGCAGAAGAAGGGAAATATCCGAGGCGTTGTTTGTGGTAAAAAAATTGGAACCTACGTAGGAGAATGATGATGAAAGAGCAGATTTTTTCAAAGTTCAAAGATGAGATGGAAAAGACGATATCGTCTCTGGAGAAATCATTCAGCAGAGTGAGAACCGGTCGCGCCTCCGTTTCCTTGCTTGACGGAATCCGTGCCGAGTATTACGGGACACCGACTCCTATCGCGCAACTGGCCACCCTTTCCGTTCCCGAAAGCCGTCTGATCGTAATAGCTCCGTGGGATGCTTCTGCCATCAGCGCGATTGAAAAAGCCATCCAGAAGTCCGATTTGGGGCTGATGCCGTCCAATGACGGGAAAGTTATCCGTCTGCCGATTCCGCAGTTGACGGAGGACCGTCGCAAGGAACTGGTCAAACAGGTGAAAAAAATGGGGGAGGAGGGCAAGGTCAAGCTGCGCAATGAACGCCGCAGCGCCAATGACGGATTGAAAGACTTAAAGAAAAACAGCAAAATCAGCGAAGATGAAATGCATACTTCGCAAGACGAAGTACAGAAAATGACCGACAAATACATCGAGCAGGTTGATAAGCTCCTGGCGGACAAAGAAAAAGAAATCATGGAGATTTAACCAAAAACAGATGTGAAGTTTAAACGGGGAGTCAAAGGCTCCCCTTTTGTTTTTGAACATACCTGGCAATCTGATGACAAAGATCGAACCTGATAATCTTCCGCGGCACATCGCCATCATTATGGACGGAAATGGCCGTTGGGCGAAGCGCCACGCAATGGGGCGGATTAGGGGGCACAAAAAAGGCGCTCAGGCAGTCAGGGCGACCGTAACTGCGTGTCGGGAGCTCGGCATTGAATATCTGACCTTATACGCTTTTTCCACAGAAAACTGGGGCAGGCCGGATGACGAAATAAAAGCCCTGATGTCTCTTTTGAGAGAATATCTGGAAAAAGAGGAGAAAGCCCTCCAGAAAAGAGAAATAAAACTGACGACCATCGGCGATATCGACAAACTCTACCCTGCCGTGAAAACAAAACTCAAAGAAGTAATGAGGGAAACGCAAAATAATCGGAAAATGGTCCTGAATCTCGCTTTGAGCTACGGAAGCCGGGATGAAATAATCGCAGGCATAAAAAAGATGATGGAGGACAACCTTAAAGGAAAACTTGAGATATCCGAAGTAAACGTAGATGTAGTAGAACGTTATCTGTTTACACACGACATGCCGGACCCTGATTTGTTAATCAGGACCAGCGGCGAATACCGTATCAGTAATTTTCTTTTGTGGCAGCTTGCCTATACGGAGCTTTATTTCACCGACGTTTTGTGGCCTGATTTTAAAAAAGAAGACTTGTTGAAGGCGATTCACGCCTATCAGCAGCGTGAGCGGCGTTTCGGGTTGACCGGTGAGCAGACGGATAAAAACAAGGTTTCGGTAAAAAAATAAATGACGCACAAAAATTCCAACCTTCAAAGATGGGCGACAGGACTTGTTTTGGCGGCTGCCCTGCTGGCTGTCATAATTTTCGGCTCCCTCGAGGTTTTGACTGTCCTGATCGCACTGGTTGTGACCGGCGGCTTGTGGGAGTACAACCGTATCGTCTTCGGGCCGGGTTTTTTGAAGGAAAAAATCACGGGCCTCATTTTTTCCCTTTTTATTCCCTGTGTCTTTTATCTGGGGGATTTTCAGATGCTGGCAGCCTGTGTGGCTTTCATGGTGATGGCCGTTTTCATTATATTTCTGTGGCGAGTCAATGAACAGACCCTCGACGTTCTCAGTGTGGCCAAGGTTGTTTTAGGCGTGGTTTATGTTTCCTTCCTTACTTCACATTTCATTTTACTGCGCAAGCTCGAAGAAGGGATTTACTGGATCATTCTGGTACTGGTGATCGCAATTATCGGAGATACCGTGGCTTTGTACGTCGGCAAATCACTCGGAAAAAGAAAACTGATTCCTGCGGTGAGCCCCGGCAAGACGGTTGAAGGCACGCTTGGACTGATCGCAGGGGCGACCTTCGCCTCTTTAATTTACGGATATTTTTTCCTTCGCTGCATACCTGTTTTTCATTTTGCCATTTTGGGGCTGGTCGGCGGTATTATCGGTCAGTTGGGCGATCTTTGTGAATCCGCTATAAAGAGGCACTATGGGCGCAAGGATGCCAGTGCGCTGCTGCCGGGGCACGGAGGGCTGCTCGACAGGCTCGACAGCCTGATTTTTGTGGCGCCTTTCGTTTACTACTACCGTGTTTTCGTGATTGGGTGATGAAAAAGATTACCATCCTGGGGGCAACCGGCTCCATAGGGATTGGCGCGCTCGATGTTGTCGCTAAAAACCCGAAAAAATTCAAGGTTGTGGCCCTTACCGCGGGCGGCAACATCAAGGAGCTGGCCCGCCAGATTGCCCTGTTTAAACCATCCGTTGCCGCATGTGCCACGAAGCAGGCGGCCGGGGAGCTCAAGCGCCTGACGGGAAACTCAAGGACAAGGATACTTTACGGTGCATCAGGCATCGAGGAAGCAGCTGCCAGCCCGCGTGCCGACATTGTGCTTTCCGCTATTTCCGGGGCTGCCGGTCTGAAGCCGACGCTGGCGGCCATCGAGGCAGGAAAAACCATCGCTCTGGCCCACAAGGAAACCCTGGTGGCGGCCGGGCAGATCGTGACCAGAAGAGCGAAAAAAAAGAAAGTCATGATTCTGCCGGTGGACAGTGAGCACAGTGCTATTTTCCAGTGCCTGTCCGGACAGAAAAAAAATCTGCTCAAGAGACTGATTCTGACCGCTTCGGGCGGGCCGTTTTATAATCTGACGCAGGCCGGACTAAAAAAAGTGACGGTGGCGCAGGCACTGCGTCACCCGCGCTGGAAAATGGGCAAAAAAATCACGGTGGATTCCGCCTCCCTGATGAACAAGGGGCTTGAGGTGATTGAAGCCAGATGGCTTTTTGATGTGGACATTTCACGTATTGATGTTTTAATTCACCCTCAGAGCGTCGTTCATTCACTCGTGGAAATGATCGACGGGTCGGTTCTGGCGCAGCTCGGGATTGCCGATATGCGTATTGCCATAGCATACGCGCTGGCCTATCCGCAGCGTATCCAAAATGATTTGCCGGCGCTTGACCTCTCCAAGGAGGGGCGGCTGGATTTTTATCCGCCTGATCTGCGCAGATTTCCCTGTCTGGAGCTTGCTTTTGAAGCGGGGCGAAGGGGAGGGGCGGTTCCGGCTGTGATGAATGCAGCCAACGAAATCGCTGTGGGGGCATTTCTGGAAGAGAAAATTCGTTTCGTGGACCTGCCGGACATTATTGCAAGGGTGATGAGCAGATGCCCGGCCGTGAAGAACCCGTCACTGGCGGATGTGCTGGCGGCTGACGGGGAGGCCAGACGGCAGGCAAATCAGGCCATTGAGCAAATGAAGAGAGGGTGACACATTGGTAACCTTAATATCTTTTGTTGTTTTACTCGGGATACTCATTTTCGTACATGAACTGGGGCATTTTCTGGTGGCGCGCGCCTGCGGTGTCGGCGTGGAGAAGTTTTCCCTGGGCTTCGGACGTAAAATTATCGGGAAAAAAATAGGAGAAACTGAATATGTCATCTCCTGGATCCCCCTGGGCGGGTATGTAAAGCTTCTCGGGGAAGCAGGTGCGGAGGAACTTCCCCCCGAAGATGCAAAGCGCTCCTTTTCCGTCCAACCGCCGTGGAAGCGTCTGCTTATCGTGCTGGCCGGGCCATTTTCCAATTTTTTTCTGGCGCTGGTCATCTTCTGTATTGTGTTTGTTTATGGTCTTCCTAACCTGGCCCCGATTGTCGGAATGACTTTGCCCGGCTCGGCTGCGGGAGAGGCGGGCATTGTTGCCGGGGACACCATCACCTCCATTGATGGCAAAAAAATATCCTACTGGACAGAAATCGACGAGATCTTACAGGCCTCCAAAGGAAAAGATCTGTCGGTGGGTGTCCGGCGCGGCGATGAAGAAAAAACCGTCATGGTAAAACCGCGCCTTACCGGCGTGAAAGATATCTTCGGCAAGGAAGATTCCGTTTACCGTCTGGGGATTTCTCCTGTGAGCCATACATTGGCGGTGATCGGTGAGATGCCGGAAGGCTCCGCCGCCAAGGAGGCGGGGATGCTCCGGGGCGATACGATACTTTCCATCGACGGTCGGAAAATAACCTACTGGGATGAGATCAGGCCGGTCGTGTTCGCTTCTGAAGGCAAAGAACTTGAGGTGATCGCCCGAAGAGGCGCCGTGGAGAAAACCTTTACCGTCAAACCCAAAGCATCCCGTGAAAAGAATGTGTTAGGCGAAGAGGTCTCCGTTTATCTCATTGGAATCCAGGCGGCGGGAAATACTCATGCCGTCGTCGGGCAGATAAAACCGGATTCGCCGGCCCACAAAGCTGGTTTCCTGCAGGGTGATAAAATCATTTCAGCCGACGGAAAGAAGGTTTTTTGCTGGGAGGACATGGAGGACATTTTTAAAGATGCTTCCGGCGACGGGCTGCAATTCGTCGTGCTGCGCGGCGGGAGGCAAATGACTTTAACTGTAACGGGCGGGCGGAAAGGTCCGGCCGGCATCGGAAAAGAAACGGCCGCCATGGGGTTATACCCGGAAAAGGGCGAAGTCATCGAAAGAAAAAATCCCGCGGCTGCTTTTGTTTCCTCATTGGACAGGACATGGGAATTCAGCAAACTGACGGTTGTCGTCATTGCAAAGATGATCAAAGGCGCAGTTTCGCCGCGGACGCTCGGAGGCCCGATCTTCATCGCTCAGACAGCGGGCAGGCAGGCCAGGGAGGGCGTCGTCAGTTTTATCCTTTTTATGGCCATTCTTTCCATCAATCTCGGTGTCATCAACCTCTTTCCCGTGCCTGTTCTGGACGGGGGGCATGTCCTTTTCTACCTTATTGAAATAGTGACCAGAAGGGCGATTCCACAGAAGGTGAAGGAGTGGTCGACTCAGATTGGTTTCGTTGTTTTACTGATGCTGATGCTGTTTGTCATCATGATCGACATCGAAAGACTAGATATCAAGTTTATCAATGACGCACTGAAATTTTTCAAATAGTATGCTGACACTCGCTTTTGACACATCGGCCAAAACCGCTTCCGTTGCCGTTCTAGAAGATGACATTGTCGTATATGACGTAATGATCAACGCCGGGAAAAACCATTCAGAGGTTCTCCTGCCCGCAATCGGGCAGGCCTGCGCCGGCAGCGGTGTTCACATACGGCAGATCGATCTGTTTGCCTGCACGCTGGGGCCCGGCTCCTTTACCGGCTTGCGCATCGGGCTGAGCACGCTCAAAGGGCTCATGATGGCGACAGGAAAACCCGGTGCGGGAGTTTCGTCCCTGCATGCTCTGGCGTTAAACGCGCGCCATAGCACGGGCACTGTTGCTGCGATGATGGATGCGGGCCGCGGCCAGGTCTATCTGGCCTATTTCCGTTCAGATGAGGACGGTTTTTTGCATCCGCTCGGCCCGGAGACGGCAACGGCGCCGCAAAATATTGCTGATTGCCCTTATGAAGAGGTTGTTTATGTAGGCGACGGGGCCGTTAAATATGCCGCGGTGATCAACTCGTCTCCCGGAAGGAATCAGCTTGTCTTTGCCGAAAGTCAGTTTATTCGCGCCTGGGCTGTAGGGCTGTTGGCCGTGGAAAAATATCGGAGCCGCGATCTTTTAGATATACAAAAAACCACACCTGTTTACTTGCGGCCTGCGGATGCAGCGCCGGGTAAGCCTGTTTTTCCGCGTCAGACTGTTTAAGAAGATGTCCGGCTTTTTCTTTCTTCCTGGATCTTGTCCAGGAGCTTTTCCGCTTTGGGGTGGAAAGGGTTCAATGAAATGACAAAATTCAGTCTGCGGATGATTTCATCTAGTTTGGCGTTTTCCGGCGAGACGCGGAAAAGAGCGTACTGCAAAGCGGCCAGATTGAAATTTGTCTCTTCGTGGAAGGGATTGATTAAAAGTGATTTCCGGTAAAAGTCCAGCGCTTCCGGATATTCCTTGCTGAATTCTCGAATCAGGCCCAGGCTGTTGCAGACTGAGGCGTTTTCCGGATCCAGTTTGAGAACTTTTTTGAACAATGCCTCGGCCGCCGCATAATTTCCCCATTGAAAATTAATTCTGCCCATGTTGTAGAGGGATTTGATGTGACCGGGATTCTTTCTGGTGATCTCCTCGTACTGCTGTATCGCCTCATCAAACATATCGTGTGTGTCATATAAAACAGCCAGGCAGAAGCGGGGTGTTTCATTGTCCGGGTCCATGTCCACGGCTTTTTTATACTGTTTGACCGCGTCGTGATAATTTCCCTGCAGCTCGTAAAGATGACCGATGTTGATGACGGCCTCCAGGTTGCCGGTATCCACGGACAGGGCCTTTTCATAATACTGCCTGGCCATGTCCGGCCTGTCCATTTTTTCATAGACATAGCCTGTGTTGTTAAAGGCCCCGGCGGTGTGCGGCGCGATTTCAAGTATCTTGAGAAAGCATTTCAATGCCTCTTCGAAATCTTCTTTTTCCAGGTAAATGAAGCCCATATTGGTGTAGGCATCGGTCACATTTTCGTTTTTGGTAATGAGGTTTTTGTAGTGGGAAATGACAAGTTCATAATCTTCAGCATGACGTTCCTTATTTTTTCCAGGACGTTTTTTTTGTGCGGCTTTATCCGTTTTTATCATAGTGAACCCTTCTGAACGGCAAAGTTACATCGACAGCCTTTTGAGTATGGAGTCTTTTATTTCATTCCAGATATAGACCGGGTCCGACTGCGGCGAAGCGGTGAGCTGCGGGTTGTTTTTCAGAAGCTTTGCGGCCCAGAAGCCGGCCGACTTCAGTGCGCTTTCCCGGTTGAAGGATTTTACCCGCTGCAGTATCTCTTGGGGAATGTCCAGGCGTATCGTATGCCCGCCGATGGTGATTTCATCAATTTTTCCCTCGTCGTCTGATGCCGGTTTTTCATCGTCAGGCGGAAGCTCTTCTTTGGATGTTTGTGTTTCAGCTCCCGCTTCAGTTTCAATAATTATACTTTCCGCTTCTGCGTCACCTTCGTGCCGGGCTAGGGATTCAGGATTCAATTTCGGCGCGGCGACTGTTTCAGCATCGTCAACGACTGCAGGCAGAGAATCCCGTGCGTCAGTCCCCTGTGTCAGCAAAGGGGCGGGGGGAGGCTCAAAACCGACAGGAGTTTCAGTTTCAGTTTCCTGTGCGGCAAACGGCGTCTGTCCGGCATCTCTCGACTCCGTTGCATCAAGCGGGGGGTTCTCCTCAACCGGTTTTTTTTCATTATCGGCGGTTGACTGAGCGGAGATCATCTCGATGACCTCTTCGGTCATTTCAACAACATCTGAGATCTCAAAATCATCGGGAGCGCAGCGTGGTTTGCGTCTTTGAATGGCCGCCTCGCCCAGTTTCTTAAATCTTTGGGCCGCCTGCGAGACCAGTTCGGCAGATACCTGTGTTAAACCGCCGCCGGCGGCTTCTATCATACACAATTTGCATATCCTGTTGACAAGACGCGGCACCCCCTCGTCCGAATTTTCCCAGATGGCCCGGATACTTTCAGTCGGGAAAATCATTTTTTGTGTGCCGGCCAGATGCAGCCTCGTTTCGACATATTTTTTTACCGCTTCCGGCGACGGGAGTTTATCGATACGGCCGTAAATGCCGATGCGCTGAAACAGATTCTCCCTTTTGGGATGTTCGAGGCGACGCGCCAGTTGTGTCTGGCCGGCCAGCACCAGAGTGAAAAGATTTCTCTGATCATCCTGCATGCTGGTCAGAAGGCGCAAATTGTCCAGATTGGCAGGTGACAGTGAATCAGCCTCATCGATGAAAATAACGATTTTCCGCCCTTTTTCCATTGTCTTGAACAGGAGACGATGAAAGGTCTGCAGCAGATGGACTTTTCTGTTCTCCGCGCACGGTTCACCGGTAATCTGGCTGATGATTTCCTTAAGCAGCCGGGCAAAAGGTATGGAAGGGCTTGTGATCAGGACAGGCTTGTATTTATCTGTCTCAAGGGAGTCCATAATCACCTTGAGCGCGAGCGTCTTGCCGGATCCGACCGCGCCGATGATGACGACAAAGTCCTCATCGGCCTGTTTGATTCCGAAAACCGTTTCCGCAATCACCTTTTCCATGGATTCGTGGCAATCCGCGTACATGGAAGGATCCGGCACATTGTCAAACGGCGCTTTTTGTAAATTCCAGTAGTCTAAATACATAGCTTCCCGTTATTTTTTCTAACAATATACCCGGCCTTGCCGGAAAAAACAACCCCCGCCCGTTTACGACAGATTAAATCACAGACATTTACGGGTAATCCAAGTTTGTAAAAGCCGCGCCGCTGCAACTAACTTACGGATTAAAATCGCTCCCAATACTGTTATCGAATTAATTCAATGAAAACTAAATTAACCGGGGGTGACCTCAGTCACAAAACCCTGACTCTGTCGAAGAAGGAGTGCTTTAAAAGGAAATATTTGTGGTCGATCATTTCTATTTCCCCTGCTTTCATCATGGAACTGATGATCCTGCTGGCCGTCTCCCGGGAGACGGCTGCAAAGTTAGCTACATCCTTATGGGTCAGTTTGATATGAATGATCGTGCCGTTTTTTTCATCAGTGCCGAATTTCTGGCTGAGCATCTTCAAAGCGGCGCGCACTTTGTCACCTGCTTCCGCAAAACCGAAAATATTCAGCATGGACCAGGCATCCCTGAGCCGCAGACACAGAAGCGAGATGATCTGCTGGAGACTTTTTTCATTGCTCATGATGAATTTGTTAAAATTGGCCCTGGTCATAAAACCGATTGTGCAGTCATCCATCGCGATAATCGTGGCCGGCGATGTCCTGCCGTCCAGAATGGCCATTTCGCCGAAATAGTCGTACCGCTTGTGAATGGCCAGCATCAGCTCTTTGCCCGCTTCATTGTACCTGATGACCTTGACTCTGCCGGTAATTATGAAATAAAAATACGACGGGTCGTCCTCTTCGAGCAGAATCACCTGATTCTTCAGAAATTTTCTGACAATGACCACGGATTCAATTTCTGACAGCTCTCTGGGTGAAAGGCACGCCAGAAAGGGTATATTTTTGCAAATTTTCAAAAACTCATCTGTTGTGAATTTCATGTATTTAATTTTACAGGAAATAATTTCAGATAGCAAATGCTTTATTGGAGAGCGCACTTATTGTATAAAAACCAGGGGGGCATACGGATGAAATCTCATTGTTTCACAGATATAAAACCAGTGCGTGCAGGTGTCATCGTATTCGTCGTTACACTGATGCTGATTTTTCTGCCCGAGGCGCTTGAGGCAAATCACGTAAACCGCAAAATGCAGTCAGCCTTTTTAAAATCGCTGAAAACCGTGGCTCCGGTAGCCTCTGTCCGCGTCAAAAACGTCTATCCGCATGATGCAGGTGCTTTCACTCAGGGACTGTTTTTTTATCAGGGGCATTTTTATGAGTCGACCGGCCTTTACGGCAAGTCGGTGCTGGCCCGCAAGGATATACAAACAGGAAAAACCCTTCGCGAAATCCGTCTCCCTGACAAATATTTCGGTGAAGGCATTGCCCTGCTGAAAGGGAAAATATACCAGCTGACCTGGCGGGAGCGGACCGTCTTTGTCTATGAAGCGGACTCATTGAAAAGAACCGATCAATTCGCCTGTCCGGGTGAGGGTTGGGGATTGACCACCGACGGCAGACATCTGCTGATGAGCGACGGCTCATCGGCAATCACCTTCCGGGATCCGGATACGTTTGCCGTGATCAGGGCCATAACCGTCCATGACGGTGACACGCCCGTAGGCGGCCTCAACGAACTGGAATACATCGCGGGCGAAATTTGGGCAGTTGTTTTCATGCAGGACGTCATTGCCCGGATATCCCCGGCCGACGGCCGGGTTGCCTCCTGGGTTGACTTAAGCTCGCTTCGCCGCCTGATTCAACCTCATGTTCAGGCGGATGTGTTAAACGGGATTGCTTATGACGCAAAGACGGGGCGGGTTTTTGTGACGGGAAAATTCTGGCCGCAGTTATTCGAAATCCAGTTGGTCCCGGCAGGCTCAGCAAAACCTTAATTGCCTTGACCTTGCGGGTATTATGCAATATAAACGCGCCAGCTTACATTAAAAAAGAACAGGGAGCCGTAAAAAACAATGCGCATCATACTTCTGGGCGCACCGGGCGCGGGTAAGGGCACGGTGGCCAAACTGCTTGAGGAGTTTGACGGTTCAGTGCAGATTTCCACGGGCGATATTCTGCGCAGTGCCGTTAAGGAAGAAACGACACTCGGGAAGAAAGCGAAAGATTACATGGACCGGGGGGATCTGGTGCCTGATTCTCTGATTATGGAAATCATGGAGGCAAGGCTCAAAGAACCTGACTGCCAGAAGGGTTTTATTCTCGACGGTTTCCCGCGGACAATTGCACAGGCCGAAGAGCTCAAAAAACTGCTCGGCAGGCTGGGTGTCAGTCTGGATTTTGTGGCCAACCTCGAAGTGCCCCGGGAAATCATTCTAGAGCGGTTGACGACCCGTCGCACCTGCTGCAATCCATCTTGCCAGGCCATTTACAATCTTAAAAATAATCCCCCCCGGCAGGACGGAACCTGTCTGCTGTGCGATCACGAAACCATACAGAGGGACGACGAAACGGTCGAGGCCATCAATAACCGTCTGGAAATTTACAATCAGAAAACGGCGCCCCTGATCGGCTATTACGAAAAAGAAGGATTGTTAAAAAATTTTCTCTCACTCGTCGCTGATGACACGGTCTCAGAAATCAAGAAGGCCATAAGCGCCTGAGCGCAGTTCTTTCAATGATCAACTATGAAACCGAACTCAATTCCGAACAATACCGCGTTGTAATGGAAAAAGGGGGGGCGCTGCTGGTTTTGGCGGGTGCGGGAAGCGGGAAAACCAGGACCCTGACCTACCGTGTGGCACGCCTGATCGAGTCGGGCGAGCCGGCACAAAGCATTCTTTTGGCCACCTTTACCAATAAAGCGGCGCGTGCCATGCTGGGGCGGGTGGAGGAAATCGCTCATTGCTATACGGGAAAAATTACGGGCGGTACATTTCATTCCATAGCCCATCGCTTTTTACGGCAGTACGCCTTTCGCCTCGGCTATCAAAACAGTTTCTCCATCGCGGATAGTGAAGACGCCAGACAGGTTATAGCCTCAGCCATGGCTGATCTCAAAATAGACGTCAAGTCCACAAAATTTCCAAAAAGTAATATCATCGCGGAAATAATCTCTCTGGCCGTCAATACCCAAACCACGCTGGAGGAAGTGATTGCCACGCGCTATCCCTTCTTTTTGCATTTCACTGACGAAATACAGCAGATCGCCTGTCTTTACCTGCAAAAAAAAAATGACCTCAATGTGATGGATTTTGACGACCTGCTTTTCAACTGCCGCAGGCTTCTTGAGGAGCATCCGGACGTTTTACACGCGCTTTCGAGCCGTTTTCGTCATGTGCTGGTGGATGAGTACCAAGACACGAATATCATACAAGCCGATATTGTGGATATGCTGGCCTCGGTTCATGGCAATCTGATGGTGGTTGGCGATGATTCGCAAAGCATCTATTCTTTTCGTGGCGCGAATTTCGAAAACATCATCACCTTCCCCAAGCGCTATCCGGATTGTAAAATATTCAAACTGGAAACCAATTACCGCAGCACGCCGGAAATTCTGCAGATGGCCAATCTGAGTATCAACAACAACGAAAACCAGTACCCCAAAGCGCTGAAGGCGGTGCGTCACAAAGGGATGAGGCCGGTGATTGTCGTCGCGCAGAATGTTTTAAGGCAGGCGGATTTTGTCGCCCAGCGTGTTGCAGAGCTTGCCCGCAGCGGCGTGCCTTTTAGCGAAATAGCCGTCTTGTACCGCGCCCACTATCATTCGATGGAAGTGCAGATGGAATTTGTCCGGCGCGATATCCCTTTCGAAATACGCTCCGGTATCAGGTTTTTCGAGCAGGCGCATATCAAGGATGTGACTTCATACATGCGCATTCTGACGAATCCGCATGACGAGCTGGCCTGGCGCAGAATACTGATGTCATACCCGAGAATCGGTAAAGTCACTTGTGAGAAAATATGGCGGCTTCTCAAACCAGAGACAAACCCGCTAATGGTGTTTGCACAACAAGAATTTGAATGCCACCTCCCTAAGGCGGCGAAAGCCGGAGCGGAAAAGTGCCGCAAGACGCTGTTGGAGCTGCTGGTGATTGACCGCGCTGAACGTACACCTGAACGGATCATCAGCGAGCTGCTTAACCGCGGCGGATATCGTACCTACCTTCAGTCTGTCTACAGCGACGCGTCGGCCAGAGAAGAGGATTTAATCCAACTCGGGCAGTTTTCCTCCAGGTTCGACAGCATGGAAGATTTCTTAAATGAACTGGCGCTTTTGACCAATATGTCACATGAGGAGGAGAGCGCAGTCGGGACGGATAAAGTTGTTTTGAGCACGATCCACCAGGCAAAGGGACTGGAATGGTCATATGTGTTTTTGATCTGGTGCGCCGACGGCATGATTCCGCTTGCCCGCGCCCTCAAGGAGGAGGGGGGCGAGCAGGAGGAACGCAGGTTGTTTTATGTCGCCCTCACGCGCGCCAGAGACCAGCTTTATCTGAGCTATCCGGCCGTTGACTATTCCGGCCGGGGACCTCTTGCCCTGGCTCCGTCGCGGTTCATACAGGAAATATCGCCACAGAAAACTAAAGACGCGAAGAGTCCTTTCGATCAGTGGAGGCTGTTTGGCGACTGAACATGCCGGGGTAGCCTCTGCATGAAGCAGGGGGTTCCAACCTGATGAGCAAACCCGCCTTAAACGATTTTGAGCGACAATTCCGCCAGCTGTTCGCTGCTGACTTCAGAAGGAGCTTCCGACATCAGGCAGGCGGCTTTCTGCGTTTTCGGAAAAGCGATGACATCACGTATGGAGTCAGCGCCGGTCATGATCATCGTCAGGCGGTCCAGACCGAAAGCCAGCCCGCCGTGAGGCGGCGCCCCGAATTCGAGCGCGTCGAGCAGAAAGCCGAATTTCTCTCGTGCGTCTTCGTCGCCGAGCCCCAGCGCGCTGAACACCTGCGCCTGAATGTCCCTGCGGTGGATGCGGATGCTTCCGCCGCCTATTTCCGAACCGTTGAGCACCAGGTCGTAGGCGCGGGCGCGCACCCTGGCTGGGTCAGTGGCCAGAAAAGGCAGGTCCTCGATAAACGGAGATGTGAACGGGTGGTGCGTGGAGACGAACCTTTGTTCCGTTTCTGAAAATTCCATAAGTGGAAATTCGGTGACCCAGGTGAAGGCGAGCGCTTTCGGGTCGATCAGATTGAGCTTTTTTGCCAGGTGCAGGCGCAGATTTCCCAGCACGTCACTGACGACTTTCTGCGTGCCGGCGGTAAAAAGAATGAGATCCCCCTCCGTGGCATTCATCGCCAGGCCGATCGTCTCTGCCTCCTGCGGCGTGAGAAATTTGAAAGCGGGCGAAGTCCAGTCGGCGGCATTGACTTTGGCCCATACCAGCGTCGCGGCTCCGTAAACCGCGGCAAAGTCCTTCAAGCCGTCGAGCTCCTTGCGCGACAAAGAGGCGGCACCCTCGGCCCTGATTGCTTTGACCGCTCCCCCGGAGCCTGCCGCGTCGGAAAAAACTTTGAATCCGGAATTTTTGACAATATCGGTCAGATCGACAATTTCCATGCCGAAGCGGATGTCCGGGTTGTCCTTCCCGTAACGGCTTATGGCGTCGGCATATTTCAGGCGGGGGAAGGGCAGCAGAAGGTCTATATCCAGGCAGGTCTTGAAGACGGTTTTCATCAGGCCTTCCATCATGTTTATAATGTCGTCCTCTGTAATGAAGGACATTTCCACGTCGATCTGCGTGAATTCCGGCTGGCGGTCGGCCCGCAGGTCTTCATCGCGGAAGCATTTGACGATCTGGAAATAGCGGTCAAACCCGGACACCATCAAAAGCTGTTTGAATATCTGCGGCGACTGGGGCAGGGCATAAAAAGCGCCTTTGGTGATGCGGCTCGGGACGAGATAATCTCTTGCCCCCTCCGGGGTGCTCTTGCCCAGAAACGGGGTTTCTACTTCAATGAACCCGTTTTCGTTGAAATACTGCCTTGTGGCGATGGCCAGCCGGCTGCGCAGGATCAGGTTTTTCTGTATGGCCGGGCGGCGCAAATCGAGATAACGATATTTCAAGCGGAGGTTTTCGGAGACATCTTCGTCCTCGGGGGAAAAAGGCAGAGTTTTGGCTTCATTGAGTATCTCAAAGGCGGAAACGGTGACCTCAATCTGCCCGGTGAACATATGCGGGTTTTCCATACCGGCAGGCCGTCTGCGCACTTCACCTCTGACCGCAAGAACGTATTCACCGCGTATTTTACGTGCCTCTGCGTGAAGCGCCTCGTCGGAATCAGGGTCGAAAACAATCTGGACGATGCCCTCGCGATCGCGCAGATCTACGAAGATAAGTCCACCGAGATCCCGGCGTCGCTGCACCCAGCCGAACAGGACGACTTGATTGCCTTCGTCGCGGGCGCTCACCTGACCACAATAATGAGTTCTTTTTTCTTCTTCGATAAAGCGGCTCACCGTTATTTACCTCTTTTTGATGATCTTCACCAAAGCCGGACAAATATCTTCCAGAGGAAGGCTCTGTTGCTGTTTGGTGTTCATGTCGCGCAGCTCGGCGCGGTTTTCTTCTATTTCTCTTTCCCCGATGATGAGCGTGTAAGAGCTGTTTTGTCTGTCGGCGCGCTTCATCTGGCTTTTCAGACTTTTGTCTGAATAATCCATGGCCGCGGAAATGCCGGCGCGGCGCAGTTCATTAGTCAGTCGGAAACCGATTTTTTGCGCCGGTGCTCCCAGCGCGGCAACGAAAATATCCGTGCTGAATTTCCCGGCAGGGTCGGCAGGCAGGCAGGCGATGAGTCTTTCCATCCCGATGCCGAAGCCGATGCCCGGCACTTGCGGGCCGCCCAGGAAGCTGACCAGGCCGTCGTACCGGCCACCGCCGGCCAGAGAATTTTGCGCCCCCAGAGAGCCTGTCTTTACCTCGAAGGCGGTTTTTGTGTAGTAGTCCAGGCCGCGCACCATTTTGGGGTTCACGGTGAAAGACATCTTCAGGTCTGCCAAAAGCGACTTGACGGAGGCAAAATGCGTGTCGCAGTCTGTGCACAGATACTCCGTAATCAAGGGAGCGTCCATGATGACGGAAGCGCAGTCCTCCACTTTGCAGTCGAATACGCGCAGCGGATTGGTGTGGATGCGCCGCTGGCAGTCAGGACAAAGGGAGCTTTCAGAGCCCTTTAGAAAATCGACCACAGCTTTTGAAAATTGCGGCCGGCAGGCCTTACAGCCCAGTGAATTGATCTCGAGCGACAACTGATTCAGGCCCAGCGTTTCGAAAAAATGGATCAACATGAAAATGACTTCCGCGTCGGCAGCGGGGGTTTCGTCGCCGAAAAGCTCGACGTCGATCTGGTGAAACTGGCGGAAACGCCCTTTCTGTGGGCGCTCCCGGCGAAACATCGGCCCGAATGTGAACAGTTTCACAATGGAGTCGGCCGCGGCCATATTGTGTTCGATATAGGCGCGGATGATCGAGGCGGTGGCTTCCGGGCGCAATGTGAGAAGCTCGTCATCGCGATCGCGAAAGGTGTACATCTCTTTTTCCACGATGTCCGTAGTCTCGCCGATGCTGCGCTGGAAAAGAACGGTTTTTTCCATAATCGGCACACGGATTTCGCGAAACCCGAAGCGCTCAAATATGTCCCGGGCCACTGTTTCCACTTTGTGCCATACCGGGGCGTCTGCCGGGAGGATGTCTTTGATGCCTTTGATGGCGGTGATTTTGTTCATATCTTAATTACAATAAAAGGTTTTGTAATGCCTGTGGACTCACAGCGGCGCATGCCTCACTCATCGTAGCAATACGTTGCACGCAAGGTGGCATCCGGGGTCAAAGCAGCTTTGCTGATTCCGGATATCTGTTTCCGGAGGCATGTCTGACGCACGTTCAATTTATGAGACTGTTTCTGAATCAGGCCCAGACGATTTTTTGAACATCGTTTAGCGTTACCTGCTTTACCGGATAAATATCTTCGATGATCTCTTCAGGTTCAAACCATAGTTTGATTTCTTTTTCCGCGTCTTCTTCACTTGAGGAGGCGTGAACGACGTTTTCAAAAACACCGGTAGTCGTTATCCTGCCGTAGGCGCCCCTGATGGAGACGGGATTGGCGTTTTCCGGGTTGGTATCTCCAACGATATCGCGGATTTTGGCAATCGCGTCCTCTCCCTGGTAAACCAGTGCGAGCACCCGGTGGGTTTTATGCACATCTCCCACGATATATGAGATCAGCTCTTCAAAAAAAGGCATGTCTTTAAGATGTTCATAATGTTTGGCCGCCTGTTGCCTGCTGACGCGCACGACTTTCGCGCCCATGATGGTCAGTTTCGCTTCGGCCAGACGGGAAATGATGTTTCCGGTCAATGATTTTACCAGGCCGTCCGGTTTAATGATAATCAGTGTCTGTTGCATGGACATATGTGCTTCTCCTGTAAATTAAAGTTGCGTCCCTATAGCTTAAAAACTGACGTTTTACAATAATTATTGATATTTTAGATGAATGCCGGCGGTTATTGCTTAAACGGAGCGACACTGAGATTTTCGCCGTCTGTTTGCACCATGATTGCCCCCAGGCGGTCGGTGCGCAATACCTCAACTCCCCGTGATAAGTACCGTTCGAGAACCCGTGGATGGGGATGGCCGAACATGTTTTTTCTGCCCGCACTGATAAGTGCGTAACGGGGCGAAACAGCTTTGATGAAATTCTCCGAGCTGGAATGAACGGAGCCGTGATGAGGCACAAAAAGAAGATCTGCCTTCAGATTATGCCCCCGATCAATCAAGGCGGTCTCGACAATACGGGAAATGTCACCCGTGACGAGAAAACTTGCTTTGTCGAAGACTATTTTAAAAACGAGAGAAGTGTCATTGACTTCGTTGTGTGAGAGGTATTGACCTGCCTTCGCCGGCAGTGGTCCGGGCCACAGGCACTCAAAAGTGACGCCGGAAATGATCACCGGCGCGTCCCCCGCCGAGAGAACTCTCGGTTTTATGCCATGGTCGCTTATCGCTTTTTCGAAAAGCCGGAAAAGATCGTCATCCGTTTTTATGCCGTTGTACCACACTTCACGGACATGAAAATTGTTCACAATATAAATAAGTCCCTGAAGGTGGTCCGGATGCGGGTGGGTGAGTACGACAATGTCTATTTTACCGATTCTTTCGGCGTATAAGACGGGGGCGATGACGGACTTGCCCATGTCAAATGAGGAGTCGTGAAACCCTCCGCCGTCGATCAGCATATTGACGCCACCGGGCATCCGCACCAGTGTTGACGATCCTTGTCCCACGTCAATGGCCGTGATTGTAAGCTGCCGGCTGAACCTGTCTTTTGCGATCCAATAAGCGGCGTCGATGATGAAAAAAAGGGCGCAAATGAGCACAATCGCTTTCACAACACGCAAGTGACGTGCAGTGAGGCCGTCCGGTGCTTTTTTGCCCGCCGGCGTGAATATCTCTGCCAGAGCAAACACAAGGATGTAGAAAATGATTATTTCTACAATGGTCGGCTTGAAAATGGCAAAAGAGGCAAAAGACGGTGCAGCCAGCCTGTTGATGATCGACACGGAAATTTCAGTGAAAAATGCCGCTGTTTTGATGAAAAAACCAGCCGCGGCCGGCCAGAAAAAAGCAATCGGTACGGCACAAAGCGCAGGAATCAAAACCAGCATGCTCATCAGAGGTACGGCAATGAGATTGGCAGCCAGGGTCACAACGGAGATACGGTTAAAATAAAAAGCGATGAGCGGCAATGTACCTGCCGTGGCGGCGGCGGATACTACAAACAGAAGGTATGTGCGCCTGACCAGTGATTTTACAGGACCGGGCGTGCCGGATAAAAAGGGAATTTGCACATTGCTGAATTTCGGGACAATATGGATAAGGGCAAAAACCGCGGCAAAAGACAGCTGGAAGGAGATTTCAAACACAGCCTCCGGCATTGCGGTTAAAATAAGCAACGCCGCGAGAAAAAGAGTCTGGTACAGGTCTTTTTGTCTGCCGATGAGCAATGCGGTAAAAAAAGCCAGCGCCATAAGCGCGGAGCGCAGCACGGGTGTTCCCATACCGGCGATAAGGGCATAGGCGGCAACCGGGATGAACGAGGCGGCCGTGGCCAGTTTGATCACGTTGAATCTGAGCATCAGGTATTCGGAAGTTTTCATGAAAAGAAGAAACAGGAAAAAACAGCTTGCCGCCACCATGCCTACGTGCAGCCCCGATATCGCCAGAATGTGAGCCGTGCCTGTTTTGGCGAAAGAGTCCCGCACATCTGCGGGGATCGATTTTTTATTCCCCAGGATCATCGCTTCGATGATCTCGCGTTGCGGCGATGAGGCATTGGCGTAAATAAGTTTTGTCAGTGACAGACGGTGGTTTTCCAACTTGCGTACGAAGGGATTTGCCGCGCCTTGCCTTATCAGTACAATGCCGGCCCGGCCGGACACATATCCTGAAACGTAAATGCCCTTTCGACGCAGGTGGCGCCCGTAATCAAAGCAGCCCGGGTTGTTAAAACTTTCAATTTTTCTGACCTGTGTATGGAAGCGGATGAAGTCCCCGTAGTGGAAATTCATATCAGCGGGAAAGGTCAGGCGGATATTGCCGGTGACCGGAGTATAAAGATTGTTGCGGAGTGTGCGCCTGCAGCTCACCACGGCGCCGTGATAAGTCGCCGAAAGGGGTTCAATCTTCACGACGACGCCTTCGACGGTGAGCTCACCCTGACCGGCCAGGTGCACAATGTGCCGGTGGTCCGCGGCCTTGTACGCCTGCCTCTGAATATTGAACATGCCGACCAGACACATAAACAGGAGGATAAGGGCGAAAGCCGCACGGCAGCTTTGTGACCTGACGGCCGGCAGCAGCAAAAGAAGTACTGCCGCAAAGGCCGTCAAAAGACAAACAGCCGGTAAAAACGTCCGGTCCCCGATCAGTATGCCGCCGATCATCGCGATGAGCGGATACAGTAAAGGCCTGCGCATGGAAGGAGGTTACCTTTTATGATGAAGTTCAAAATATTAGCGAAAAGTGGAAAAATACTATACAATCATCTCTCAGGAATCAACTGAAAAATATTCGGGAATCAATATGCCGCAGGCCGATGTGCAGGATGAAAGGACCAGACGAAGACTCAAACTGCTGATTGTCATCAGGATGATCATACTGTCCGCGCTGCTGGCGTTCACTTTTTTCCTGGACACGTTAAAGCAGGTTTTTTCCGTCCCGGCAGGTGCTTTGTATCTGACTTATGCTGTAATTGCCGTCATGTATTTTCTGTCGGCAGGCTACACACTGCTTTTAAGAAAAGTAAAGTACCATCAACTGAATGTATACACACAGGTAGTGATCGACATCGCGCTTGTGTCCTTCCTGGTTTATCTGACCGGCAGCTTCTCAAGCAATTCTTCGCTTTTGTACACTTTGGTGATTATCTATTCCGCTATTTTTCTCGGCAGAAGGGGAACATTAGTCGTTGCGTCTTTATCGAGCATCTCTTACATTCTGATTCTGGAGCTTGAATACTTCAATGTCGCCCCTGGTTTTTATATTATGGGACGTGATTATGTGCTCAAGGCAGGTGACGTTGCGTTGAGGATCGTTGTTCACGTCCTTTCATTTTATATCGTCGCCTTTCTCGCCAGTTTTGTCGTCGAACAGGAGAAAAAAACAAGGTCGCTTCTGGCGGAGCGGGAATCAGCCTTCGATCAGCTCGACGTTCTTTTCCGCAGCATCATCGAGTCGGTCGAGACAGGTATCATGACAACGAATCTGCAGGGGCGTATCAAGACTTTCAACAAGGCGGCCCAAAACATCACCGGCGTGCAGTTTGGTGATATTGAAAACCGCCCGATCAGCGATGTTTTCCCCGAATTCGGGATGTTTTTCGACAAGGAAGTTGACACGGGGCGAAGCAGAAAGGAAGTTAAAATAGCGATTGGGGAGGGGGCACAGGTTCCCCTGGGGTGCTCGGTTT
This sequence comes from Smithella sp., assembly GCA_012522275.1. Taxonomy (GTDB): domain Bacteria; phylum Desulfobacterota; class Syntrophia; order Syntrophales; family Smithellaceae; genus UBA8904. The sequence goes on from JAAYKU010000147.1 coordinate 33,142, forward strand.
CTTCCCTGAAGGACGGCCGCGGCCGCCATATAGGCTTTATCCTTATCTTCCAGGACCTTACCGAAATCAAGCACATGGAAGAAAGTCTCGAAAAAAGCAGAAAGCTTGCCCTGATCGGTGAGATGGCCGCGGGCCTCGCGCATGAAATGAGAAATCCGCTCGCCTCCATTACCGGCTCCATCGAGCTGCTGTCGCAGGGAACCGGACTCGAGGAGACAGACAGGCGACTGATGCAGATTATCATGCGCAGCAAAAACCGCCTCGAAAATTTTGTGCGTGATTTTCTGATGCTCGCCCGCCCGATACCGGCATCCAGACAAGTAATCGATATCGTTGATGTTGTCGAGGAAGTCGTGGAAAATATCAGAATGTCGGGCGACTGGAAAGAGGGGGTGGATCTGAAAAGAAATTATGCGGGACACAATATGATTCAGGCAAACACAGAACAGATACGTCAGGTCATTCAAAATTTGATGACCAATGCCCTGCAGGCCGTCGGCGACAGTGGAAATATATGGATCGCAATCAGCCCCGGGAAACTGGAAGATAGCAAAAATTACATAATGATAAAAATCAGTGACGATGGATGCGGCATTGAAGAAAAAGATATGAATAATATTCTTGATCCGTTTTACACCAATAAGGAAAAGGGAACGGGCCTGGGGCTGGCCATCGTCAGCCGTATCGTTGACGGTTACGGCGGCAGGCTGAAGATCGCCAGCCGCCCCGGTGAGGGTACACACGCGATGGTCTGGCTCCCGTCTGAACAGAAGTGATTTATCTTGTAAGGAGCGTTGTATGGCGAAAATTCTGGTACTCGATGATGATCAGGAAATGAGAGAATTTCTGGGCATCATGCTGACCAAGGAGGGCTATGAGGTCACGGTGGCGGACCGGCCGGAAAAAGCGATCAGTCTGTGTCGTAAAACAGCGTACGATCTGGTCATCACGGACCTGAGAATGCCCAAAATAGACGGTATTGAATTTCTCAAAACAATCAAAGACCACCGCCCCGACACGACAGTAATCCTGATGACCGCCTACGCCTCGGGCGAAACGGCCGTAAATGCCATGAAAGAGGGAGCTTATGACTATGTGGAAAAAGGCGGCAGCAACGAAGAGCTGATCCGGATTGTCCGTCAGGCCCTGCTCAGAAGAGGTCTGATGAACTCACAGGAAGCTGCAGACATAAACGTGCAGGAGGAGTCTTTCTGCGGCATGATCGGCGTGAGCAGAGAGATGACCAAAATATTTTCCACTATCAAAAAAGTGGCGGATACACCGGCCAATATCCTTATTTTAGGGGAAAGCGGCACGGGCAAGGAACTGGTTGCCCGGGCGATTCATACCAATTCATCACGCTCGGCCATGCCTTTTATGGCCATCAACAGCGGTGGAATACCGGAGAATCTGCTCGAGAGCGAGCTTTTCGGTTATATGAAAGGATCGTTTACCGGTGCTTATGCCGATCGGGCGGGGCTTTTTGAGCTGGCCAGGGGTGGTACGATATTTCTCGATGAAATCGGAGAGTTACCGCCGGTTCTTCAAGTAAAGCTTTTAAGAGTTGTCCAGGAAAAAACCTTCCGTCGCATCGGTGGCGCGGAGGATATAAAAGTGGATGTACGCATTATTTCCGCCACCAATCAGGATCTGCCTGAAAAAGTGAAAAAGGGCGAGTTTCGCGAGGACCTTTATTTCCGCCTCAATGTTATTCCCATTTACATGCCGCCACTGAGGGAAAGAAAAGAGGACATCCCCATTTTAACCCGCCATTTCATCGAAAAATACGCTCATGAATTCGGCAAGGAGGTCAGAACGATCTCCTCCTACGGCATGGAGCTGCTCATGGGGCACGCCTTTCCCGGCAATATCAGAGAGTTGGAAAACATCATCGAACGCGGCGTGGCGATGGAAACTTCGAACATCATTTTGCCCGAAAATCTGACCCTGACCACCGGAGCGGACCGGGAGGAAGTCGAAAAGCCCATTGATCTGGACATTCCGGACGGGGGGATCGACTTGAATGCCGAACTGGAAAAAATTGAAAAGAGGGCCATTGAAAAGGCGCTGGTGAAAACAAAAGGTTCGAAAACAAAAGCGGCGGAGATGCTGAGTGTTACATTTGACTCACTGCGCTATCGGATTGAAAAGCTGGGCGTGGAGTGAACCGCGTGTTTTTCAAACGCGGCCTGCCGGTCAGTAAACAATGCGAAACCCCTGCATTGTCCCCGTGAAAGCCTCCTCGGCAGCCTCCACGCGATCCACGCGCGACGCAGGCGGACCCTGATGGCACCAGTCAAGCATCCGCTCGATTTTATCAGGTTCGCCTTCAAAAACAGCTTCCACACGGCCATCGTCCATGTTGCGTACCCAGCCGGTCAGTTTCAGGCTTGTCGCCGTTCTTTGTGTTTCCGCCCGAAAAAATACTCCCTGCACACGGCCGCTGATGTATACGTGCATTCTTTTCATGATTTGTCCCTGCCTGTGAGTTTTAAAAATTCCTTTTCAGTGATCACCGCGACAGCACGATTTCTGGCCTGCTCCAGTTTCGAGCCGGGCGAAGCGCCCGCGACGACAAAAGATGTTTTGCCGCCCACGGAGGACTGGACAGTGCCCCCCAGCTCCTGCACAAGCGTTTTGGCCTCGTTTCTGCCGAGCGTTTCCAGCGTGCCGGTAAACACAAAATATTTTCCGTCAAGAGGCCTGTCCTTCCGCTGCCGCTGCACCAGGGGTGAAATGCCGGCCCGGAGGAATTTGTCGATGACCTCCCTGTTTTTCGGCTCTGAAAAAAAACCGACAATGCTGTGCGCTATTTCCGGCCCGATTTCTTTTATTTGAGTCAGATCTTCCACGTCCGCGCCCATCAACTCATCAATACCGGCAAAGTGCTGTGCCAGCAGCCTGGCCGTTTTTTCACCGACATGTCGTATGCCGAGGGCGAAAATGAACTTGTCCCAGGCGGGAGTTTTAGACATCTGTATCGAATCGAGCAGGTTGCTGACGGATTTTTGCGCCATTCGCTCCAGGGGCAGAAGTTTTTCTTCCGTCAGGAAATACAGGTCTGCCGGATCGGCAATCAGACCCGCGTCGAAAAGAGAGGCCGCGACCTTCTCCCCCAGGCCGTCTATATCCATCGCGTCGCGCGACGCGAAATGACGGATATGCTCTTTTATTTGCGCGGGACAGGAAAGATTGACGCAGCGGTGCGCCGCTTCTCCTTCGAGCCGGACAACATTTGAGCCGCACTCCGGGCAGTGCGAAGGCATGTAAAAAAACTTTTCCTCCCCCGTTCGTCTTGAAGTCACAACGCTTACGACTTCCGGGATAACATCTCCCGCCCGCTGAATCACAACTGTATCGCCGATGCGGATGTCTTTTTTCCTGATTTCGTCTTCATTGTGCAGCGTGGCACGGCTGACCATGACGCCGCCGACGTTGACCGGTTCCATCACCGCTACAGGAGTCAGTGTTCCCATCCTTCCGACCTGCACGACGATATCCCTGATGAGCGTCGTGGCCTGAGCCGCGGGAAACTTGCAGGCCAGCGCCCAGCGGGGCGAGCGCGAGACGCTTCCCAGGACCTCTTGTACGGTCAGATCATTAACCTTGAGAACAACTCCGTCAATTTCATAGGGCAGCTCGGGGCGCAGCGAGCTGATGCGTCCGAAATAGGCAATGCAGGCCGAAATATCATCTGCTTTCTCGATGAGGTGATTTACCGGAAAGCCCCATTGCCTGAGCGCCTCGAGTATGCCGAAGTGTGTGGAAAATTGCATCCCTTTGAGCAGGCCCGCTCCGTAAACAAAAATACTCAAAGGGCGGCGTGCCGTTATTTTGGGGTCCAGCTGTCGCAGCGAGCCGGCAGCCGCGTTGCGGGGATTGGCAAACGGCTCTTCGCCGTCGACGGCGCGCCTGTGATTCAATTTGCCGAAAGAGGCGCGCTCCATATACACCTCGCCGCGAACTTCAATGAAGTCCGGCACGGGATGCGCCCCGGATTTTTTCATTTCCAAAGGCAGTGAAGGTATCGTCCTGAGATTTTGAGTGATGTCCTCGCCGGTCGCGCCATCGCCGCGTGTGGCGCCGCGGACGAACAGGCCATGCTCGTAAATGAGATTGACAGCCAAGCCGTCGAGCTTCGGCTCCGCGACATATTCCATCCGATCCAGGTCCGCCATGCGCCTGATACGCGCGTCAAAATCCGTGATTTCCTCGGGCGTGAAGGCATTGGCCAGGCTCAGCATCGGCCGGGGGTGCTCAAACGGTGAAAATTTGGCAAGAGGGGCGGCTCCCACGCGCTGTGTGGGTGATGAGGCAAGACCATCGTCCGGAAAGAGCTCTTCCAGATTCTGCAGCTCGCGCATCAACTCATCGTATTTTGCGTCGGAAATTTCCGGATCGTCCTGCTGATAATAGCGCCGGTTATGGTAATCGATTATTTCGCGCAGTTTCGCGATGCGTTTTAACGCTTCGTCCCGCTTCATCACTTGACCAGCCGCAGGTTGGGTTTGGTTGCTTTCTTTTTTGCCGGAGCCGGCCTGCCGGAGGGTTCTTTTTTGAGCATCTCTAGATTGAAGATCGAGTTTTTCACGTGAACGGACTTGATGATAGAAAAAATGATCACTGCTTTTTCCCACTGCGGTGTGAAGGAAAAATCTTCCACTTTTGCCCTGTACTTTTCCCACAGGGAAGCAAGTGAAGCCTCGTCGAGGCAGCGGATGCTTTCCGCTATTTTGTCGAGTGCATCTTCCAGTTTGTTCATGGCGCGATGATATTAGCCCGGGGCTTTGGCCCTGTCAATGCAAAAGCCTCCGCGAAGCGGGGAGGGCGTCCGGCAGATGTCATAATCTAATTTTTCTGACATAAGCACGGACAAATTGTGTATTTTCGTGAAAGGGATATTTTTTGAGCAGCCCTTCGATAATTTTTACCGCGCGATCCGCTTTGTCCAGGTGTTCATTGAAAATCCTGGCCATCATGAAAAATGCGTCCGGCGTCATCGGGTGGTCGCGGTACAACTCGATAAATTTGTCATAAATTTTCAACGCAGCTATCGGATGGCCTCCCTCCAGGAGGGTTTTTCCCGCGGAAAGCAATAAAGCCGGGTCATTGTCGAGCGCGACCGGGTTGATCTTTTCCGCCTTCAGGCAGGCGGCAACGAGCCTGTCCTTGCGGCCTGCCCGGTCCATTATTTTGATGTAATGAGGGAGAAAATCCGCCTGGTCCGCGTTGCTCTCCGTTAAGTCAAGAATGTCATAGTACTGACCGGCAAGCACCGGATCGGTAACCGGCCCTCCGGAGGCTTTGCGGATCTCCATGAGCGCCTCCTGGTAAGCGCCGTTTTCGATCAGGGAGGGAATTGCACTTGGCTCACCTCCGGCCATATCCTGAGCAGGCTCCTTTGACGATGACACACTGTTTTGATGGAACACGCTTTCAAAATCGACCTTGTAGCCGGCTTTTTCCTGGTACTGGAAAAGAAAGTAGCCCAGCAGGTGATACGAGGTGATCAGATAATAGCAGGCAAAAAGAGCGGCAATCAAGTGGCCTGCGGCCAAAGGCAGCGTGTCCCATATGACGCGGATAAAAGCAGAGGGAATAAGAAGGAAAATGAAAAGAAAGAAACACATTGCCGGATAAGGCCATCCGATGCGCCAGGCCAGGCGGGAAATTATGTTCGGCAAAAGGGACGCAAAAAAGCTTCCTGTGACCATAAGCATGATGATGATTGCCGGCATTATTAAAAAAAGGACAGCGGCGCAGATAATTACGGTAAGGGATGTCGGCTGCAGGCCGAAGTATTCGAGAATGACGGGCAGTAATTTGTAGAAAAAAGCGCCGACTGCCAGAAAAAGAACGATCTGCTGCAAAGCGAAGTTCGTGATCTTTTGCACAGATTGTCTGTTGATGACAGGCTGCGTGAGTCTGCCGTTGGCCGTGGCGCTCATCACCAGGCTTGCATAGGCCAAAAGGACGGCAAAACTCAAAAAATGAACCAGCAGGTCCGGCAGCGCCCCGTCCGTGAAGAAAGACTGGACAAGCGCCAGCACGACCGCCAGTAAGGCGGGCTGAATCTGCAGCGGATAGGCTAAAAAAGAAGGCAGGCGCATCCAGAAAGGCTCAAAGGCCGTCATCAGCGGGAGCTTTTCCAGAAAGATATTGCACTCGGAGCAAAGATAGACGTCTCTGGTGTGTCCGAAATATTCATGCTTCCTTACCGCAATGCATGACGGGCATAAATTGGCATGACACTTCGGGCAGGTGAATACGGCATTGAGACGGGGATGGTTGCTGCAATATACGGGCATGATTTCATGTCCTGCCGGGATATTTTCTTTCGTTGCAATATCAGTGATAATGGCCGTCCAATACCACTTAAGCCGGAAATATTCCACAATAAATACGCAAATATCGCTTGAGTTTTTTTTGTCTTGCCGATAATGAAACATGAAGAATGAAAGCGGATAAAAAGCTGAAGATAGGCGTCATCTCCGACACGCATCTTACAGGCCCCGACGGAGTGTTAAAAACTTTCCTTGAAGAACATTTTGCCGATGCGGACATGATTTTTCACGCGGGCGACCTGGTTGATTTGAAGGTCCTGGAGATGTTCGGGGACAAGGACGTCCGCGCCGTTTACGGCAATATGGACAATGCCCGGACCAGACGGGAGCTGCCCGAACAGTTACTCATGGAGATCAACGGATTTAAAATCAGTCTGATGCACGGTTGGGGCGCGCCTCAGGGAATTGAAAAAAGGCTGGTCGAAAAGCTGGGCAGGCCGGATTGTATCGTTTTTGGACATACTCATTATCCGGTAAACAGGGTCATGGAAGGCATCTATTTTTTCAATCCGGGCTCTGCCGTGGATAAGCGCTTCGCACGTGACACAAGCGTCGGCATCATCGAAATAGGATCAAAAATAGAAGGAAAGATCATCGCGCTGCCCTGATGAAATCAGTCGCGTTTTGGTGTTGGAAATATGGAAACCATGTTTGCGCCGTGGAGAATGGAGTATCTCGTGTGTGAAAGGCAGGAAGGCTGTGTTTTTTGCAAGTGCTCGACCCGCTGCGACGATTACGTACTGTTCGAGGGAAAGCACTGCTTTATCATTCTCAACCGCTACCCTTATGTCAACGGGCATTTGATGATTATTCCCGAACGGCATCTGGGAGGCTTCGAAGAGCTGACCGCCTTGGAGCGCACGGAAATTTTCGATTTGCTTGACGTGGCGGTCAAAGTTTTGAAGGAGGCCATGCAGCCGGACGGCTTCAATGTCGGCATGAATCTGGGCAAGGCGGCCGGCGCCGGGATTGCCGAGCATGTACATATGCATGTGATCCCTCGCTGGGAGGGAGACACAAATTTTATGACCGTGGTTGGAAATGTGCGTGTCGTGCCGGAAGATCTGGCCGTGACCGCGGCAAAGCTGATACCTTTGTTTGAGAAATACACCCGGGGAGGGGAAAAACGATGAAAATATTTTATTTGCTTCTTCTGATCATTTTTGCTTTTTTCATTGTAACCTTTTCAAAGTTCAACGATCAGCC
>JAAYKU010000148.1 GCA_012522275.1 Smithella sp.
GGAGACTGTGTCGCAATCGTAAAGAAGCCGTCACCATCGTCATACCGGCGAAGGTCGGTATCCAGAACATGCTGAAAATACTGGATTCCGTGTCGCGCTTCGCTTGCACGGAATGACAAAAAAGTAATTACGACACAGTCTCCAGCATGGGACAGTATCTTCATGCCGGTGAAAACCGGCACCCAGAACATAATGAGCAAATAGCTCATGGCTCGTAGCGCATGATGTATAGTTGATGGTGGATAGTGTCCCCCGCAGACCAGCGACGGGTGACAGGTAAAAATGCAAAGGGCTATTTTCAACGCTAAGCGGCTGTTTTCATGACGCCTGTATGTCCGCATCGCAGGCGACATCCGGTTTGATGGCCCGCAAGTAGCGCCAGCCCGTGTAAATGGCCACGACGACAAAAAGCCAGCGCAGAGGATCATCTGGTATGGTCTGGGCGGCGCTGCCCCCGATGTACGCGCCCAGCAAAATGCCGGGCGCCATGCAGGCCAGTGAAACATGATCGACATTCCCCAGGCGCCAGTGGGTGAAAGCGCCCGTCGCGCCCGCCGGGACCATCACCATGAGGGCCGTTCCCTGTGCTCCATGCTGAGAAAAGCCGGCCAGAAGTATCATGGCGGGCACCATGATTGTTCCGCCTCCTACGCCCATCAGTCCGGAAAGAAAACCGGTGAAAGTTCCCGTGACAGCCAGTGCGGCCAGCGCGGCGGGTCGGGAAAGCATGCCCGGAACATCACCAAGCAGCGGCTTGAACAGCAGGAGAAAAGAGCAGAAAATCAAAAACAGGCCGAAGGCTCGCTTGAGTTTCCAGTCGGGAAGGCGGTCCGCAAGGAGCGCCCCGGCCGGAGCGGTCAGTACAGCCGGTACGGCCAGAGCCAGCGCGGCCGGCCAGTTCACCTGACCGTGCAGGCCATAGGTTACTGCGCCGCTGATTCCCGTGAAAATAAGTACGGCCAGTGACGTGCCGTGAGCCCGGCACTGGTCCATCTTAACTAATCCCGTCAAGAGCGGGACCATGATGATGCCGCCCCCCAGGCCGATCAGGCCGCCGAAGATGCCCGCCGTAAGCCCGATGCCGATGCAAAGCAGGTTTTTTTTCATGATGCGCCGCTCCCATCATGAACGCGGCCGCGCGCCAGCGAGGCGAAAACGCCCAGCACACAGATTGCAGCCATGATGCTGAAAATAATTTTAGAACTCAGAACAAGCAGGCCGCTGTTGGCGGGGCTGAGCGGCTGGTCGCCGATGACGCAGGAAAAAATCAGCATGGCGACGCCCATGCTCAGCATCTGGCCGACGAGCCTCATGGTAGCCAGTGTCGCCGAAGCGATGCCGTACAATTTGTTTTCTACACAGCTCATTACGGCGTTTACATTGGGAGAGGAAAAAAGGGCAAACCCGATGCCCAGCAGCGACAGCCACAAAAGGATGAGCGCCACCGGTGTGGCGGCGCTGATAAAGGCCAGGCCCGCAAGGCCCACGACTGAAAATGCCATGCCGGTAGAGGCGATAATCCTTGGTTCACGGCGGTCGGAGAGCCATCCGGCGAAAGGCGAGAAAAAAGCCTGCAGCATGGGTGACAATACCAGGACGAATCCTGTGTGCGAGGGGCTCAGAAGTTTCACGTGCTGCAGATAGAGGCTCATTAAAAAGGTCACCGCGAAGGTGGCGCAGTAATTGATGAGCGCCGCCAGGTTGGACATGCCGAAAACACGGTTGTCGGAAAAAAGACGCACATTGATGAGGGGAAAAGCTATATGCAGCTGACGGTGGATGAAAAAGACAAAACATATCATGCCGCCTGCGACAAGCACCGCCCCGGTGGCGCGCGGCAGTTTGGAAAAGCCGTACATCAGTGAAAAAAGCGCAACGGCATAAAGCAGGGAGCCGGCCAGGTCGAAGTCCTCACCGTTGGCGGGCGTGAGCTTCTCTTTGTCCATCAGAAAGCAAAGTCCCGCGGCCGCGGCTCCCAAAAGTGCATTGACGATAAAGATGGTTTTCCACCCAAGGTGTTCGACAATCATGCCGCCGATGAAAGGGCCGATGGTCAACCCGATATAGACTGCGGCAACGTTTATACCCAGTACCATCCCCCTGCGGTGAGGCGGATAGGCGCTGATGAGCATGGCTGTGCCTGTGCTGAAAATCATTGCGGAGCCGACACCCTGAACGACGCGCAGCGCGATAAAAACCATTTCACTGGAAGCGAGGATGCACGACAGGGACGACACAGAAAGGATAATCGATCCGGCAAAAAAGAAGACTTTCCGTCCATGAAGGTCGGCCAGCCTTCCCAGCGGCAAAAGCATGATGGCCGCCGCCATGATGAAGGATGAGGCAACCCAGCTCAGCGCCATCGCGCTCATGGAAAAGTCGCGTGCGATGGCCGGAAGCGCCACATTGACGGATGAACCCAAAAAGGGTGTCGTAAAAGAACTGATGCTCGTCGCCACCAGGACGACGGGCAGCTTGATTTTTCTGATCATGTACTCACTTCAATAGATGATGCCCGCGGGAAAACCTTTTTATTCAATGCGGCAAAACGGTCCTTGCCGCAGGCCATAAGCAGGGACAAAGGCATGACCTTGCCGGCCTGGCTGAGCATCGCTTTCGAAATATTGCGAATGTCCCACTGGGCGAACCGGTCCGCCCGCAGGCGGGCCACATGATAAAGTTCGCGTACGTTGAGCTTCATCAATACGCGCCGCCGGTGTGCGTTGGTCAGCACATAAGCGGCCGCGTCGGGGGCTTTGGGGGAGATCAGGGCGAAGGCGCGGTCGGTTTTGCGGATCATCGCCATGAAATCCCTGTGGCGGCCTGTCGCGCGCACGGATGCCGGCACGGTGACACCGAGAGTTGGGTCATATTCCTGGCTGATGATGGTCGCCATCCGGTGGCGCTTGAACTGAGCGAAGCAGCTGGCGCTCATGACCAGTTCAAACAGCAGGTCCACATTTTCCATCTCCCGCAGCGCCGCGTCATACGGCTGCATGTGTCGGAAGGAAGTTCTGAAAAGCGCCTTCGCTTCGGCGGGCGTGAGTTTTTTGGCCTGTTTCAGGCAGTCTTCATATGAGGCTGCGGATGAGGCGAAAAGAAGGGCGGCGGTGGCCCGCCTGTCGGCATCGGGAGTGGACCACAACAGTTTCACCGCGCAGGCTTTCTGCTTACTGCTTTGCAAAGGGAAGCGTCCGGTAAACTCGCGCAGATTTTCGTGTGTCAGGCGATCATAATCAGTTGCTTTTGTATAGCGGATCAAGGAAGGCGCGATATCTTTTGTCGCGGCGTAGAGTTTTTCGGCAAACAGGCGCCCTTCGGCCAGAGACGAAGCGGCCAGCCGTCTGAGCATCAGCTCGAGATTGCGGGCGTTGAGGGTCATGCCCAGTTGTGTTTCGGTGGCCAGCGAAATAGCGTAGCGCGCGTCCTCCTTGGCCCAGCCCTCGAACATCGATTTGTTGGCCGGGTCGTCCGCGAGCGCGGCGTTTTTCTCAAAGACATAAGGTCGGAGGGTGGCATAAAGGCTCTGATAAAAGTCATTTTGCATTTTTACCGTTTCGGTAAAAACGTCCGCAAGGCCCGCCTCGCGGATTTCGTCCGGTATGACGAAGTCCTTGTCGAACAGAACATAGCGCTGGGATTTTTCCGTGTAGGAGCACAGACGGAATTTTTCGATCTCCTCCACCAGCAGACGCGACACGCCCAGAACATCGATATTGAACACGGCATGCTCGGCCACCGAGTTGTGGCCCATTTCGAAAACGATATTGCGGTTTGACCTGCGCGCCTTGTCCACTTCTTTCAGTGCGTCGCACCGCAGTTCGTCGACGGCTTTGGGGCTGCGGCTGATACGCGCATAGGCCGCGGAAATCGTCTCCGGTGTAATTTCGCGTTCATATGAGGCGCTTTGTTTAAGTTCCTCAATCAGATCATAATCAACATTGTAGCCGGCCAGAAGGATTTTCATTTTTCCCCCTTGTCAGTTGGTGATTAAAGTTTGACCATTTCCACATGCGGCAGACTGCGGCCGAGGAAGCTCTCCCCGATGGTCTGAAAGCGGTACGGCACATCGCTTACGAAAAAATGATATGCAGGCGGAGTCTCGGAGGGATTGCCGAGTTTTTCGCGGACGATCAAACCGGCGGCGATTTCCGCCATCGCTTCGGCCGAATCGATAAGACTGACGGATGCGCCGACAATGTCCGCGATCAGGGGCCTCAAAAGCGGGTAATGGGTGCAGCCCAAAACGAGCGTGTCAATGCCTTCAGCCAAGACCGGTCTGAGATATTCGAGCGCGGCCAGGCGCGTGGCGGCATGGTCGAGCCAGCCTTCCTCCACCAGAGGAACAAAAAGCGGACAGGCGCGGGAAAAGACGCGGACTTCCCGATCTATGCGGTGAATGGCGCGCGCGTACGCGTTGGAATTGACGGTTGCGGGCGTGCCGATTACGCCGATGGTTTTATTTTTTGTCCGGGCTGCGGCCGCCGCCGCGCCCGCGCCGATTACCTCCAAAACGGGAACGGGAGAAACACCTTTGATCGCCTCGAAGGCCACCGCCGCCATGGTGTTGCAGGCCACAATCAGAAGCTTGACCTCCTTTTTGATCAAAAACTTCGTAATCTGCAGGGCGTAGCGGTTGATGGTCTCGACGGATTTGATGCCGTAGGGCACACGTGCCGTGTCGCCGAAGTAAACAATGTTTTCGAAGGGGAGACGCTCCATCAGGGCGCGAACGACCGTGAGGCCGCCGATACCCGAATCGAAAACACCGATCGCCCGGCTGTTTAAGTCTCCCATAACTTCAGCTTTCATATACGTTTGATAAAGTCATCGACTTTTTAATGCCGTTGGGCTAAAAGGCCGTAGCGATAAGCCCTCAACAGACCCGGCCGGCAAGACGCGGTTTTTTTATCACAACTTTCTCAAACATGCCAAGAATTCTTGAAATTTTGTTTTTTAGCACAGGGAGGGGAAAGATCGGATGCGCCGTACGGACAGAGAAATAACGGACAAAGATGAAATTGACCTCATCTTGCAACAGGCGCAGGTCTGTCGGATAGGCCTTGTGGACCGGGGGCGTCCCTATGTCGTGCCGGTCAACTTCGCCGCGAGCGGCGGGACTCTCTATTTCCATTGTGCGACGGCGGGCCGGAAAATTGACATAATGGAGAAAAACCCGTCCGTTTGCTTTGAAGCGGACATTCCGTGCGGCGTGATCCGGGGCGCGACAGCCTGCGCCTGGAGCATGGCATACAAAAGCGTGATCGGCTTCGGCGAGGCGTTTTTTATTCGTGAAAATGACGAAAAAACCGCCGTTCTGGAGCTGCTGATGAGAAAATACGCCCTGTCGGACGGTTTCAGTTATGAGGCCGGAGAGCTGGACAAAGTCGTCATTATTGGTATAAGGATTGAGGAAATGACGGGCAAGAAAAACCCCTGACACTGCCGGGCGTCCGGACAGGGACAAGCGCCGCATCACCGTAGGGCAACTCTAAGGAGATGTTATGCAAAACAAAATTGTTGTCCGCTATATGGGGCCGTGTTTTTTGTAAGCCCGGCTGGCAGCGTATCCAATGTCGAGCGCTGTTTTGTAGTGACCGCGGCGACGAGTGAAGTGAAGTTTATTTGATTTCTTGTCCGGCGGCCTGAGTCTTGTGGAAATGAAACAACTGGAAGGGACATAAATAAACAATGCCCGTTTATCTGCAAATTCTTCTGCTGGCGGTCGCTTTTGTGGTTTTTGTTGCCGTGGCCATGTACTTGACGGGCCTCGGCCTGAGGCGCGTCTGCTTCAAAATAATCGCTGAACTCGAAAAAGAAGGGGCGCTGAAGGCCTCCCGCGCCATCAGGCTGCAGGACGAGCGGCAGAACTTTTTCCGTGTCGGCACAGGCAATCTGCGTCCGAAAGCACTGCAACTGCTGATGACCGACGGGCTGGTGGAGAAGACGCCCGAGGGGAAATATTACCTCAACAGGGAAAAACTCGCCGAAATGAAAAAAGCACGGACTGCCGACGCTGGCTCTGATGAGTGATCAGGTTCATGTTTTTTGCGCCTTCTTGCTTAACTTCACTGCCGACAATCTCATTGACAATGACGGGTCTTTTTTTTATATCCCAAAAGTCGCAGTGCACAATACTTACGCGGAGGCGGTTGCACCGGCCCCCGGCGTATCGGGAGATAAAAATTGCAGTTCAACCCCTGTATGAAGCATAAGCTGATCCGCGCCTCCGCGCGTCATTTCGCCGAAACGGAGCTTGCCCCCATCGCCGCGGAAATAGACCAGCACCGAATTTTCCCCCGTGATGTCATCGCCCGGATGAGGCAGCTCAATTACTTTGGCCTGCAGGTACCGGCGCACTATGGGGGCGCGGCGCTGGATTCCATCAGCGCCGCCATCGTGGTGGAAGAACTCTCACGTGTTTGCGCCGCGATCGGTTTGTGTGTGACAGTTCATAACGGAGTGGCCGTTTATCCTTTTTTGCAGTTTGCCGATGACCGGCAGAAGGAAAAATATCTTTTCCGTCTGGCTTCCGGTGAAGATATCGGCGCTTTCAGCCTCACCGAAGCCAACGCAGGCTCCGACGCGGGCAGCGTGGAAACCACCGCCGTCAGAAACGGAGGGTCTTATATCCTCAACGGCACTAAAATATTTGTCACCAATGGCGGAGTCTGCAACATTGCCCTGATTTTCGCACTTACCTCCCTGCCGGACGCCAAGCTTCAAAGCAGTGTTTTCATTGTCGAGGACGGCTTTGAAGGATTTCTGCGCGGAGAGCTTGAGGACCTGTGCGGCATGCGCGCCAACCCCGTATCGTCACTGTTTTTTGAAGACTGCCGGGTGCCGGAGGAAAACCTGCTGGGAAAACCGGGCGACGGCATGAAAATCGGCCTTTCCACGCTCGACAACGGGCGCATCGGTGTGGCCGCCCAAGCCCTGGGAATCGCGCAAGGCGCGATGGAGGCGTCCGTCAAGTACGCCAGGGAGCGTCAGCAGTTCAAAAAACCGATCGCCTCGCAGCAGACCATTCAAAACTACATCGCCGATATGGCAACCGAGACCATGGCGGCGCGTCTGATGCTGTACCGCGCATGTGAGCTCAAGGACGCGGGCGCCCCTTTCGGCTGCGAAGCTTCCATGGCGAAATTGTACTGCAGCTCGGTTGCTTCCAAAGTGACGTCATTGGCGGTTCAGATTCACGGGGGCTACGGCTACAGCAAGGAATACGACGTGGAACGCTACTTCCGCGACGCAAAAGTTACAGAAATATACGAGGGGACAAGTGAAATCCAACGCATGGTAATTGCGAGGTCGATCTTGTCCCAGCCGATTTTGTGAGAAAATATGTTCAATATCGTTGTCTGTATTAAACAAGTGCCCATGGTAACAGAGTTACCCTGGGATGAAAAAACCGGCACGCTCAAGCGTGAAGCGGCCGCGGGCATGATGAACCCCGCCTGTAAGCACGCGATAGAGGCGGCTTTGCAGCTCCGGGAGTTATACGGCGCATCGATTACGGTAATGACAATGGGGCCGCCGTCAGCCGAAGAGGTGCTGCGTGAGGCCATCGCCATGGGCGCGAACCGGGGGGTTTTAATATGTGACCGGCTTTTAGCCGGATCCGATACCTATGCGACTTCATTTGCGCTGGGCCGCGCAGTAAAAAAAGAGATCCCCGACCATGACCTGATTTTGTGCGGGGCCTACACATCCGACAGCGAAACCGCACAGGTCGGTCCGCAGCTGGCCGAGGAGCTGAACATTCCCGCGGCCGCCTACGCCGAGCATATCGATATTTCCGGGCGTACCATGCGTGTGCGACGTCTGGTGGACAATTTCCGCGAAACGCTGGAGATGGACTTTCCGGCTCTGGTCACAGTTTCCATGGAGCGTTACAAGCCGCGTTACGTTTCTTTTGCCGGACTGAGCCGTTCCTTCGACGGTGCGGACATCAGGGAATTGAACGCACAGGATCTGGGAATGATGTCTGCCGATCTTGATGCCTGCGGGTCGCGCACCAGGGTGCGCAGGGTGTTTATCCGCAAAACAGCGAAAGAAAATGTGAGAATCACGGGTGCGGCGGCCGTGGCGGCGGCCGAGTTTCTTGACCGCTACCAGCGCAGCATCAGCGCCGTTATCGGCAGGGCGATAGAGGCGAAAAAACAAATTTAACGCGTGAATCTGAAAATGACGAAGCAAAAAAGCATCTGGGTGTTCGGTGATTACCGCAACTACTTCCAAAACCGCGTGACGCTCCAGCTTCTTTCCAAGGCGGTGGACCTTGCGGGCGTGATCGGCGCGGAAGTCTGCGCGGTGGTCGTGGGCCATAATATTGAAGAATGGATCATGGAATATACCGCGCACGGCGCGGATCGTATTTTGTCCATCGATCACCCGTCACTGACGAGCTACAGCACAGAGCATTATCTGGCGCTGATGCAGCAGCTGGTCACACAAAGAGACCCGGACATTATTCTGATCGGCGCGACGGACTTCGGCCGCGAATTTGCCCCCAGGCTGGCCAAGCGCCTGCAGACCGGCCTGTCAGCTGACTGTGTAGGACTGGATATCACGCCCGAGGGCCTTCTGATTCAGACCGCTCCCTCCTTCGGCGGGAACATGCTGGCGGAAATAGTGACAGAGATGCACCGTCCGCAGATGGCCACCGTACGGCCGGGCATTTTTAAGGAAATCCCGCACGATTACGAGCGCACGGCGATTGTGGAGCGTCTGCCTCTGCCTTCAGGCCTGCCCGTGCCACGGGCGCGCGTAATCGAATATGAGCGCGCGGTGCAAAGAGAGCACACGATAGAAAACGCGACCGTGATCGTCTGCGGCGGCCGCGGCATGGGTAATAAAAACAATTTTAAAAGGCTGAGTGAACTGGCCGGCCTTTTAGGCGGCGACGTCGGCGCGACGCGCCCGGTAGTTTATGCCGGGTGGGCCGGTCACAATGCCCTGGTCGGACAGGCGGGCAAACACATCAAACCTAAAATTCTTTTTTCCTTCGGGATCAGCGGGGCAATTCAGCACACGGCGGGCCTGGGGGAGGCAAACTTCATTGTCGCAGTCAACAAAAACCCACAGGCCACCATGATGAAAATGGCGGATGTCGCGGTAACCGCCGACGCAGGCGATTTTCTTAACAACCTGATCAGAGAGCTGAAAAAACGTATCCGGGACTGAAGTCCTTTCATGTGCGGTCCACTTGTCACTTCGAACGAAGTGATAAATCCATGCCTTAGGGCGTATGGTGGATGGCTGATAGCTCGTAGTTGCATGCTGTTGCCGCATGCCCTTTTTACGGAGTCGTCAAGTGCAATCAAGAGGGTATCGTCGTGGACACTGATCTGGTGCTGGGCATCGATATCGGGGGGACAAACACGGTATTCGGCCTTGTGGACCGTGCAGGCATAGCGGTGCATGCGGGTGCTGTGCCGACACAGGCGGGCGACGCGCCGGAAATATTCGTTGCGCGTCTGGCCGGAGCCGTCGATAATCTCATCAGAGAGTTTCCTTTTTCGTTTCGCCTGTCCGGCATCGGCATCGGTGTGCCCAACGCTCATCACGGCCGGGGCACGGTCGAAAAATCAGTCAATCTGAACTGGGGGGAAAAGGTTGATCTCGTTTCCCTGATGCGCCGATACTACGAAATCCCCGTGTCCGTTACCAACGATGCCAAAGCGGCTGCGCTAGGTGAGATGTATTTCGGAAAGGCGCGCGGCATGAGTGATTTCATAGTCGTGACGCTGGGCACCGGAATGGGGGCCGGCATTGTCGTCGGTGGAAACCTGCTTTATGGCGCCAGTGGGTTTGCCGGCGAGCTGGGGCACACGGTGGCCGACCCGCAGGGGAGACCCTGCGCGTGCGGCAAAAAAGGATGTCTGGAAACCTATGTTTCGGCAAACGGTCTTGTCCGGACCGTGAAAGACCTGCTGCATGAACGGCCGGACGCTTCACGGCTGCGTGCGCTGGGCGAGGGCGAAATCACGTCGAAAATGGTTTTTGAGCTCGCTCTTGACGGCGATGCCATAGCGCTGGAGGCTTTCGATCGGACAGCGTACCTTCTGGGCATGAAGCTTGCCGACGCGGTCGCCCACCTGAGTCCGGAGGCAATTTTTCTGGCGGGCGGTCTGTCCGCGGCGGGAGATATTCTGCTTAAGCCGGCAAGGAGATATATGAACGAGTTTTTGTTTCGCTCCTATCGCGAGACAGTGTCGCTTGTCCTTTCCGGGTTGGATCCGGCCACGGGCCCGATTGTCGGGGCCGCGGCGCTTATCCGCCAGGAGCTCGAAGCGGAAAAATATCCGGAAAAGGGCGGGAAGGAGACGGTGTGAAAAACTCACTTGACCTGGGTTTGATAGGCAATTGTCATATCGGAGCGTTGATTGACCGGCAGGGTGAAATCGTCTGGGCCTGTCTGCCCCGCTTCGACGGCGACCCGGCATTCTGCTCGCTGCTGAAGGAGCATCCGGATGGCGAAGGAACCGGCTATTGCGTCATCGAGCTTCTGGAGATGGCCTCGACGGAGCAATTTTACCTGCCTAATACGGCTGTTCTGGTCACCAGGCTCACCGACCGGCACGGTGCATGTATTGAGATTACGGACTTTGCCCCCCGTTTCCACCAGTTTGGACGGATGTTCATGCCCATGATGTTGATCCGGCGGATAAGGCATGTCAGCGGATCACCGCGCATCCGTGTGCGCGTACGTCCCGTGTCCGAATACGGCAGCCAAAGCTGCGCGATTACCTACGGCAGTCATCATATCCGCTACATCGCCCCCACCTGGACCATGAGGGTGACCACCGATATTTCCGTGACCGCCGTAGTTGAAGAGCTCCCCTTCTTTCTGGAAACTCAGGCCACGCTTGTTTTAGGGCCGGATGAAACGATTTCTGATGCCGTGGGTGAATTGTCCCGGCGGTTTCTTCATGAAACAATTTCCAGCTGGCGCTACTGGGTAAGGGATTTGTCGATCCCGTTCGAATGGCAAGATGAAGTAATACGTGCCGCCATTACACTCAAACTCAACACCTTCCAGGACACAGGTGCGATCATCGCGGCCATGACGACGTCCATACCGGAGGCGCCGGATTCAGGCCGCAACTGGGACTACCGCTACTGCTGGCTGAGGGATTCCTATTTTGTCGTCAACGCTCTGAACCGCCTGAGCACCACCAACACGATGGAGCGTTATCTGAACTATCTGATCAATGTCGCGGCGGGAACGCCCGACGGCCGCATTCAGCCTGTTTACGGCATTAACGGTCGGGCGAAACTCGACGAGTGCGAAATTACCAGTCTGCCCGGATATCGCGCCATGGGCCCTGTGCGCGTCGGCAACCAGGCCTGTGAGCAGATTCAGCATGACGTTTACGGCTCTGCCATTTTGGCGGTGGCGCATGTATTTTTTGACCGGCGGCTGGAACACCGGGGCGGTAAGGCGCTGTTTTCACGTCTGGAGCCGCTGGGCGAGATAGCATTCGGTGTTTATGACCAGCCGGATTCCGGTCCGTGGGAGACTCGCAAAACCACCCGCGTGCACACCTTTTCCAGTGTGATGTGCTGGGCCGCATGTGACCGTCTGGCCAGGATAGCTGATCATCTGGGGCTCGGCGAGCGGGCTTTGCACTGGCGGGCCCGCGCGGATGAAATCCATCAGACAATCTGCCGGCGCGCCTGGAATGAAAAAAAGCAGGCCTTTGCCGCTTCATTCGAAGGTGATTCGCTCGACGCCAGCCTCCTGCTTGTGCACGACCTGGGTTTTGTCGGTGCCGCCGACCCCCGCTTTGCCCAAACAGTATCCGCCATTGAAAGGGAGCTTAAACACGGCAATTATATATACAGATATGTCGAAACCGATGATTTCGGCGTACCGGAAAATGCTTTCGTGGTCTGCACCTTCTGGTATATTTACGCTCTGGCCGCACTAAACCGTACACAAGAGGCGCGAGTGCTGTTTACCAATCTACTTGCCCGTCGTAATCATCACGGGCTTTTGGCGGAGCACATAGACCCGCAAAGCGGTGAGCCGTGGGGCAACTTTGTTCAAACCTACAGCATGGTGGGGCTGATAAATGCCGCCATCCGCTTAAGCAGGCGCTGGGATACGGCATTTTGATAAAAAGGATCGAAAATGAGCCTGAGAAGCATAAAATCTTCACGCTCACTACGCCTGACGCTGCGCTTCGTTATTCCATTGATCGTGGTAATGACGCTGCTGGCCTACCTGCTTGTGCCGCTTGTGGACAAGATGACGCTGAAATGGTCTGTACGCGATCTCGATGCCCGTTCCCGCCTCATTACCAGTGCTTTTCAGGAGCCGCTGGGAGAGCTTTTACTGCAGGGAAACAAAACGAAAATCAATAACTGGTTTGCACGGGTGATTCAGGACGAACGCCTCTACGCGCTGGGTTACTGCGACGGTACAGGACGACTGCTTTATCATACGGCGAGTTTCCCTGCAGCGCTGGGTTGTTCCCTGCCCGGGACATCATCCTACGACTCGCCCGCTCTTTTGCAGCTGCCGCGCGGTTTGGTGCATGTGGCCGTCAATCCCGTATCGGTTGACGGAGTCTCCCGCGGGTCGCTCATGCTGGTCCATGATATGAGCTACGCACAGCGTCGCAGTGAGGATACGCGCAAATATATCGTTGTTTTTTTCATTGTTCTTTGTCTGATCGTTTCTTTTATCACTGTTCTCATCGCTCATCTGAGCTGGCGCGGATGGATAGCCGGCGTGCGCATGTTTCTGCGCGGCGACGAGATAAACAGGTCTTTTCCAGAGTCCTCCCACTCCGAGCTACAGCCGCTGGTCGGCGACCTGAAGGCACTTTTGCGCGCCGTGGATGCCGAAAAGCGTCTGGATGACGACATGACCTTTACCTGGGATGCGGCCGCTTTGCGTACTCTTTTGCATAAACAGTTGATGGGCGATCAGATCATTGTCGTTTCCAATCGGGAGCCCTACATTCATGTGAAAACCGCCGAAGGAATAAAAGTAAACCGTCCG
This sequence comes from Smithella sp., assembly GCA_012522275.1. Classification (GTDB taxonomy): domain Bacteria; phylum Desulfobacterota; class Syntrophia; order Syntrophales; family Smithellaceae; genus UBA8904. The sequence continues at coordinate 13,016 of JAAYKU010000148.1, forward strand.
GCCAGTGGACTGGTCACAGCGGTGGAGCCGGTCATGCGGGCCTGTTCGGGTACATGGATCGCTCATGGCAGCGGCACGGCGGACTATGATGTCGTGGACAAAAAAGACCATGTGCGCGTGCCGCCGGATCATCCGGAATACACGCTCCGGCGCATCTGGCTGTCAAAGGAGGAGGAAAGCGGTTACTACTACGGGTTTGCCAATGAGGGAATATGGCCTTTGTGCCATATCGCTCATGTTCGTCCTGTTTTTCGCACCAGCGACTGGCTGCAGTATATGGCCATCAATAAACGCTTTGCTGCGGCCGTAATCAGTGAGGCGCAAAGAGATGACCCGGTGATTTTGGTGCAGGATTATCATTTTGCTCTTCTGCCGGACATGATTCGCAGGGCCATGCCCAGAGCAACCGTGATCACCTTCTGGCACATCCCGTGGCCCAATCCGGAATCGTTCGGCATCTGCCCGTGGCGCGAGGAACTGCTCAAAGGTATGCTGGGCAGCACGATCCTCGGTTTTCATACACCCTTTCACTGCACAAATTTTCTGGAAACGGTCGATCGCTATCTGGAGGCCAGAGTCAACTACGCCTCATCAACCATTGCCCGCCACGGCAGCATGACGCTGGTGGAGGCCTACCCGATTTCCATACAATTTCCCCCTGCCGGTCACGCGCGTCTGCCGGCCATCGCGCAGTGCCGCGATTATGTTCGCAAAGAGATGAACATTGAGAAAACTTGTCTTATCGGGCTGGGAGTTGACCGTCTGGACTACACCAAGGGCATCATCGAACGTCTGCGTGCTCTGGAGTGCATGCTGGAGAATCACCCGGACATGGTCGGACGGTTTTGTTTCATCCAGATTGCCGCACCTTCGCGCTCGGAGATCGAGGATTATCAGGCCTTTGACGCCAGAGTGCGCGCTCTGGCTGCGCAGATCAATCTGAAGTATTCCGCGCCCGGTTACCTTCCCGTCCATCTTAAGGTGGAGCATCATGAGCCGGAAGAAGTCAATCTTTACTATCGCGCCGCCGACGTCTGCATGGTCACCAGCCTGCACGACGGCATGAATCTGGTGGCCAAAGAATACGTAGCCGCCCGGGACGACGAGCAGGGAGTACTGGTGCTCAGCCGGTTTACGGGCGCCGCTCATGAACTGTACGAAGCCCTTATCGTCAATCCCTATCATATCGAACAGACGGCCGACGCTCTGTATCAGGCTCTGACCATGCCCGTATTTGAACAGCAGGCGCGGATGTGCTCCATGCGCTCCATGGTGAGCAACTTCAATATTTACCGCTGGGCGGCCCGCATGCTTCTGGACGCGGCCCGTGTGAGGCAGCGGGAAAAGCTGGCGGACAGGATCGGGGTGCAGCTATGAACCGGACGGCAGCACCGGCATATCTTTTTACTGAAACGGGTCTTGATGCCATGAAGAGATTCATTGACGGAACGACCCTTTTTGCCTTTGACCTCGACGGAACCCTCGCACCTGTTGTTGCGGACCCGGCGTCCGTCATAATCTCCGGCCCGGTAAAAAAAGGGCTGGCGCAACTGGCCGGACAAGCGCACGTTGCCGTAATTACCGGTCGAGCACGCGCCGATGCTCTGAAGTATCTTCCTTTCGCGCCGCCCGGTCTGATTGGCAACCACGGGGCGGAGGGGCTCCCCGGATGGGAGCTCCGGACACGGGAGTTTACCGCAAGGGCCCGTGACTGGCACAGACAGCTCGAGGGTCTGCTGGACATGGACAATCCAACAGGAGTGGTCATCGAAAACAAGGGACCGACATTGTCGCTGCATTACCGGCATGCCGCCGACGCACATAAAGCGAAAAGAGTAATTGCTGAAGCGGCAGGCAGGCTTACCCCTGTGCCGAGGCAGGTCAGTGGAAAATACGTCCTGAATCTGATTCCTCAAGGAGCTCCGGATAAAGGGACTGCGCTTGCTGTTCTTATGCGTGAGGCAGGGTGTGCGAAGGCATTATTTGCGGGAGATGACGAAACGGATGAAGATGTTTTCCGTCTGGATAAAAACATTTTCAGCGTTTTGGTCGGTATGAGAAAAAACAGCCGGGCGTGCTATTATCTGCGCTCGCAGCAGGAGATGATTCGTCTGCTGGAAGAAATCAACGAGGCCGTCAGTGCTAAAAAATGCCCCGGAAACAGCGCGCAGATATAAAAACAGGTGACAAGAAGCATAAGTCAGAGCTCGTAGCTCATGGCTTGTAGCTGCATGCTGTTGGCGCCTGACTTTTTACGGAGTCGTCCTTTGTGATTGACACGAAATAGTCTCTTGTGTTAGGTTCTTAAAATATCCACATCATAAATATAGTGGTTTCGTAAAAAGTCGAGTGAATGGTGAACTTGTACAAAACCACCACATATGAGTTTTGCCGGAAGGGGACGTAAATCATGACAAGAAAATGGCTTGCTGTTTTTATGCTGATTTTTCTGGCGCCGGCCGTTGTATTTGTGCTGTCGGGCTGCGGAGGAGGAGGTGAAGGCGGCACAGGCGGAGGCAGTATGATGCCGGTGGGCGGCGAGCCCGTGTATGACTGGACAAAGAAGTTCGGCGGAGAGTTCAGCGACCATGGCCGGGCTGTTGCCACGGATTCGTCAGGCAATATTTACATTGCCGGCTCTTTTACCGGACTTGTCAACTTCGCGGCGGATTTCTACGGTGCGGAAACCAAAACTTCTTATGGAAATACAGCAGATATTTTCGTCACGAAGATCAATGCCAACGGCACATATGGATGGACGAAGTGCATCGGCGGCGCAGGCAATGACGGGGCATCAGGTATTGCCGTCGATGCCGATGATAATGTTTATGTTGTCGGCTATTTTGAGGGCACGGTTGATTTCAGGGCGGATTTCATCGGTGCCTGGGACTATAAAATTTCCGTCGGCCTGTACGACGCGTTTGTTACAACCTGAATCCTGCATAGCCATAGTCAAAAAAATGAATAAACCATCTGGGAAACCTGTTGTATAAAGGGATAGGCAAATAACCCAATAGTAAACAGGAGGTACCCAGATGGTAAAAAAGCATAAGAA
>JAAYKU010000149.1 GCA_012522275.1 Smithella sp.
ATTTTCCAGGGCAAAAGCCAACGCGCTGATTCTCTTCTCCATCAAAACCTCCTGTAAACTGACTGTATTTTTATGCATTATAGAGGATATATCCGGCAGAGGCAATACGTTTTTAAAAGCGCAAGGAGAAAGGGGCATGGCTCGTGGTTCAAGGATAAAGGCTCAAGGATAAAGGATAAAGGATGCTTCGACAGGCTCAGCACTAACGGGTTGTAAAAACTCAGAATGAACGGTAATAAAGCGCGAAGCGCATCCCTATTGTCCCCCTTTGGAGGGGGCAGGGGGAGGATGGGAATAAGCTCGTAGTTCATGGTTCATGGGGATGCAGGGGACGGTTTCAAACCGTTACTTCCAATGTGCAAAACATCCACCCCCGGCCCGCTCGAGCGGGCCACCCCCGCCGGCGTGGGACATTAGGGATGCGCTTTGCGCTTTTCATTAAAGTGTTTTTTCAACCCTGCCGGTGTGGATCTCCAGCGCGGGCACGGAAAAGATAATGCTATTTTATTTTACCCAGCAGGTCGCGGAAGATTTCCAGCGGCTGCGCGCCTGTAATTTTATATTTATCGTTGACGACAAACAGCGGAATGCCGGTCAGCCCGAGCTGTCTCCCGGCACGGATTGCGTCGGCAAGCCGGCTGTCGTAGCGACCGTCCCCGACCGCGGCCAGAGTCTCATCCGGGTCGAGGCCGCTTTCTTGTGCTACGGCGGCAATGACCACATCGAGGCCGATGTCCTGCGACTTTGTCAGATAAGCGCTGAACATGTTTTCGTGAAACGCGCCGTATCGGCCCATGTCGCGGGCGTACTCCGATGCCAGAAGAGCCTTTCTCGAATTGGAAAGAAGTGTGTGGGGGTTGAAAACGATGCCCAGTTCGCTGCCGCGCACCTTCAGATTCTCGTAAAACGGCGCCATGTCCCTCCCCCGGAAACGTTCGGCAAGCTTTACGCCTTCCGGCGGCGTTTCCGGATGCAGCTCGTAGCTCACCCACTCATCTTCAATCGGGTATTCCTTTTTGAGTTTGTCGACAATGCCCTTGCCGATATAGCAGAAGGGTCAGACATAATCTGAAAATATTTTAAAATTGATCATGGTACAACCTCCTTAAATAATTCCGGGCATTGAGCTGCGTGCCCTCCATCAGCCTTTCAATTTTGAACACAAAGCTCAAATACTGCAACATCTTTATCCATCCACCAGTCGCCATCAGGCTCCCTTCTCTTTGAGCTGTCTGCCGCGGTAATATCGCAGGGGGATAACGAGCACGAAGAAAGGTATCATATACATGGCGGCCACAAGGGTTTCGACCGGGCCAAAAAACTGTGAGGAAAAAACAATCACCAGCACATTGTTGATATTGGCCAGCATGACCGCGCCGGCCAGCCGATCCTCCAGTGAACTTTTCCGAAAAAATAAAATGCCGGCCATGCAGTATATGGACGCCAGCACAAAGACCACGACAGTGGCCGCTGCAATCACCGACGGTTCTTTTTTGAAAAACGGCGCCCAGCGGTAAAATATGCCCAGGTTGATCAGCGCAAACATCAACAGCGACAGGGGATACTGGATCTTGAGTATCGGAGCTACGAGTTTCGGCACAAGATGTCTTATCGTTTCCACTATTATGATCGGGATGAA
>JAAYKU010000150.1 GCA_012522275.1 Smithella sp.
CACCGTGAAGGGCAGCAGCACAGACAGCACGGCAAGTGTCGAAAACAGAGCCTCCCCGGCTTTACCTGTAAGGAAGAAGGCGATAAAGGAAAGGCCGCAAAGCGTGAGCGCGAAGGCTTGTGGAAAATGAACCAGCACCGGGTGAGTGTGCAGATCAAGAATTCTGCGTCTTTCGAGGGACACGGTGTGTGTGTAAGGCTCAAACATTCTGGCTGGTACGCCGCAAGCCGGGCAGACATCCTTAACCTGCCCTCGCGTGGTGACATATCCGCATGCTTTACATCTGACATATTCAGGCATAGTGTATTTATCCTTTCCCCCCATGATACCGCGTCTTTTGCAGGACGGGCCATCTCCGACAAATACCATACATAAAAACTTTCAAAAATAAAGCAGCAAAAGATGTGCCCAAATAAATCTCAAGCTAAGTGTTTATAATTATTATTAATTTTATTACGGTCTTTTTGCCTGTTTTTTATTGTTATAAAAATGAGCCGTTCATTTTGAGCTGACGTATCCTGCTGGTTTGCTGAAGTCACCGCCCGGAGCAGGAAAAATTATTTTGCAGTGCAATAAAATAAAGGTTGACATCCACAGATGACACGGTTATATACCGCCACCTTCATGGCAAGTTCTTATGTAAACCTGTTTAACCGGTCAAAATACAATGACAAAATAATAATTCAGGCAGTAAGGACGTTTCGAAAAAACCACTCTTGTGAGTGAGTAAATAAAGGGGCTGCGGGCCGGCTGAGCCGACTGCAGCCCTGTCGTGCAAAAGGGCCAAGACGCACTTTTGCTCAAAAGGAGGTATGATGACCAGAATAAACCTGTTGGTACCGAAGGCTTTGCTTTCGGTAATTTGTGCCGTTGTTTTTTCTTCCACCTGTGTGTGGGCAGAGGAAATGCAGATAGATGTTACGGCGTACACATTGACGGAATGTTACCACAACAAGGGAGTGACCGCATCCGGCGAAATGGTAAGGCCGGGGATTATTGCCGTCTCGCGGGACCTGGAGAAAAAAGGGATGAAGATCGGGACGAGAGTCAGAATCGGCGCTTTGGGCACCTTCGTGGTCAAGGACCGCACGCACTGGCGTAACCGCGGCAACATCGACATCTATATGACATCCTACAAGGAGGCGCTGAAATTTGGAAGGCGCAAATATACATTTGTTGTGGAAGGCGAAAAACCTCAACTTCCGTCTGATGCCGGAGATAAGCTTGTGTATCTTCTGAATTGACGCAAAACGATTTTGATCAAACCGCCGTCCGAAGGCAGGCTCCTTGCCTTCGGGCGGCGCCACCACCCGTAACCTGTCGCCCTACTTACCGATGCAGAAAGTCGAAAAGATTTTGTCGAGGACGTCGTCATGAATAATTTTGCCGGTTATTTCGTCGAGCGCATCGATGGCGCAGCGAAGTTCAAAGGCCGTAAATTCCGGAGACTGTCCGGCCTCCAGGCAATATGATGCGGCTTTAACGCCGGCCAGCGCCTTTTCCAGAGACAGCTTGTGGCGTAGCTGCGTGATTACGGCGGAGCCTTCCGCGTGGTCGCCGGTGGCGGCCAGGCCTGTCAGTTTCTTTTTTAAGTCATCGAGTCCGGCTCCGGATTTGGCGGAGATGCTGATAACATCCATGTCGCCTGTGGAGACCTCCGTGAGGCGATGAGCATCCCAGGCTCTCGGCAGATCGGATTTGTTTACGGCGATGATGATTCTGTCTTGATAATTTTTGTTTTGCTCCAGTATATGCATATCTTCAGAGGTTAAAGGCTTGCTGCCGTCGAGCATAATCAGGATAATATCCGCCTGCTGAATGCTTTCCAGAACCAGGCCGATGCCTTCTTTTTCGATGGCGTCAGCCGGTTCACGCAGGCCGGCTGTATCCGTCAAACGCACGCTCAGGCCGTCGAGGGAGACAGCTTCCGTGATGAGGTCGCGCGTGGTGCCCGGTATATCCGTCACAATCGCCTTCTTTTTACCGGCGAGCGCGTTGAGCAGGCTGGATTTTCCGACGTTTGGCTTGCCGATGATAATGACCTCAAGGCCCGCAGTGAATAATTTTGCCTGTCGGTAGGTGGACAGAAGGTTTTCTATGCCAGCGATGGCCTCGTCGAGGCGGCCGTCCGGCAGGCGCGCATCGCCCGGCAGGACGTCATCGCCAAAATCGATGAGGGCCTCCAGCATGGCGGCGGCTTCAATCAGCACTTCTCTGAGCTGGCCGACGCGTTGTCCCAGCGATCCTTTGAGCTGTGCCAGGCCGATCCGGAGGGCTTTTTCCGACTGTGCCGAAACCAGGGCGGCCAGTGCCTCTGCCTGCGACAGGTCCATCCGGCCGTTGAGAAACGCGCGCTGAGTAAATTCCCCCGGCCGGGCAGGGCGGCAGCCGAGGTCCGTCAGCTGCTCCAGGATTGATTCCAAGATAAGAGGATTGCCGTGGCAGGAAATTTCTAAAACGTCCTCTCCGGTGAACGAGTGTGGCTTGCGCATCAGCGTCACCAGCGCCTCATCGAGTACGGTTATGCCGTCGGCCGCGACGATATCACCGTGATAGAGGCGATGGCTTTGCCAGTCGCATTCTCGATGAGCCGGCCGAAACAACCTCTTGCCGATTTCAGGGGCCAGAGGCCCGCTGACGCGGATCATGCCTACGCCCCCCGTGCCGCAGGGCGTGGCGATGGCGGCGATGGTGTCAGTATGAGTCATAAAAAAGGTTCTAGGCTAAAGGCTAAAGGTCAAAGGCCAAAGGCCAAAGGCTGAAGGCTATGGGTGACAGGTTGTCAGGCTACCCACCATCAACCAAAAGCTATTGCCCGTTTTTAGCTTTCGGATGTCGCCCCGTATTTTTTCTGACCGGCACAACGATGACTTTGCGGTACTCGCCTTCGCCCCGGCTTTTGGTTACCAGGGTTTCATCCTCTTGCAGCGCCATATGGATAATGCGCCTGTCCCGGGCGTTCATGTGTGAAAGTGACATCGGCTTTTGTGTTTTTTTGACTTTCGTGCGGATACGTTCAGCCATTTTCAGCAGGGATTCCTCTCTGCGTTTTCTGTATTCCTCAGAATCGACCACAACCATTTTACGCTCGGTATCGGCTCTGTTGACGGCTTTGTTCAGAAGATACTGAAGCGCGTCGAGGTTCTGGCCGCGCCGGCCGATGAGCAGCGCGCTTTTGTCTCCCTGGATATTGATATTGAGGATGATGGTGTCATCCGTTTCGGCGGCTGTGACCTCACATTCAAACGTCATCATGCTGAGAATATCTGCCAGCAGCTGCCGTGCCTTCAGGGCGGAAGGTCCGGAGGCGGCAAGCGGCACGACGGAGGGGGTGGCGTGTGTTAGTGGTTCCCTGAAAGCCGCGGGGGAGACGTCGGACGGGGCATGCACCGGTGGGGTGTCCGCGGCGGCGGGGCGTGCAAAGGGTGGTTCCTGTCTGTGATTTGCAGGATTTTGCTCAATTTTGTTTCCCTTTTGTTGTTTTGTGTTTGGTTTTTCTTCAGGTTTTGTCTCAGGCCTTGATTCCCGCCTGTTTTCTCCGCCAACAGCAGGTTTGATGTCTTCGAAGGGAAAATCCACATCGAAGGAAAGCAAAGAGGCGCGGATTTTAGCTTTTTTTGCGCCGAAGCCTAAAAACCCGTTCGAGCCTTCGGAAATAATTTCAATATTTAATTTTTCCCGGGCAACTCCGAAATCACGACAGGCCTTTTCGATGGCTCCATCAATGGTTTTTTCTTCTATTTCCACTATTTTTGAACTCATGATGAACTCCGTATGCTGATGTCATTTCGCCAGTTTCTTGTTGACATAGTATTGCTGGCCGATCTGCAAAATGTTGTTCCACAGCCAGTAAATGACCAGGCCGGCTGGAAAATTTAAAAAGAAGAAGGTGAACATCACGGGCATGAGCAGCATGACTTTCTGCTGCATCGGGTCGCCCATGGCAGGCGTCATCTTCTGCGACACAAACTGTGATGCCCCCATGATGATCGGGGTAATGTAGAACGGATCATTGGCCGACAGATCCTGGATCCAGAAAAACAAAGGCGAGTGTCTGAGCTCAATGGAATACATCAGCGTTTTATACAGTCCGAAAAACACCGGAATCTGGATGAGCATCGGCAGGCAGCCGGAAAACGGGTTGACTTTGTGTTCGCGGTATAAAGCCATTGTTTCCTGCCCGATTTTCGCCTGATCATTTTTATATTTTTCTTTCAAGGCCTCTATTTTCGGCTGCAGCTTCTTCATGGCATTCATTGATTTGTAGCTTAAATTACCCAGCGGCCAGAAAATTATTTTGACGATGGTAGTCAGTACAATTATTGCAATGCCGTAGTTGAGGACAAAGCCCTTCAGGAAATTGAGAACATATAAGAAAGGTATGGCCAGCCACCAGAACCAGCCGTAATCGATCGCGTTTTCCAGGCCGACGCCGATGGTTTTCAATGTGTCGTACTGTTTGGGGCCCAGGTAAAGCCAGTAGGTGAAAACACTGCTTTGTCCGCCGGGAATGAGTTCCTTGTGTCCTTTCATCCCGACGGTGACCATGTTTTGCGCATCCCGCGTCATCGTGATGTTGGTCAAGGACGGGTTTTCCGGTATGGCCGCCGCAATGAAATATTTGCTTTCGAACGCCCCCCACGTGACGTTTGGTCCCCTGATGCTTTCGCCGCTGAGTTTTTTCACTTCCTGGCGTTCAATGCTGCCACCGACGGAGATCACAGGGCCGTTATGGGCAAATCTGCTGCTGGCCGCCTCAGGGTCGGCATACTCATACCAGTTCAGTCCCGGTATTTGCGTGATCGGTGTCGCGCTCAGGTTGTGAACTTTCACCTCAAGGGAAGTGGCGTAACCGGCCGGGTCGAACGTGAAGATTTTTTCTATTTTTATTCCGCTCGTCGTTTTGGAAAAAACGAGCATCTGCTTATCGCCGTCGGCAGTGAGGTTGAGCTTGTCCGCGGACGTTTCGTAAACGGCATTAGGCGATATCGCCACGCTCGATTCCGGGAAAGTGACCGCCAGCGGATGGGGCATGCCTTCGAGTACGTTGACCAGTTCGACAAAGTCCTTTGTTTTGGGGCTGGCGAGCGTGGTGCCGCCGCCGAACAGACCCTTTATCTTCGGCCAGATGTCCTCGGAGCAGTTCTGGCAGTCCTGGTAATAATTTTTCAGTTTAAGGGACTTCAGGGCCGCGCCCTGAGTTGAAAAAACTGCACTGTAAAGTGGCGTTTCCACCTCGATGTCGCGAGGCGGCGCTTCCTGTTTTTCTGGAGGGGCGGTAGCCGACCCGGAAACGGCGGGGGCTGCCGGCGTTCCGGTCAATTGCCGGTCCGCAGCCGGCTGGTCAGATGCCTGTTGAGGCTCTGCCTGCTGCGGTACGGGAGGTTTGAAAAAAAAGACCTGATAAATGACCAGTACGGCCAGGGCCAGGGCGATAGCTAGGACGGTTCTTTTGTCCATTGAGTTTCCTCCGGTTTCCGTCCCGCCCGGGCGAGACGTGTGTTTTTGCTCCGCAGTCTGCCGCGACAGCCAATGAGGTCCATTGCATGTGCCGCCAGTGTGCCGCGGGCCGGTTGATTGTTTACTTGACGGGATCGTAGCCGCCGGGATTGAGGGGGTTGCAGCGCATAATCCTTTTTATCCCGAGATATGATCCTTTCGCGGGGCCGTGCAATTTTATTGCGTCAATTGCGTATTGCGAGCATGACGGATTAAAACGGCAGCACGGGGCAAAGAAAAATGGTGAAATGCAGGCCTGGTACAGGCGGATAGTGAAAACCAGGAGTTTTTCCAATGATTTTCTGAACATAATTTATTTGCCGGTTTTTCGTAAAAGAAGCTCTGTCAGTTCTTCGGCAGTTTCCCGGTAAGAAAGAGGCGGTATGTTTTTTTTCGCCATGATGACAACATCGTGGTCTGCCGGAAACAAATTCTTGTTGCGGCGGAAAAATTCCCTGATCAGTCTTTTCAGGCGGTTGCGTCTGACAGCATTTCCCGTTTTTTTCGTTACTGTAATCCCCAGGCGTCTGATTCCCGCCCGGTTGCCGCAAGTTATGGTGGTAAAAAACCGTGAGCTCCTTCTGCTGCCCCGTTCGTAAATATTCCGGTAGCCGGTTTTGCTGGTTATTTTTTCCGCCTTCCGGAATGACTGAGTCTTCATGCTCCGATGCCGAAATGTGCACGCAAAATGACAATACCGTGAATTTACACGGTTAATCTTTTTCTGCCTTTTGCTCTTCTGCGGCTTAACACCTGCCTGCCGGCCCTGGTGGCCATGCGGACAAGAAACCCGTGAGTTCGCTTCCTCTTGGTGTTTGATTTATTGGTCAAAACCTTTTTCATGCCAAAACCCCTGAAAGTAATAAGTTGTCCCGTTAACCACAGTTATATATGTTTGTCAAGGATAAAGTGCCCCGACAGATTAGTGAAAACTGCTGGAAATTGATGCCTTGTACGATGAAGGATATTTTTTTCGCGTGCTCCCGCTGTGTTTTGTTTCCGGCCGGATGCGTCACTTAAATTTTAATTCATTGTTTATGTAGACCGTCAGTCATGGAAAATGGTGACTTTTCATTTCAACTGTGCTAGAGAGCAAAAAATCTGTAGCGGACATATGGAAAAGCATTGCCGGAATTCCGGCTGATGAGTATATGGTGTGGTCAGAAAAAAATATCTGAAAGAGGAGTGAAATTATGGCATTAAACCCGTTGCTTGATTCGAGAGATTTGAGGTTCGCTCTGTTTGAGGTTTTAGATGCGGACAAATTCAACCAGTTTGAAAAATTTGCGGACTTTGACCGTGACACTTATGAGGCGACCCTGGAACTGGCCGAACAGATAGCGGTCGAGCTGGTTTATCCGGCAAACAAAGAGGCTGACACAATCGGAGCCAAGTATGATCCGGCGGATAAAACCGTTACCGTTCCCGAAGGCTTCCATACCGCCATGAAAAGTTACACCGAGGCGGGCTTTTCCGGTTTGAGCAACGGCCAGGAATACGGCGGTACGGGCATGCCGGAGACGATTTACCGCGCCGTGATGGAGTACTTCTGCGCAGGCGGTGTGGCTTTCAGCTCATACGATACGCTGAAAGTCGGTGCATGCGATCTGATCATCAATCACGGTTCGGAGGAGCTCAAAAAAACCTATGTCGAAAAAATGGTTTCCGGCCGGTGGGGCGGCACCATGTGCCTGACCGAACCGGGTGCAGGCTCCGATGTGGGCGCACTCAAAACCCGCGCTGTCAAGCAGCCGGACGGCACCTACAAAATCACCGGACAGAAAATATTTATTACCGCCGGCGACAATGACCTGTATGAAAATATTATCCACCCGGTGCTCGCCAGAATCGACGGAGACCCCCCCGGAACCCCCGGCATCTCCATTTTTATCGTTCCCAAGTTTTTTGTGAATCCCGACGGTACGCTCGGCAAGCGCAACGATGTGACAACAACCGGCATCGAGCATAAGATGGGCATCAAAGGCTCCGCCACATGCTCTCTTTCCTTCGGTGACAATGACCAGTGCATCGGCTGGCTTCTGGGCCAGGAACGCCAGGGCATGAAAATCATGTTCCAGATGATGAATGCAGCCAGGCTGGACGTTGCCCAGCAAGCCCTGGGAACCGCCAGCTCCGCCTATATGCATGCGGTTACTTACGCTAAAAACCGCCTCCAGGGCTCCGATCCGGCCAAAAGAGGCGATTTCACCTCCGTGCCGATCATCAAGCATCCCGATGTCAAAAGAATGCTTATCTGGATGAAAGCGCAGGTCGAGGCCATGCGGATGCTGACTCTTCTGGCCGCCTACTCGGCCGATATGGCGCATGTGAAGAAGGGAACGGATGAGGGCAAAGAGGCACAGGCACTTCTCGATTTCCTGATCCCCCTTTGCAAAGCCGGCAACTCTGATCTGGCGTGGCTGGTGACCGCCGAGGCGATGCATGTTTACGGCGGCTACGGCTACTGTTCGGAATACCCGGTGGAGCAACTTGCGCGCGACTGTAAGATTCTGGCCATCTATGAGGGCACCAACGGTATTCAGTCCATGGATCTGGCCATGAGAAAGCTGCTTATGAATCCGGAGATGTTCAACTTCACCGTCTTCAAGAAAAGAATCGCCGCTGCCTGCGAAAAGGCCAAAGGAATTGTGGATGACAAATACATTGCCGCCGTGAAAGAAGCCGTCGATAAAATGGATGCGGCCGTTCAAACACTGGCCGGCTGGCGCGATTCCAAGAAGATTCTTGATATTCTGGCGATTGCAACTCCCCTGCAGCAGGCTATGAGAATGATCGCGCACGCGTGGATGCACCTGTGGTCCATGACCGTGGCCGTTCCCAAACTCAAGGGCATTGCCGGCGATATCGAAGGCGAAAAAGTTGCGGCAGTGGTCAAAGACAATGCCGAGGCCGCCTTCTACTACGGCAAGATCCTGTCGAATAAATTCTACCTGAGCACAGAGCTCAGGCATCTGTACGGTTACCTGGAATATATAACAGGCGGCGACCCCGCGGCGGTCAACGAATGCTTTGAAGAGGTGTTTACCGGCGCCCTTCCCCAGTAAATACAAGGCGAGAAATATTTGATAAGCCATGCGGCTTTTAAACCCTCCGGATTTCTATCCGGGGGGTTTTTGCTTTTGCCGCCCGTCCCGACATGATGTCCGGGCGGATACGCAGGTGATTTTTTGCACGGAGTTCAACCGCACGGTCAACAAAGAGCAGGCAGTCATCAGGGAGTTTGTTTTCAAGTCGATTCTTGAAAGAGAAATCGCTGAAGCCTTGAAAAGAATACCTGGCAGTTCATCGCGATTTTGAAGGGTGAATGAGGAGGGCTACCGGATTCTGCCTCACTATAATACGCAAAGGATGTTGTTTCAGTTATCTCCGTGAATTATTTGCTCATGATAAATACCTATTTTCGTTGTGTATAAAAATAAAAAAAATATTTTTCAAAAACATCAATTTTTTTCTTGACAGTTTTCAAAAGAGGGAGTAGTTACTCGCCTCTGTTCGTCAGAGATGTGCAAGAAGGTTGGTTGAAGTTTTCAACAAGTTCACCGATGGTACAGCTCGAAGTTGTCGGATGATTCCTCAAAGCTGACGAAATTTAAAATTTGAAAATTTGGCTTGACATTCAAATCATAATGATTTATATGTTCAAGCTCGCTTCAAGAAGGCTCTTTGGAAATTGAATAGTGGGAAATTGAATTTGTGGGTCCTATAGATTCATTTAAGTATCAAGCGAGTTCAAAAGGAAGATTAATCTTCCTTTAACAGGATTTTAAACTGGAGAGTTTGATCCTGGCTCAGAACTAACGCTGGCGGCGTGCCTAACACATGCAAGTCGTACGAGAAAGCCGGCTTCGGCTGGTGAGTAAAGTGGCGCACGGGTGAGTAACGCGTGGATAATCTGCCCTTAAGTGTGGAATAACGTACCGAAAGGTGCGCTAATACCGCATAATGCCTGGCAACACAAGTTGTCCGGCCAAAGAAGGCCTCTGTTTACAAGCTTTCGCTTCAGGATGAGTCCGCGTACCATTAGCTTGTTGGTGGGGTAATGGCCTACCAAGGCTGCGATGGTTAGCTGGTCTGAGAGGATGATCAGCCACACTGGAACTGAGACACGGTCCAGACTCCTACGGGAGGCAGCAGTGAGGAATATTGCGCAATGGGGGCAACCCTGACGCAGCAACGCCGCGTGAGTGAGG
>JAAYKU010000151.1 GCA_012522275.1 Smithella sp.
CAAAGCGATTCAACACTGCGCGTCGGTATTCCGATGACTCCCTGGAACCTTTCCACCAATTTCTCCTCGGTGAAGGTGCCCCAGATGATCTTCGGCGCAGACGGTGACACGATCGCTCCTTACGCATTGCATGCGCGTCCCTTCTACAACAGCCTGAGCAAAACACAAAAAGCGTACGGTTTGCTCAGATTCGCCACGCACTTCACGCCCAACATGACGGACCAGCGCATCGGCCGTTACGGTGTGGCGTTTGCAAAGCGTTTTGTTGACGGCGACACACGCTACAGCCCGTTTCTGTGCGGCGCGGAACATAATTCCTATGCGACGAGCAGCAAGTTTGCCACTTATCTGAGTAACTGCCCGTACTAAGAGAGTTGAATTTCAAGATTTACTGACAGCCCGCCGGATCATTTCGATCCGGCGGGCTTTTTTTCAGGCATATCGCGACTGGCGATTATTTTTTTATCCAGACGCCTCAGGCGCAGCTTGAGAGATTGCATTTCTTTTTCAGAAAAAACGCCGCCGGACGCGAGCGCTTTTTCTACAATGCTTCGGGCGCCTGCGAAATCTCTTTGGTGATGTTCCAGATATTTGGCCAGCTCCGAAACCGGGTAAAAAGCGGAAGGGTCACACTTTGCCATCTGCCGCCAGATATTGACGGCCCGGTCGATGCGACCCGTTCGCCTGCAAAGCTCGGCAAGTTTTTTTTGCGACCGGAAGGAGGCATCCGGACTGTCGGCATTCGGTATTGTATCCATGATTTTTTTCGCCCCGTCTGAATCCGCGCGATCCAGACGCAGACGCGCCGCGGCCAGGTAATCGTCCTTGTGGACGCAATCCTGACTTGCCCGTGCGCATAGTATTTCCGCCAGATGCGCCATCAGTGTTGCCATCGAAATTACATCCAGGCGGTTGTGTTCAAAAATGTCGGCCAGCAGGCCGGGATTACGCCGCCTGAGCCAGTCAAAATAGCGTTGCGGGATTTCACTGCCGGGAATGTCGCCTTCGCGTTGTACGCCCAGAATCCGCTCTTCGAGTGTGGACAGCCTGCAGTTATCCAGGCGGTGCCCCAGAATCCGGCGCGATGGGTGCAGCAGGTCCAGATGGGGCAGGCAAGACAAGTCAAAGTGCAGGCGGTTTAAGATAAATCTGGTGGTCAGCAGATTGACGTCGAAGGCCTTGCCGTTGAAAGTGACGAGAAATTTTTTTTGCACGGATATTTGTTCCAGATGGGCGAGCGCCGCCTTTTCTTCACCGAAATCACGCGCCAGAAGCTGATGAACGTGAAAAGCCCCCTGTTCGAACCAGCCCAACCCGATAAGAAAGGGCATGGTGCCGCTGCCGCCGGAAAGGCCGGTGGTTTCCGTATCAAGAAAAAGAGCGTCGCTTGCACTGTAGCGGCTGATGGCCGGATTGTTGGCCAGCATGCCCGCCGCGGTCATGTCGCAATCAAACGCTTGTGCCAGGTTACGACTTCCGTGGCGGCTCGAACCGGATACGACGTCACTTACTAGAAAAAAGCGTCCGTGCTCGTTTTCAACTTCCGTTCCATCGAGCAGTTCGACAAGCCCCCGGTTGCCGCGCTGTCGTTTTTCACTCAAAGCCGCGACACTTTTCGCCTGCAAGCGTGTCGTGACGTGCTCGATCCTCCGGCGCAGTTCGGAGAGCTGCCGGAGCTTTTCGTCGGATGCAGCAACTGCGTCAGTTTTGGGAGGGGCCTTGTCTTCGCCGGTCAGGCGTTTGAGTTTATCGATCGATTTCATACTTCAATATCAAACAACTTTTCAGTGTACTGGTCATCCGGAAATTATTAAAAGTTGGTCATACCGGCGCAGG
>JAAYKU010000152.1 GCA_012522275.1 Smithella sp.
CCGTACGCCTTGAGGTATTCGCGCCACAGATATGAAACCGAGAATTCCACACCGTCATGACGGGTTTTGCCGACATTGCGGTTCTCGCCCAGATACATGGCCGGGTCGTACATGAAATATTCGATTTCATCACGCATATCGATACGGAAAACAGTCAATGCCAGCTTCAGCCGCTCGAGCGGGTAATACTCTATCCCCGCCTCCATGCTTTTGCCCTTTTCTTTGTCGAGCGCCAGAAGAAAAGGCCTCTCACCGGCAAAACCGTTGAAAGACGCAATTTCATCAAGAAACGGAATGCGATAAACTGTCGCGTACCTGGCAAAGGCTTTCGATTTTTCTCCGAAAAGCCATGTCAGACCCGCCTCGTAAGCCTGCGCCTTGTAATCTTTTGACTGATTGAAGTTGTTTGACTGTCCCGACGGACTGAAATCAGTATTGGAACCTTCAATTTTTGTTTTTTCAAACCGGGCCCCGGCGCTGAAAATCAGATTTTTAAGGATGGCAAACTCGTCGCGAATGTAAAAGCCCACGCTTTGTCGTGTGAAATCCGCACGACTGAGCCTTTCCGCTCTCTCACGGTCGTTGTAGATTTCCTTACGGTAAGGCTCACGGTAGTAGTCCACACCGGCGGTCAACTTATTGTGAAAGCCGAAAAAGTTTCTTGCCCAGATATATTTGGGGGTGACACCGTAAGTGTCTGCCGTTGTATCCGAATAAATATAATTGCTGGACGACCAGGCTGACCCCCACGACGGCATGTTCATCTGCAGGTCCTTACGCCCGTAAATGAAATCTACCTCCGCGTGCCCGAACGAGCCCCAGAATGACTTGAGGCCGAAAATCACGTTTGTGTGCTTATCACGCCCGTCATCATCGGGATGGGCGTTCATGTAGTACATGGCCGGCTGATACTGACGACGGTTTTGCCGCATCTGCTCTTCCGTCAGCGCCCCGGGCATCTGATAGTCGGTCCGGTTGAAAGAAGCGTTGAGCGAAAGGTTGATGAGCCGGTGCGCGTTATACCCCAGGTCAAACCCCGCACTTTGCGCCGAGTATTCGGATCTGTCGCGGTAGCCGTCGATATGGTTGTACTGGCCGACCACGGCGTAGGTCCATTTGCCGGCCGCGCCTGTGAGACCGGCTCTGCCGTCGCGTAACCCGTAAGAGCCGGCCAGGCCGGAGATGTTGAAAGCCGGCTTGCCGCTTCCCTTTTTCGTAATAATGTTGATGACGCCGCCGATCGCCGCGTCGCCGTACAAAACGCTGCCCGGGCCGCGCACAATCTCTATTCTTTCGATATTGTTCACCGGCAGGGAAAGCCAGCTCACCGATGCCATGTCGGTACGGTTGAGACGTCGGCCGTCAAGCAGAATAAGCGTTTTCCCGAAGGGGTTATCCCCCCCGAAACCGCGCATATCGATCATCGACTGTGATGCGTTGCCGCTGTAGGTGTGAAACTTGATACTTTCGAGTTTATCCAGAAGATCGACAACGCTGGTCGCACCCGATGTCTGGATCTCGGCTGCCGTGATCACGGTGACATTGGCGGGCGCCTTACGGACCTCCTGCGTGTCACGTGAGGCCGTGACCACAATCTCTTTCATGGCGAGCGGTTCATCTTCGGCAGGACTTTGGGCATGCACAGGTGAAATACAAACAAAAGACAACAACAGACAGGCAAATACGAACAGCTTCATGATACTTCTCCTTTCCCCCTCGGGATCAAAGTTTATGGGGGCTGTCCGTTAAGTCTCCTGGCTTGCGGCATCCTACTTCCCACGCCTTCCGAACACGTCGTGTCCGTGGCAGTTGTGGGTTTCGTTCCGCTTACAGTTGCGGGGCAGCGCCGGACTTAAACCGGCTTCCTCTGCCGAACAGCCCTGCCCGTCATCCTGCCGTGGAGCACACAGGCGAATGAACGCCCCGTCGCGCACGGCAATTAAACGGGCAAGATCAGGCAAACAATGTCAATCGGGGCGATCCGTTGTGAGGATTTAGATCGATCCCGACTTGCACATCATAAACCTCCTTTATGTTTTTCGCGGTCAAAACATCCGCGGGAGTCCCTATAGCATATTTTTTCCCGTTGTAAAGCAAAAGAATCTGATCGGCGTTTTGCGCGGCCAGATTTATATCATGAGTCACAAAGACCACAGTGAGCCCCCTGTCGCGGGTGAGCGCTCTGATCAGGGACAAAAATTGCGCCTGATGCTTCAGGTCAAGATACACGGTGCTTTCATCGAGCAGCAGAATTTCCGGCTCCTGCGCCAGCGCCCGCGCGATCAGTACCCTTTGTCTTTCTCCCGCAGAAAGCTCACTGAAACGGCGGCGCGCAAACGGCAGCGCATCCGTCTTTTCCATGGCGTCATAAACAATACGGTAATCTTTTTTATCTTCAAACAGGCGGTGTCCCTGATGGGGGAAGCGTCCCATCAGAACAATCTCTTCCGCGACGAAGGGAAAAACGGGCGGCACTTCCTGGGGAACCATGGCGACCAGCCGGGCCATTTCCCGTCGGGAAAAGCGACGCGTATCCTTCCCGCAGATAAGGGCGCGGCCCGTCTCCGGAAACAGCGTGCCGTCGAGCATTTTAAGCAGCGTCGTTTTTCCCGAGCCGTTGGGACCGATGACGGCCAGCAGGCAGGGTCTGTCCACATTGAAGGAAATATTTTCCAGAACCGGCTTGTCCGTGTAGCGGAAAGAGAGATTTTCCGTGTAAATGACCGACATTACCTGCCACCTCTTCTTCTCATCAGGAAAATAAAATAAGGCGCGCCGCACAAAGCCGTAATCACGCCTACCGGCAGCTCGGCCGGCGCCAGAAGCGTTCTGGCCAGCGTGTCGGCCGTTATCAGAAAAGCCGCGCCGAAAAGCGCCGCCGCGGGCAGAAGCAGGCGGTGATCTGAACCCCACACAAGCCGCATCATATGCGGCACCATCATGCCGACAAAACCGATGATTCCCGCCAGTGACACGGCCACGGCCGTCAAAAAAGACGCGGCCGTGAGCATGACATATTTCGCCCCTTTTGTATTGAGGCCCAGCCGGGAGGCGGTTTCCTCCCCCTGAACCAGCAGATTGAGCCTGCGCGCCTGGCTGTATAAAACCGTAAAGACGGCCGTAAGACACACAAAGGAGACGGCAATGTCCCTCCAGGCCGCGCCCGACAAATCACCCATCAGCCAGAAACTGATGCTGCGCAGTTGCGGGCTGTCCACAACGGACAGTGAAAAAAGAATGGCGGCGGAAAAAAAAGAATTGACCACCACGCCCGCCAGAAGAAGCGAGTTGTCCATAAAGACACCACGCGGCCCCCCGGCGACAACAAAAACCAACAAAACCGTCAGTATGGCGCCGCAAAAAGCCAGGAAAGGCACTCCTGCGAAAAATGACCCGGCGCCGACAACGATTCCGGCAATCGCGCCGAGCGCCGACCCGCCGGAAACTCCCAGCACATAAGGGTCCGCCAGTGGATTGCGTAAAAGCGCCTGAAAAACGACCCCCGCCATGGACAGTGACGCACCCACAATCCCGGCAAACAAAATACGCGGCAGGCGCACCGAGAATAAAATCTGATTTGGGGCCTCCCCCGCCAGAAGCCCCTGAAGCGCCGCCTGAATTTCACAAAGGCCCGTATGAACCGCGCCCAAGCTCAAAGCGGCCAGGCAGACTACGACCAGAAATAAAAAAAGCAGCGCGCTGATTGTCAGCACGCGCAATAATGTAACCCGATGATAAACCTTCATTTTCTCCCCGACACGGAGCCGGCGTTAAAACCCCCTGTTTTAAAATCGCAAAACTTCAAATCCACCCCAAGTCCTCTTTTAAAAAAGGGCGACTTTCTTCTCGTCACTTATTATTGCCCCCCTTACTTCTGGTCTCTTGTCTTTTCATCATCAACCATGAAAACCATGAGCTATTTGCTCCTTTTTCCACCTCCGTCCCGCTGAAGCGGGCCACCTCCGCCGGGAGACTGTGTCGCAATTACTTTTTTGTCATTCCGTGCAAGCGAAGCGCGACACGGAATCAAGTATTTTCAGCATGTTCTGGATACCGGCCTTCGCCGGTATGACGATGGTGACGGCTTCTTTACGATTACGACACAGTCTCCGGCGGAGGACATTATCCACCATGCACTATGAGCCATGAGCTGCCAGCTTCTTCCCCTGTACTTATCACTCGTCGCTGATTTCTGATCCCTGCTTGTGCATGTCAACCCGGACAAAGTCAGTAATCTCTTTAAACAAACCGGGGCCGACATGAAAAGGCCAGTCGTTATGCCCCGCTCCTGGTATGACCCACATTTTTTTCCTGCCTTCAGGCAGGTTTTCATACAGGTTGTATGCGTGTTTAATCGGCAGAATCTCATCGAATTGTGCGGCCACGACGGAAATTTTGCGGGGGTAATTTTTCAGATTTTGTATGCTGTCATATTTGTCGGTCAGCACAAGCCGCACCGGCAGGAAACGAAACAGTGACCTGGCCACCAGCGCCAGTGTGTCCCAGGGGGTGATTAAAATAATGCCGGCAACAGGAACGTTTGTCTGTTTCGCCGCTGCCGCTACCACGCCGCATCCCAGCGACTCGCCGACCAGATAAAGCGGCTCACCGTAGTGCGCGTAAGCGAGTTTCAATGTTTCGAGGGCATCGGCCACAAACGACTTTTCGCCCACACGGCCGGGGCGTCCGCCGTATTTAGGATATTCTGCCAGAATGACCCTGAAACCCAGGCTCGTAAACGGCTCCATATAAAATGACCGGTCAAACGCCGTCCCCCCGTTGCCGTGAAACAAGACGATGGTCCCGGCAGGCGCACTCAGACCGCCCGCCGCCGTCAGTCCCCGGTAGTCAATGCCGGCAGCTTGCCACAGAATCATATTTTCCGCCTTCAGCATCGCGTCCGTCGGCCGTTCGTCATTGGGGAAATACAGAAATTTGTTTTGCATATTACATCCCTCCATCGTCATCAGCAATACGACTACAGCTATGAGCCAAAGTTTTTTCATACCAAAGCACGCCCCAAACCGCATCTTTTTGCGTAAACCGTGCAAACGTAACACAACCGCGTGTTTTATAAAATGAAATAGTTCGGCGAAAATGTGCGGCAGACTTGTGTTTTTTATCCGCAACAATATCATTATCATTTCATTTTAATGGCATAAAAATATATTTTCGGTTATGAAGCTTGTATGAATATGCAGTGGCTTCTGGTCGATACCCCCAAGAGTGCGAAACGTTCGGCCGAATATATACAAAACGCGTCGCTTCTGGCAATCGATACGGAGTATGATTCTTTCCGCTATTTCCGCGAGAAACTCTGCCTGATACAGGTTTTCACTTCCGGAATAACACTGATTATCGACCCGACTGTTGGGCTTGATCTGTCGTTTCTCGCCTGGCCGCTAAAAAACAAATCCGTCGTCAAAATTATGCATGCGGCGGATAATGACATCCGCCTGCTCAAAAGGGACTACGGCTTTGAATTCGAAAATATTTTTGACACGCACAGGGCGGCAATGCTGCTGGGATACCGTCAACT
This sequence comes from Smithella sp., assembly GCA_012522275.1. GTDB lineage: Bacteria > Desulfobacterota > Syntrophia > Syntrophales > Smithellaceae > UBA8904. The sequence goes on from JAAYKU010000152.1 coordinate 5,540, forward strand.
GTCGCTTGAGACCATCGTCCGCGAGTTTCTCAATATCGAGCTCAACAAAAGCAAAAAAGTGCAGCGCTCGCGCTGGGACCTGCGGCCGCTGACCGATACGCAGCTTGCCTATGCCGTCCAGGATGTCACTGTGCTGCCGGCCCTGTACGAAAAACAGCTGGCGGCGCTAAAAGAGCAGGGGCTGGAAACCGCGGCTACGGACGCTTTTGCGAAAATAGCCGCCTGCTGCTGGCAGGAAAGAAATTTCGACCGGCGCGGCTATACCAGAATCAAGGGATTTTGCGCCATGGACAACCGCCGGAAGGAGCTACTCAAAAAGCTCTACCTCTGGCGCTTTGAAAAGGCCAGAGAAACAGATTGCGCCATTTTCATGCTGCTTCCGGACGACAAGCTTGCCGAGCTGGTGCAAAACCGCGGCAACGCTCGGGAAATCCTGTCGCCTGAAAAATACCGCCGCTACGGAAGCGACCTGGAGCTGATTCTCGGGCAGGACACCAACGGCTGAGGCCTCCCGGCGCGCAGACGCACGGCCATGGCCCTGCCGGGCAAGTGGCACGGCCGGATTGGTTGTCACAAAAGCTTTACCGACGCCTCCTTTGCCGCTGGTCATCAATACAATAAATATTTTTTGTTTTTTACTTTTTCCCTTTGGTGTTTGACGCGCTGTGTTGCCGGCGGGCCGAAGGCTGAAAAATGTGGAACAGAATTTCCTTTTCCTCCCACGTCACAGCCTTGTCTTCACGTTTTTTAATTTCCGGATGAACGATTTTTCCTCTGCCCTCTTTTTTCGCCTGATACAGCCTTTGATCGACACGGTGAATGAACTCCTGCGCATCCAGGCGGCAGGCGACATCAAATTCATCCACACCGATCGAAGCGGACACTCCCAGGTGCATGCCGGCGGCAGCCTGTCCAATATTTTGATGCCACCGCCCGGCGATTTTGACTGCATCGCTAAGTGTGGTCTCAGGCAAAATAACGGCAAACTCATCGCCTCCGAAGCGGCAGGCAAAATCTGTCGGCCGCACTTTTGTTTTCATCCGGCGAGATAGCTCAATCAGGAACTCGTCTCCTTTTGTATGGCCCAGTGTGTCGTTGACCGCTTTAAAGTTATCCAGGTCAATGAAAATAAGGCAAAAAGACTCTCCGGTCCGACGTGTGCGGGAAATTTCCACCTTAAGCTGCCCGTTGAAAAATCGTCTGTTATACAGACCGGTCAGGCCGTCTTTGATGCTCAGATTTTTCAGATGGCGGTTTTCTTCCTCGAGCTTGAAAATCCGCTCCAGAAGATCCTCCCTCCCGCTGACGACAAGCCCCTGGCGCGCAAGCCTGGCTTGTTCCACCGGGGCGATGTTCTGAGCTGGAATAATCAGATACTGTCCGTCGCGGTCTTCGCTTACGGATGCTGCACGGGTGGAGCCTGTCTTTTCGATGATATTTTCAATGGTTGCGGGAGACTTGCGGGAGACGCTTTTCGGGACAGATTTCATACCTTACTCAGTCCGGAACGATTATGATAGACTGTGTGTTTTAATGGTGCCGAAGGCGAGACTCGAACTCGCACAGGCGTGGCCTACTACCCCCTCAAGATAGCGTGTCTACCAATTCCACCACTTCGGCAGCATGTAAATACCGGGCGCCCGTCCAGCGGGCGTTTTTCACAAAATAATCCCCGGCTTGCGGATATGAAAAGAGCAGTACTATTTCGCCGCCTCATCTGACGTGGCGGGTGTTGCCGTGGTCGCGCCCGGGGGGATATCCAGTCCGGCCGGCAGTTCAGCCCCCGCGGGAGCGGCTTCTTGCCCAACGGGCGCCGGCGCTCTATCCATCAGTCCGGAAACTTTTCTCGACGCAGTGTAGGTCAACGAAATGGAGGTCAGCATGAAGACTATGGCGACCGCGGCCGTCACTTTTCCCAGGAAAGTCCCCGCGCCGCTGGAGCCGAACACTGTCTGGCTGGAGCCTCCGAAGGCGGCGCCCATGTTCGCCCCCTTACCCGCCTGCAAAAGTACGATAAGAATCAGCGTGATACAGGCTGCGATATGAATAATGGTTAACAAGGTTGTCATTTTACGATCCCTTTTCTATAAAATCAAACAAGCCTTCTATTGGTCGGGAAATATACCACCGGCTGATGTTTTATTCAATGCTTCTTTGTACTTTTCCCTGCCGGATGTTTGTCAACAAAAACAATCGACTGCCGGCCGGGTTTATTGTCTTGCAAAACAAGATGCCGTAAAAACTTGTGAGATATATACAAATGACAAAAAATCGTCAACTTTTTTCTTCGCCCGGAGCGCCTCGAATAAAACACGCCGACACGGCGAAAAAACTGGATGGCGTACGGAAGCGCGGGAAGCGGGTCTTTAGTCCGGCAAAAAACCCGGCGCAGGCAGACATGCCGGATGAAACCGCTTCATATAGCCTTGTGCACCGATCACCGGCCACCATTCATCAACCTCCAATCTTTTGTATTAACCCCGCTCTTATCTGCTGACTGTAACCCCCACACGGTCACAGTACCGGGCAAGCGGGCAGTAGCTGCACAGGGGGGAAATGGGCTTACATGTCGTCCGGCCGAAAAAAACCAGCAGTGTATTGATGATGATCCAGTATTTGCGCGGCAGCTTGGCGCGCAAAGCCATTTCCGTGTCGTCCGGAGTTTTGGTCTGGACATAACCCAGACGGTTGGAAATGCGGTGCACATGTGTATCCACACAGATACCGTCTTTGCCGTAGCCGAGCGTGACGACCAGGTTGGCGGTTTTGCGCCCGACTCCTTTGATACTCAACAAATCGTCGAGGTTGTCCGGGACCTTCGAGCCGAAACGCTCAATCAGGTCCCGGCTGGCCGTCAGAACGGTTTTCGCCTTGTTACGGTAAAAGCCGACGGGGTAAATGGTACGGGCGATTTTCTCTTCCGGTATTTTCAGCATCTCTTCCGGCGTGTCCGCCAGCGCCAGAAGCCTTTCGGCGGCAACGGCGGTCACCTCATCCTTGGTGCGCAGGCTCAAAAGGGTCGAAATCAGAATCGCAAAAGGGTCCGGGCTGTCTTTTGCCATGTGCGAAACGACGGGCATTTCCCCATGCTCGAGCTCTTTTTTCAAAATTCTGACGATATGATGAATGTCCGAGTCTTTCATTGTTTATGCACCCTCGCCGTTATTATCTGCCGAAACGTGGCTTAACTATTACGCAGGCGGGCAAAATGCAAGTTTTTATCGGTAAAACAGCCGCTTCCATCGTCCGGAGTACCTGTAATCATTCATGAAGAGACACCAGTTGGCGTGTTTTTTCTTGACAGCCTATCCTTATTTTTATATTGCTCATCGAATGCGTCCGCTCAACACAAGCAAACAGTGGTTGGGACAGACGCAGCGTCCTCAGGGACGGCACGCAAGGAAGAGCTCGGGCATTGACCCGGGACAGCCGTTTGAACAAGCGGGAGAAATGAACAATTCATGCAGAAAACGATACATTATCCGGGCCGCCGGACGGCAGATGCCGGGCGCAAAAAAAAGAAGATGGGGCGGGTGATCATTATCGAGGACCGCTGCAAGGGATGCGGTTTTTGCATTGCCAACTGCCCCCGTCAGGTTTTGAGCGTTTCCACCGCATTCAACAAAAAAGGTTATCATCCCCCAGAAGTTGTTCAGCCCGCGGAATGTGTAAATTGTCACTTCTGTGAAATTCTCTGCCCCGATTTCGCCATTTACAGCATCGATGCCGATGATTTTGGCGGGTGAGGCCTGAAGGAGAGAGGTTTTGGTTGCAAAAGGAGCTAACTCGGGAACATATTTCATGAACGGCGACGAGGCCTGCAGCGAGGGAGCGCTCGCCGCCGGCTGCCGTTTTTTTGCCGGCTATCCGATTACCCCGGCGACGGAAATCGCGGAGACGATGTCGCGCAGACTGCCGCAACTGGGTGGAATATATATCCAGATGGAAGATGAAATTGCCTCGATGGCGGCTATCCTGGGTGCCAGCTGGGGCGGGGTCAAGTCCATGACCAGCACATCCGGGCCGGGTTTTTCGCTGATGATGGAAAATATCGGTCTGGGCATCGCCACGGAGACCCCCTGCGTCGTGTGCAATGTCCAGCGGGCCGGACCCAGTACGGGGCTGCCGACGCTGACCGCTCAGGGTGACATGATGCAGGCGCGCTGGGGCTCGCACGGTCATTACGAAATAATCGCTCTTTCTCCGTCGAGTCCGCAGGAAATGTTTGACATGACGGTTCGCGCTTTCAACCTGAGCGAATACTTCCGCCTGCCCGTGATGATTATGGCCGACGAGGTTGTCGGACACATGAACGAGCGGGTGGTTATCCCGCATGAAGATGAAATTGAAATCATCTCGCGGCGGAAACCGTCTGTCGCACCGGAACATTATCTGCCGTACAGGGCCGATGACGACTGGATCGCCCCCATGGCCAACTGCGGCGATGGATACCGTGTTCACATAACAGGTCTTACCCATGACGAGCGCGGCTATCCGGCAATGAACGCCGAGGCGCACGAACACATGGTCGCCCGCCTGGTCAATAAAATCCGCAAAAACCTCGACAAAATTATCACCTCTAAAAACATGTACCTCGACGATGCCGAGGTGGTCGTGGTTTCCTACGGCATCAGCGCGCGCTCGGCCATGAAGGCGCTGCGCGACGCCCGCAACGAGGGTATCAAGGCAGGGCTGATTAAACTGGAAACTGTCTGGCCTTTCCCGGAAGACCTGATCCGCCAGGTTGCGTCAAACGCCAAAGCCCTGATCATGGCGGAAATAAACGGCGGCCAGATGGTGCTGGAACTTGAGCGTTCAGTGCGCGGCGCCTGCCCCGTGACACTCGTCTCCAATTACGGTGGCGCG
>JAAYKU010000153.1 GCA_012522275.1 Smithella sp.
TCCGTTTTTGTTACGGGGCTTTAGCGGCTTTTATGGAGTTTATCCAGCGTCCTTTCCTCACCTTCCAAGGGGTGGCGCAATGAATCAGAATCAGGTGGCGACTTAAATCGGAATCGAGTGGCGACTTAAATCGGAATCGAGTGGCGACTTGCGTCGGAATACGCAGCTGAGCAGAATTTAAAAATCACCAAGGTAGTTGCAATACGTAAATAAGTATTTTATCAAATTCCCAGTTCATGTTTACATAATATATCTTATCAGACGTTTAAGAAGAGGACTCGCTCAAAGGTGGTTACACGGTTGAAGAGCCAGGATATTTTTGAAAATCAGAAGATGAGGTGTTGATTAAGAATGCTTTTTAGAATCATTGTTTAAATATAAAAAAGGTTGCCTTGTTCGATTGTGGCAACCTTTTTAGGGATATTTGCAAATACAAGGTGACTTCGAACTAAACAGTCGGCTTTTCAAATTCCCTCCTGAGCGAGCTGCTCGACAAGTTTTATCTGTTTGTCCGTGAGTTTTTTCGGGACCTCTATGCTGATCTTGATATATTGGTCACCTTTGGCCGCACCTTTCAGGCCGGGAACGCCGAAACCCTTCATCCTGATTTTTGTGTTGTTTTGCGTTCCGGGTGCTATTTTCAATCTCTTGGATGTCCCGTCCAGCGTAGGAACGTCAATTGATGTACCCAGTGCCGCCTGACTGAACTTGATAGTTTTCTCGATGTAGAGATCATTGCCGTCACGGGCGAAAATCGGGTGCGGCAGGACGTTGATATTCAGATATAAATCTCCGTGAGGGCCGCCGTTATATCCGGGCAGCCCCTTGCCGGGCAGGCGAAGTTTTTTGCCTGTGCTGATGCCGGCAGGAATTTTGACATTGATATCCTCGATGCGGTTTTCCATTTGGAAGGATATTTTCTTGTCCGTACCGAAAACAGATTCTTCCAATGATATAGATAAGTTATACTCTGCGTCCTGTCCTTTTTGGGGCATGTTGGCATACTGCCTACCGCCTGCGCCCCTGCCGCCGAAAAGACCGGCAAACGGGTCGTCATAATCCTGGAAGCCGCCGCCGCTTCTTGAGGTGCGAAATGTGGTGCGCCCCCCTGCCCTGGCTCCGCCGAATCCAAAACTCCGAAGGATTTCATCAAGATCGAAGCCGCGAAAAATATCCTCCTGTGAATACTGCTGGCGGAACTGGTCGGCCGAACCAAAAGTGTCATACTCTTCGCGCTTTTTGGGGTCGCTCAGCACAGCATAGGCTTCGCTGATTTTTTTGAACTTTTCTTCAGCCGCTTTATTGTCCGGGTTTTTATCCGGATGCCACTTTACAGCAAGCTTTCGGTATGCTTTTTTTATTTCTTCTGCGGTGGCTTTTTTGCCTACCCCCAGAACCTGATAGTAATCTTCTGCCATATCATCCCTTTGAAATGATTTATTTTAACGCGAATAATTTAAGCAGTAATTCCCATTTGAAAAGCGTCCAGGTTCAATTTTATCAGCTTTTGGGGAAAAGCCTCCTTAATCACTTTTTCCCACACGGATTTTTCCATGCCGATAAGTTTCGATACAGCACCCAGCAGCACCACATTTGCGGCTTTGGCGTTTCCGGCCTGCAGCGCGAGTTCGACCGCGTTGAAAGATACGACACGCGGATAATTATTTTTCAGAAAATCAACTATATCGCCTGGATAGGGCATATCGCCCATGTTCACGGCAGGCGGGTTGATCTCTTCCGTATTCAAAATAATAGACGCATCTTTACTCAAAAATTTGAGATAGCGCAGCGCTTCCATTTTTTCAAAAGCCAGCAGAATTTCTATACTGCCCGGCTCGGCCAAAGGCGAAAAAACCCTTGTTCCGTAGCGCACGTGACTGGTAACGCACCCTCCCCGCTGCGCCATGCCGTGAACTTCGCTTTTTTTGACATCAAA
>JAAYKU010000154.1 GCA_012522275.1 Smithella sp.
AAATCAGCTCTTGCCTGTTTATTTCAAAAAGGTTAAGCACACAGACGCCGGTTGGGGCGTTATCAGCGTTGCTGCGCATTGAAACACGGGCCGCGATAGTAGCTTAGAGCCGGATACGCGTCAAGATAAAAACAATTATTAAAAATATAAGGAGATTCAGTATGAGCGAAGATGTGAAGCAGGCGACAACCGGTGGCAAAATTGCCGATTACGAAAAAAAAGTTCAGTCACTGATGCAGATGGGGGGCGAGAAAGCACTGGCGAAACAGCGAGGCGGCGGTAAAATGACCGCACGCGAACGTCTGGATCATTTATTTGATGAGGGGACTTTTCAGGAGATGCAGCTTTTCGTGAAGCACCGCTCCAGTCTGTTCGGCATGGATAAAAAAGATATCGCGGCCGACGGAGTGATCACGGGCTTCGGCAGGGTCAATGGCCGCACCGTTTTTGCCGCCTCTCAGGATTTTACCAGTGCGGGAGGCACGCTGGGTGAAATGCACGCCAAAAAAATCTGGAAGGTGATGGACATGGCGCTCGACGCGCAAAAGCCGTTTGTCGCCCTCAACGATTCCGGCGGCGCCAGAATTCAGGAGGGGGTTCCCTCGCTGGAAGGATACGGCGGTATCTTTTACCGCAACACCATCGCGTCGGGCTACATCCCGCAAATTACCGCCATCATGGGGCCGACCGCCGGCGGCGCGGTTTATTCCCCGGCTCTCACCGACTGGATCTTCATGGTGAAAAACACCTCGTATATGTACATTACCGGCCCGGAAGTCATCAAAGCCGTAATCGGCGAGGATGTGAGCCAGGAGGACCTGGGTGGCGCGGTGGCGCATGCCTCCAAAAGCGGCGTGTGCCATGTCGTTACCGAAAACGACGCGGATTGCATCGACAAGATCAAAGCGCTTCTTTCCTATCTGCCCGACAGCTGCCATTCGCCTCTTCCCTGTAAAAGCGCAACCGACACGGCGGGACGGGCCTGCCCGGAACTCAACAAAATAATCCCCGACAAGGCGGCGCGCGCCTACAACATGAAGACCATCGTCAAAGCCATAGCCGACGATAATGAAATGTTTGAGCTGCATGAGCAGTGGGCGCAAAACATCATTATCGCCCTTATTCGCATCATGGGCAGGCCGGTCGGCGTGATTGCCAACAATCCCATGTATTACGCAGGCGTGCTCAACGTCAACGCCTCGGACAAGGCCGCGCGTTTCATCCGGTTTTGCGACGCTTTCAATATTCCCCTTCTGACCTTCACGGATGTTCCCGGCTATATGCCCGGTACAGACCAGGAATGGTCGGGCATCATCCGCCACGGCGCGAAGCTTTTGCACGCCTATTCCGAGGCCACCGTGCCGAAAATTACAGTTGTTACACGCAAGGCGTACGGAGGTGCCTATATCGGCATGTGCTGCAAACAGCTCGGGGCGGACTACGTCATGGCCTGGCCGACGGCACAAATCGCCGTGATGGGCGCAGACGGCGCCTGCAATATTATCTACCGCGGTGAAATCGCGGCGGCGGCGAACCCGGCCGCAAAGCGTGCCGAGCTGATCGAGGGCTATGAGGAAAAATTCAACAACCCATACTTTGCCGCCTCTCTGGGCGCCATCGATGAAGTGATCCTGCCGGCCGACACGCGCCAACGCATCGTCGCCGTGCTCGACGTCATGCAGGGCAAAAAAGAATTCCGCCATGTAAAGAAGCACAGCAATATACCGCTTTAGGAGAGAGGATTGGAAGATTAGAAGATTGGAGGATTAGAGGGTTGGAGGGTTGGAGGATTGGAGGAATGGTGGTGGCTCACAGCTCGTAGTCTAAGGAAGCCTTCCGCTCTTGTCCCCTGCCGGAGACCGTGTCGTAATCGTCAAAAGCCGTCAATATCGTCATACCGGCGAAGGCCGGTATCCGTGCGCCCGGGAGCGGGCGCGATCAGAGAGGTGAAAGTCCTCTCTCGGGGAATGCTCATCCCCGATAGCTGAAGGTAACTGCGTCGCTGAGAAGCGGG